>DEBL01000021.1 GCA_002348535.1 Deltaproteobacteria bacterium UBA2957 | reverse complement strand
TAGCTCAGTTGGGAGAGCACCTGCTTTGCACGCAGGGGGTCGCAGGTTCGATTCCTGTCGCCTCCACCCCCTGGAAAGGGCGGCCAGAAATGACACTCTATATCGCACTGATGATGGCCGGATGCGGAGCCCCAGGGCCCCGGTCCGGTCTTGTGCTTTCCGACAATGACCGAATCGTTCTGGTCGAAAATACGGGTCGGTCGACGCGGCTCCGCTTGATGGGCGACTCGGGGGCGCTCAAGGAGGCGCTCGGCTGCAGGGTGGAGGTTTCCGGGCCCACGTGGGGGCGTACGATGTCGGTCCAACGCTGGCGTATCGTCGACTCGGGCTACGGATCGGAGCCGTTTGTGGGCGAACTTTTTTTCACGGGCAGTGCGTGGAGAATCCGCGACAGAACCACCGGAACGTGGGTCGAACTCGTCGTAGAAAGCATGGGGCGCCTGCGGGAACATGAGGGCGATCTGGTGTTGGTGGATGGATTTGTGTTGGGACCGAACCTTGTGAAAGTGGTTTCCTTTCGAATTTTGCGGGACACCTGAGCCGCAGAGGTTAGTCCCGCGGCTTGAACTGGAGAATCCTATGCCGGGTTGCGCTCTTCTGTCTGTTTCCGACAAAACCGCCATCGTCGATTTAGCCAAGGGGCTGACAGGGATGGGCTACGTCATTCTCTCAACAGGAGGTACCGCTCGGGTTCTGCGCGATGGGGGCGTTGAGGTGAAGATGGTCAGTGATCACACGGGTCACCCCGAGATCATGAACGGACGCGTGAAGACCCTGCACCCGATGATCCACGGTGGAATTTTAGGGCGTCGAGGGGTGCACGACGCGGAAGCGAACGACAACGGGATTGATTGGATTGATGTCGTAGTCTGCAACTTGTATCCATTCGAGGAGACCATCGCGCAGGGCGATGCGACCGCCGATCAGGTAATCGAACAAATCGACATCGGAGGCCCTTCCATGGTGCGTTCTGCCGCCAAGAACCATGGCGATGTCGTCATTCTTACGGACCCGTCCGACTATGACGGTGCCTTAGCGCGCCTCCAGACGGGAACCATGACCCTTGATGCGCGGCGTGAACTGGCGTGGAAAGCATTTCGACACACTGCAAACTATGATGCAATTATATCGGGGTGGTTTGGCCGCGAATTGGACATGTCGCAACCCGAAGAAACCGCCGTCCCCATCCGCGCCATGGAGCGTCTTCGGTATGGCGAAAACCCACACCAGACCGCTACGTTCTATGCGGAACCGGGGCTAAGCGGACGGTCTCTTGCTCGGGTTAAGCAAATTCAGGGGAAGGCGCTTAGCTTCAACAATCTTGCAGACATGGACGCAACACTGCGCGCGGTGTTTCACTTTGACGATCCCGCGTGTGTGGTCACCAAGCATATGAACCCTTGCGGTGCGGCGGTTCACCCCGATGGGCCTGAGCCCGCATTCTTGTTGGCGCTGTCAGCCGACCCCGTGTCCGCGTATGGTGGAATTGTCTGCTTCAACCGACCCGTCGATGCCGATACTGCACGCAGCCTCCGCAAGAGTCGCACGTTCTTTGAAGTGATCGCTGCTCCGGGTTTCACCGAGGAAGCAAAAGAGATTTTGGCGCCGCGGGAGAAAATTAGGGTCATGGAACTTCCCGCAGACTGGGCCAACTCAACACCCGGTGGCACCGACGCTCGGCGTGTGCAGGGAGGTTGGCTGCTGCAAGACTGGGACCTTGGGGCTCCGATCGATTGGAAGGTAGCCAGCACACGCAATCCGTCTGCTGCCGAGGAGGGTGCACTGAGGTTTGCTTGGGGAGTTGTGCAGCATGTCAAATCGAACGCCATCGTGCTCGCCAAGGCCGAGGATGGAGGCTTTGTTTTGAACGGCGTTGGCGCAGGGCAGATGTCTCGCGTTGACAGCGTGCGCCTCGCGCTATCGAAGGCCACTCGGCCGCTCGCGGGCTCTGTCCTCGCCTCGGATGCTTTTTTTCCGTTTCCCGACGGTGTCGACGAAGCAATCAAGGCCGGCGTTCATGCCATCATTCAGCCTGGTGGAAGTATCCGAGATGATGCCGTGGTTGAGGTGGTCGATACTGCTGAGTCGACAATGGTGTTCACGGGGGCTCGCCACTTCCGACACTAAGTCGCACGGTGTATATTCGCGACGTGGCTGAAACCTTTTGCTTTTCCTGCGGCGCTCCAACGGGCACGACGAGTGCTCAGGGTGTTCCCATGTGTGCGAACTGCCGCGCACGCGGGGTTGCGGGCGCACAGTTCAGCGCTCAATACATGGTTCGCACGGTTGGGCAACCGGGAAGCCGCGGCCCAATGGGGCGTGACGAGGTTGTTCGTGGAATTGCGCGGGGGCGTTACGGTCCGGATGACCGACTGAGTGCAGTGGGGGGCGAAGAGTCGGCCATTGCAGATCATCCTGAATTTCGGGCCGCATTCATTCCGGGGTCGGAGCTGGACCTTCGCATTGAGGCCATCCGGGCCGAAGCCGAAGCCGTCCATCGCCGAGCCAAAATTGGCACGGTGGTTCGATACATCACCGCCAGCGGTCTGCTTGCATTCTCGCTCGGTGCTGTTTGGTTCAGCAGTCAGTCGAGGGCATTGGTCCTTCCTGAATCCGCAATGGTGAAACTGGAAGAGCAGATCCGGTGGTGGCAGGCTGAGCTGAATGAGGAGCCTCGGTATGCTCCAGTTCCACGGATTGGCGCTCTGCCCCACAACGACTGGATCGAAGCAAATCGGGCCGCTCCGGATGCGCGTACGATGCACCAAGGGTGGGCCAGCCTCTGGTGGTCCTCGTATCGACAACTCGAGGGTGCGAGACGTTCGTTTCTGGCGGCTGGCGCACGCTCACCCCTTGATCCTGCTCCCATGGTGGGGCTGATTCTAGTCGATGCCCAGATGCTTCACACCCGTCCGGAACTGTTGGGTGAGATTGCACGTGCACAAACCCGTATCGACAGCCTGAGGGCCAAAGGTCCAAGTGTAGCCGCCGCGGAGGGTGCACGGCTGCTGGCTCAGGGTCAGCGGTCCGGCGCAGCCCAAGCTACGGAGGCGTTCATTGAGGACGACCTTATGTGTCGATTGATCTACGGCCAAGCGACGACCGACACAACAGCAGTCATGTCGGTCGTCGAGGCGGTCGATAAGGCGCCCCTCTCGCTCAGGGCCTTGGCCTCTGTGGCATACGCCGCTGAAGACTGGCCGCTGGTCCGTACTGCAGCTGAGTTGTTGATTGAATCCGACCCTGCAGGACCCGATGGCTACGAGGTTCAATCTCGCCTTCACGCCGAGATGGGCGATTGGGCTGCGGCCTCCCAATCGGCCATGATCGCCATCGATAACGGTTCCGAGCGTGCCGATATGCTGCATACCGTTGCGGTGACCAAGATGCGTTCGGCCACTCAACGCCAGGATGGAACCGAATGGTTTGATCGTTTAGTGGAACATCCTCACTTGGCGGGGCACACCAATCGCCAGACTGTGTTGGTTCAAGCAGCGCAGAACAGGGTGATGGCGGGCGACTTGGTTGGGGCTAGGCAGCTGATCGAAGCCGCCATGGAGGCGGAGGAAAACGACCCGAATGCAGCGATGGTCATGGCGGACATCCTGTACAAGGATGGTAATCACGGGGAGGCGGAAGCGGTCTTGCGGGCGACCAACACTTCGGAACTTGAGGCTCGGTATGCCGCCGTCATTCACCTCTGGGCTGCGCGGCTCTACCTTGAAATGAACAAACAGCGGCTTGCGCGTACAGAGTTGGAAGAGGCGGAGCGACTGGCTCCAGACTGGCCGCTCGTGGTCGAAGAGCGTGCGTGGGCGGCCATCGATAGCGGTGACCTGTTGGGCGCGGCCAGCGCGCTGGAGCGTATGGTGTTCCTGCATCCTTTCCGTGTCCGTGTCGCTAATCCACTGAAAGAGGCATCGCTCCTTCCGCCAAAGAGTCGAAGGCTCGGAAAACCAATTCTGACGGCGATGGAAGACGATGTGCGATACGAGGCGCTGAGGGTGACGACGGCCGCGATACTTGCTTGGCGGCGGAACCGACCCGGCCACTACGACCAGCTTCTCGATGCCGTCGAACAGGATGCCGACCATTTAGCACTGAACGGTGCGGTTGCGTTTGCCGCCCTCGAGGCCGGGGACTGGGAGCGTGCAGAGCGCCATAGCACCGCTGTCGTGTCACGGCGGCCTAGCCTCGGGGTGATGCACAGTATTCGTGGGATTGCCCTTTCAAAGATGGGCAAATTCGAAGAGGCACGTGACCCGTTAAATCGGTCCACTAAAACGGATCTGGGACGCTCAGTATTGTTGCGGTTGGCCGCCAAGGTGTTTGCCGAAAATGGAGATGCAAGCAAAGCAACCGAGTTGCTTGAGGAGGCTCAAAAGAGCAATCCAGAAGACACCCGAATCCGCTCCGCTTTGTTTGCCCTAACGGACCAGAGGAAATAAGGCGGCGGCTCCACTTGGGGTCGTTGTGAAAGTCTTACTGGTCGGTGGCGGTGGCCGAGAACACGCGCTCGCGTGGCGGATTCTACAGAGCCCCCTCGTTTCGGAATTAATGGTGACGCACACCAACCCTGGGTTTCCGGATGATGCCGTAAAGATTTCCGGCGATCCGGTAGCGGCCGCGGTCAATCATGGCGTCACACTGGCCGTGATCGGGCCTGAGGCGCCCATCGCGGATGGTCTCTCGGATCGACTCCGATCGGCGGGGGTAGCGACGTTCGCGCCTTCGCAGGCTGCAGGACAGTTGGAGTCATCGAAGGAATTCGCCAAAGCGTTTATGGACCGTCACGGTATACCAACGGGTCGGTGGTCCTCGCACACATCCCGTGAATCCGCGCTCGCGGCCATTTCGGGTCCGTGTGTTGTGAAAGCCGACGGTCTGGCTGCGGGCAAGGGCGTGGTTGTTGCCAACAACGCGGAGGAGGCTCGGTCTGCAGTGGAAGCAATGCTGGATGGTGCTTTCGGCGAGGCGGGCCATCGGGTGCTCGTCGAGGAACGCCTCGAAGGGCCTGAGTTGAGTGTTCTCGCTCTGTGTGATGGTCATCGCGCGATGCCCATGCTGCCTTGTCGAGACCACAAACGACGGTTTGAAGGCGATCAGGGACCCAACACCGGTGGGATGGGGGCCATATGTCCTCCAGCGGATGCCAGTGCTGAAATGGTTGAGCGGGCGAGAGCCGAGGTGTTGCAACCGGTCGTCGATGGCATGCGTGCCGAAGGGACCCCGTTCAGAGGCGTCCTGTACGCAGGAATCATGGTCACGGAAAGCGGGCCCAAGGTTCTGGAGTTCAACGTTCGATTTGGCGACCCTGAGTGCCAACCACTCATGATGATGCTCGACGAAGATATTGTCCCATTGATGCTCTCCGCTGCGAGTGGCTCCCTGCCCGACCGCAATCTGACTTGGAAGTCGGGTTCAGCATGTTGCGTCGTCATGGTGTCGGGTGGATACCCGGGCCCCATTCAGAAGGGGGCCCTGATTCGGGGAATACCTTCGCCGAAAGAAGACGCGGTGGTCTTCTATGCGGGCGCAACCCGTGAGGAAGGCGGCGTGGTAAGCAGCGGGGGTCGAGTTCTTGGCGTAACCGCCGTCGGGTCGAGCCTCGGCGCGGCGATGGATTGCGCATACACCATGGTTGAATCAATCACCTTCGACGGGGCCGCGTGGCGGTCCGATATCGGAAAATCAAGGAGGCCGTAATGGCGGGTAATATTCAAGTTGGAATTTTAATGGGTAGTGCCTCGGACCTGCCCGCAATGACTGCAGCAGGTGACGTGCTGGATGAACTGGGGATCGGGTATGAAATGCGGATCATGTCGGCCCACCGAACGCCGGCTGAGGCCGACGAGTTTGCATCGACTGCAGCTGGACGTGGAATCAAGGTTCTGATTTGTGGCGCGGGCATGGCCGCACACCTCGCAGGGGCCGTTGCGGGCCGTACTCCGCTTCCCGTGATTGGTGTTCCGCTCAATAGTTCACTGGATGGACTGGACGCGCTTCTTGCAACTGTGCAGATGCCACCGGGCGTTCCGGTTGCCACTGTCGCAATCGGGAAGGCGGGAGCAAAGAATGCGGCTTGGATGGCAGCGCGGATCATCGGAACAGGCGACTCCGCCGTTCAGCAACGCGTGATTGATGGCTTTGACGCAATGGCCGACAAAGTTCGGGCAGCAGATGCGGAGCTTCAAGCGAGCCGCGGATGACGGTTCAGCCATTGCATCGATTGCGGGGGCAATCAGGCCCCCGCGATCACGATGTGTTCCCAGAGGATGATGCTCGACTGGGCCGGGCGTTGTTTTCGAAGGTCGTGGCAGCCTTAGAGAAGGGCCGCCCTGCGCCGGCTGCCTTTGTCATCTACGGCGATCGGGTTGACCGGTTTTCCATGCGCACAATGTCGGGCGCGAGCCCCATCACGCAGCAGCGAATTATCGCCGCCATGGCGGGCCAGGCCGATGTGGAATGCCTCGCAGTCTTGGGGGCATTTCGGTTCCGTGGGTCTGGGCCGATGAATGGGCAGTGGGTGGCCAGTGTATTTGTCGAGTGGCCCGACAACCGCTGGTGGACTGCTTGGCAGCCCATCGGTCCCGAACGGTCATTGGTGGGCGAGGGTGCTCAAGTTCGGTGCGCGGTGGATGGGTCCCCAAGGCCAGGCGGCGTAGGCGGCTGGTTTGCGCTAGCGCGGCGACTTGGCCTGAAACTTCGTCTTCATCGTTCGTCGACTTCGGTACACTGAGGCCGTGGAAGCACCCCCGAATAATATTCCGACTGAGGTGGTGAAGGTCCTCGCCGGTCATGGGCCGGTGAGCGTAGCTACATTTGCACACGAAGGCGCCGCGCAAGTGCATTGCGCTCCATTCGAGGACATCATTCACCTGTTCGTACACCCGGGGACCCCGACCGAAGCTGCACTGTTGTCCTCGACGCAACTGACGCTTTCCGCAAAGGGTGATGATGGGCAGTATCAGTTGCGGATGGAGGGTCGGGCCCACGCGGGGCGGCCGCTGGCGGGTCACCCATTGCTGCGGGCCCTTGATCCTTGGACCCCGGAAGGTGTGAGAGCGCACCGTCTATTGGCGGTTCCCTTTGTTGCCGAACACATTGAGTACGTTCGTGGTGACCCGGAAAATCCAGTGCGAAATGCAGGGCTGACACCGGCGGGAATGAAGCGGCAGCCGCGATGGAGGACCCTAATCGATGCTTGCTTTTCAGGGATGGCTCGCCCATTTTCGATTTGGGTGGTGTTGTGGACGGTGCTTTGGTTCGGAGCCCAAGGGCATGAGTTTGTGGGCCGCCCACTGGGCGTTTCATTCGCGCTGACGGCGGGCTTGGGGCTGCTTGGAGGTGTGCGCATCTTCGCGCTCGCTCAGGGCTTTCTCGCATGGCGGAAGCACAAAGCCAGTGCAAAGGATGCAGGCTGTTTAGTGGATGGACTGATGAGTCCGCGTGAAGCGAGAATCATCGCCGCGATTTTGGTAACGCTTGGGTCTGTCTCCCAGGCCATCATCGGGCTCATTTGGGGAGAACAATTGTTCTGGATGGTGTTCTTATTTAGCGGCGTCTGGTTATGCGGACCGGCGTGGTTCGCCCACCTGCTGCTCGGGCGCCCCGAGCCCCAGCGGTAGGGCGGTGTAGGAGTCTTGATGCAGGTTTCATTGCGAGGAAGCAGCGCGTCAACGGTGACGGTTGGAATTTTACTCCTGACGCATGCGCGCCGGTTGGGTGAACGCATCTCCGTATCGATCATCGGAGACCCTTCCGACATTGCCGATGTCTTGGGGCCGGCGATTGTGCACAATGCGGTCTTATCAGGATGCGGCGTGGGGAGAGTTCCGAACAGCAATGCATTGGTGTGCGTGGGTGGTCCGGCGGTTGCGCCCCTCTTGGTTTCCCTTGAGCCCGAAGGGCTCACGGACTGGTTTCCACTAGACCGAAGCGGGGCGGGGCTGCACTCGAGCAGCCGATCGGTGATGGACCTTTGTCGACATCCACAGCCAGAGGGACAAAACCTCGGCCGGATGCTTCGATCGGCCCTCAGTGCGCTCGGTTGTCCCACGGAACCGGCACTTCTCGACCTCTTATTCGGAGCACCCGTCGACCCCTTGGAACGCATTGCACTCGCTTTGGCCGCCGGAAGAGCAATGACGGGTACTCAAGGAAATCCGTTTAACCATTTCGTTCATTCGGGTGTGGCCGATCTTCCGGACCCCTTGCCCCCCCCAGTGGGTGAACGCGAATACGCGGTGGCGCTTCAATCAGGCCACATCGCGCAGTTGTTGGCGAGAGTACAGCCGGGCGTTCGGGATTCAGTAGAGGACTGGATTAACGGTATGGGGCAACTCGACAATTCCGATTCGTTGCACGGACTGGTGTGCGCGGTGGCTGAAATCGGGAGTCATCTCGTGTCGCTACCGATGGCAGGCATGTTGCCGGCGCTGCGCCCGTCGGCCGCTTCTGTGGCCCATCATCTCGGTGAGGCTGTTGGGCAAATGGCGGGCCCGCACTGCGCAATGCGGAGCTTGGTGGACACGTTTCAATTTCTCGGTGGAAGTTTCGTAGATCACAGCCCGTTTGCCGTCGAGATCTCAGGGGCCGAACCCCCCGATGGACGAATCGAACGATGGCAATGGCTGTGTCAGTCGGCAGCCCTTGCTCGAGACGAATCTACTCGGCTGTGGGAACGCATGGTGGATCCGATTCAGTAATTTGTGGTCGTGCCGAAAACGGGTGAGTGGAAGTCATGGCAGAGACAAAGTCCAACGGTCGGCGGGGAGAACGGGGTCGGCGCGGTCGCAGACGTTCCGGTGCCCGAATGCCAGACATTCTGTATCACGCATGCGATGTGGCTCGTGCCGAGGTTGCAAAAAGCACGGGCGTCTTGGCTTTCGACGGCGGCCGGAAGCTCTACATGTCAAAGTCGGAGTCTCAGGCTTGGCAGGTGTCGCATCGCGGTTCGGGTGATCCCATGGTCCTGTACATCGATGCCACTCGAGCAAAACAGGCTGGAACCAAGTTTCAGGTGAACAACCGAGGGTTGTGGCAGGCCTCCAGTGTTCCGGTAAAACATGTCTTGAATCTCAGAGAGGGGTTTGGCCATCAGCTGTCTGCGGGTGGTTTCCCGGTTTACTTCGGGCCGAAGGGACCCGAGATTCTGCTCATCAAAGTGAAGCGCCGTTTCGGCACTACGTGGGAGATTGCGAAAGGTAAGTTGGAGCCCGGTGAGAATCCGATTGAGTGCGCAATGAGAGAGATTCAAGAAGAGACGGGTGCGGCAATGGACTTGTCGCTGACCCATGACTTTGGGTTTGTGCGATTCGGGTTCATGACCCCCGAACGGACGCCGAGACTGAAGACGATGTACGTCTACCAGTTTCGGTGCGCGGACCGCGTGACTGCATTCGCTCCTGCAAGTGGGGAGTCTGTGGTCGATGTCGGTTGGTTCACTCCACGGTCGGCCGATCGGGTTGTGACCCATCGGTCGCTTCGGCCGCTCGTGCGGCGTCTTCTCCAGAATCTGCGGTCGTAGGGCCGCGCCATAGGTCCGGCCCAGCGGTTTGCCAATCGCCTTGGGCGGGGTGGTCCGGGATGGCAGCGGGGTTTTGTTCAGCACCGCGATAGAGAACGGTGAACACGTGCTCGCCGGGGATTTGACTGATGGCTTCAATCGGGTGGTTAAAGGTGTAGATGCGCCGTCCACGCAGAAGTCTAGGTTGACCCACCGTGTCGGGTCGTTCCGTAGTAAAGATTGGAGTCCACTGTTCCCACGGTCTGAGCCGCCACAAGGTCGGTGAGTACGTCCGTTTGTCGTCGTCAGGAGCCCCTGGACCTCTCACAAGAACGATTGCATCGCCCGGCAAGCTGATGCTCCAAACGTGGTCGATGCCTCGCTCCGATTGTTGGTCCTGCCAAATGTGGCGGATGGCACCGACATCCTCTGCGAGTGCCCATGATCCACGAATGATGGCGATCAGCGCAACAATTACCGTGAGGCCATGAACCCGCTGCGTCGCAGCCGCGATGAGAAGCGCAGCGGGAACCCCAACAAATGTGGCATAGGGAAACTGGTGAGGCGCTGCGAAGCCAATCAACACAAGGGCAAACCACATGGCAATGCCCGCCCCCCACAGAGTGGCGGCCGCCTTTGCACGAGGGATGCCAAGCAGCAGAATGGGCAAACACACAATCCATCCGATGCCGAAACGATCGATGGCATCGGTGATGGACGCCTCGAGCAACAATCCGGGCTGCTTTCGACTGCCCGGATCGGTTCCAACAAGGACCAAACCAATCAGTAACGGCAGAACAATGATGAACGCTGCACTCAAGATGCGAACTCGATTTGGCCGCCAGAGTGCAAGCCCTGCAGCGATGGATCCGACCAGCACATGCGTCCACGCACCAAGGGCGACCGCAACAATCAGGTGTCCCTCGCGGTTTCTTCGGTGTGCCCACCAAGCGTAGGCGAGCATGAAGACGCCGAGTGGATAGTTGTTGACCTCTGCGGCGTAGTGCAGTTGGACGGGATCGGTGGCAAGCAGGAAGCCCGGAAGAATTGTTTTGGGCTCGGCCCGAAGCATCAAGCCCACAGCACCGAGGCTGAGTGCAGCACTGAGGGCAGTCCACGCAATCGGGGCCGACCAAATCAACGATACGCTGCTGTGAAGAATAGAATACAGCGGCGGGTGCAACCCAGTCCAAGTTGTCAGTGCAGCCGTGTAGCTTCCCGCCATCAGCGCTTCGAGGGTCGGTAGGTTGTACGCAGAATAATGCAGCGCCCACTCTTCCCAACGGACCACCACACGAGGGAGGCGAAGTATCGCAGCCGCGATGAATACGTACACTGCGCCGTACGGCATGGTTTCCTCTCAGCTAGTCCGATTGTACTGCGTTCGTCCAGCAGTCGGGAGGAGGGGACTCACTGGCCACCTGCTACCTCCAATGGAATTTAGCGGCTCGGGTTTTTAGGCGCATGCAGTCGGCTGTCGATCATCTTTCCATGCCGGTCATACAGAGTGGCGCGATCGCGTGTGTTGTTCCAGATCGGGGTGTCGTTGTTCAAGTAAACCGCAAGCTGCTTCAACGGGTCCGACTGATTGGTTCCGGATCCTGAATGCAATTTGAATGTATGTCCCGGGGGAATCAACATCGGAGGAAGCAGCCAGGATCGCCCAGACTGTTCGGCAATGCGGAACCCATCGATGTCGACTTGTCGGTCTGAAATGTTGGCAATCCTAAGGTACTCGCCATTGAGGTTGACGCGATCATCACCGTCCGCGTTTGCGTGGAAGCTCGTGATGTGGAGCACA
>DEBL01000066.1:11321-18978 GCA_002348535.1 Deltaproteobacteria bacterium UBA2957 | reverse complement strand
TTCAGCCAGGGCCCTTGGTGGCGAAACTGAGCTTTTCGGCACCCATTTCACTCGGCCTATTCATGGTCTGGATCACCGTCATCGGCATTGTGAACAACACGCGCATTCACTGGATCAATCACGTATTCATCGCAGCCAGCTTCTTCAGCTTTCACCTGCTCTTCGGGTACAGCGCGGACCACATCCCGACCGAATGGGCCTTTGCCGCATCTGCGCTGGTCAGCATGGTGCTCGTGATGTCGTACCTACGACGAGTGGTCAGTCCGCGTTTCGCGCTGCTTGAAGCCGGAATCGCACAGTTTCTCTACCTCGTCGTCTTTGCTCTGGCTCACCTATTAGAAGGCTACACTGGGCTCTGTGTGACCGTATTGGGCATTGCCACCTTGGGCGCCATCATGCACCTAACCGCCGATATCGACTGGACTCTCCCGGAAACCTCACCAAGGCGCGACGAGACTCAATGAATATTCCGGACCATCATAGGCGATGAGACCAATGTCTCGAGCGAAGGTCCACAGACCCTCGGGGCCGCTCGACCCATCACACTCAAACTGAACGACATTAGAGAACACACCATAGTAGGTCTCTACTTCAACATCACGCTTGGTCATGCAGAACCAGCCGCCCTCGTCGATGGACTGACCCTCGGCTGGATTCGATTGGCCGAGCGGGAGGTAGCCGGAACCTCGGTACGGACCCATGTCCCATTCGGAAATGGAGAACATGTCATCGAGGAAAAACGACACTTCCGCAGCGCGGCGGCCATCGGCCCACCGAGTCCCACGGCGAAAGTCGAGGATTCCATTCCCAACGTAGCGCGCACGAAGCAGTTGTTCGTCCTCGGGCGCTTCATCCATGACACCGTCGTCACGGTAGCTCCAAGAGGCCTCGGAAGAGAATCCGTGGAAGTCATTAATGGAGGTGTTGTCGGTGACGGTGGAGGTCGTCGGATCTTCGCATCCAAACAACGCCACCAGTACCGCCCAACTCCTCCTCATTTAGACCACCAGATGGCGAGATGATTGTCAGACTGACTGTCTTGGGCCGGCAACCAAAATGGAGTCGAAGATGGATCTTCACCATCTAAAATCTTCTCGGGCTCGATGGCGCTGACCCAAATCTGCGGTACCCCTCCATTGGGGTCCACATTGTAGGACCGAGTGGAACTGAAAGCCAACCAAAGCACATCATCATCCGGCAACGGCCCCCACCGTGGGAACGAGTTCTGAAGCTCACCGATGCCGTTCGCGGCATCGAGTCGGGTCTGGTAGGTTCCATCCCGGGCCATCAACCACAACTCTGCACTCGGGTTCGCGTAGCATGTTGAGGAATAATGGTACGAGCCATCCGGATTTCGGATCTCCGTTCGAACCGCGCGGTTCCATACAATCCATTCTCCATCCGGCGAGTACGCCGGGTAGTAGTTGTTTTGCTCGTCGGTGCCCGCAACCAACACCTCAGGCGGACCGAAGTTGGACCCATCAAAGCTGAGCTGGATGATTTCGCCGCCCTCGAAGTTCATATCGTTCATGCGTGTACCCGTGACCCGGACAAGCACGATGCTGTTGCCATCCGGAGCCCAATCGGGGTGCGACACCATGCCGCCTGTCTCAATGGTCTGCAGCAGCGATCCGTTGTTGAGCGAGTACACCTTCGCCTGACCGCCCACGACGGCCAACAAGAGTTCACCGTCGGGGTGTGCGGCGTGGAAGGTTGCCCGCCGTTGTTCCGCGGTTCCAAGTGCGAGAGAGGGAGCATCTGGGTCCGAAATGTCCACCACGGAGAAGTTTCCATCTACCCCTGAGTGCGTCACCACCATTTTGTCTTTCGACTCCACAAGCGTGTGGCAGCCAACGCACTGATTGCCGGCATCTTCAAATGACCAGAACGCCTCTGCAATGGTGGACCCAAATGGAATCCGCATGATGTCCCCTGCCGCGCCGCCCGCGCCACCGCCCCCGGAGCGGGCCACCCAATAGAGAACCGATCCGCGTGCATCCAGCCGGTTGACCGTTAGGCTCATGCCGGGCCCGCGCGAGACATTGGTGAGGTTTGTTCCGTCCCACCTCCCGGCTTCAAGGGTCAGATCAACCGACCCCGATGTGTTGGAGGCGGCAATGGTGGCCCACACTTCCGAGTTGGAGGTCCACTCCTCGCCTTGGGTATAGATTCGCATGTCGGTGATGCCCGACTGGAGGCGGATGCGCGACACGTTCGTGTCTTCGGGGGCCCGCCAAGTAAACGCGAGTCCATCCAGATTTCGCGGTACGGTCACGCCATCGTGGGGGTACTCAAGCTCGGGGCGGTCGCTGTCCGTTGGCGAGGCTACATCAAAGGCCGTTGCCAGTACATCGGGCAGATCGCCAACCATCACATCTTGCTTGTAGACGACTGTGACCGTCGCCGTGCCCTCAATGCCCACGTGATTGGCCGTAATGGTGGTGATTCCGCCGTTGAGGATCGACGTCTCAAACCGACCGGTTTCATCGATGCTGCCAGCGGAGAGATTGGACACCGCCCACGACACCATCTCGGTTTCAACCTCCTCGCCGCTATCTGTGGTCGCGAAGGCCTTGAAATCGATCACGGTGGGTCCGGACCCATTGGTTTCAATTTCGATTTCCGCAGGCTCGACCCGAATGCTTTCGATGTCGGACTCAATGACCACTTCACTGTCTTCGGAACTCTTTGTACCGCAGGCCAGCAAAACCAAGGGGAGCAGGTACCGGATCATTCCGCGCCTTCCTCTTCCTGCTCAGTCTCCTGAAGAGGGCCCACCCACTCCGTGTAGGTCACGTCAATTCGCGAACCCGGAGGGGGAACAGCAAAGCCGTCGAACTCGATCGTGTTGGTTCCCGGATCGTACCACCAGCCGTCCCAACGCCGCTGGTGCGGCACAATGCCGTCAACAGTCAAGACGATCGTGGCGACCGCGGGTACCTTCGACAGAGCGAAAGAGGTATCGAGGCCGATGACATCCAACGCGACTCGCGCCAGCATGCCTCCATAATCGAGGGTACAGATGGACTCACGACGACCCAGTGTGGCGGCCTGCGCCTCAAGGTATCGAGTGCCGACGTCTGCAGCGGCGAGTGCCGATACGCACCCTGCCGGCGGATCGCCAACGACGGCGTGGACTTTTACGTTGGCGTTGGGCCGCTGGGCCTGGAGGGTATCGAGGAAATCATCCACCTCCATGCTCGACTGATCGTCTTCATCACTGAACACGACCAACTCTAGGTCTGCACCTTTGCGTGCAAAACTCGGATTGCTGACCGGATCGGACCCGATCAGCGCGGCCTCAAAGCCTTTTTCGTTTCGGCTGCCCGCGATTTGCATTTCAATCTGGTCGATAAAGGTGTCCACCATGTCTTCCGATCCGACATCCAGCACTGACCCATTTAGCTGTCCCCGATCGTCATCCATGTCGGTGCTGACCACACCCAGATGAAAGTCCACGCTGGAGTTCGAAACGAACCCAATAAAGGCATCCGCCGAGTCCATGAGCAGATCGTGTTCCTCGTACATGGTCGCCGAATTGTCCACCACCCAGAGGATGTCGATGCCCTCTCCACGATCGCGCTGATAAAAGCTCTCCACGAAACTCGACTCGACCACTTGATATTCAGAGCAGCCGAGGGCCATCAGCAATGGAAACAGGGTGGTCATTACGTCACTAGAATACATGAGAAGGCACCAGACAGCACCGTCAGTTTGCGTTGGCCTTCAATAAGGCTGCCGCAAGGGCCTTCCCGAGCCGCTCATGACCGGTCGTTGACGGATGGACTTGGTCATAGAAATCCGAATTTGTAGCACCTTCTTCCTTAAATATTGAAGGTCCGTCAACCACGATCAAGGCGTGACGCCGAGCCAAATCAATCAGTTCATCTCTGTACGCCTCGATCAGTTCTGGAACCGGTTGTTGGTCGAGATCGATTGGTGCAGGAAGGACCAACACAACCGGTTCGGCTCCGATCGCACGCGTCGTTTTCACAATCTGCTCCAGTGTGCGGCGGTACTGTTCAATGCCGACGCGAGCCGTCCGGCCCGGTGCTTCTGCACCCACATCTCCCTGTGTCCACCCTACCGTTGCTGCAGGGAGCCACGGTGCAAGCACACGGGCAGCTACCCGGTACGCTGCCAATGGAGCCCGTTGTCCTCCGGCCCGTTCGATTACTGTATCGGTCTGGAACAAGTCACTCCAGAGCGTCGCAATGACCACATGGGTCGGTTGTGCACGGGTTCCGACATCCTCCAAGACCGCGAGCGCCTGAACGGAGGTGTATCCCGGTGTTCCACCGTTGACGTCGCTGACAGGGCGGCTCCACTTCGCCGACAACTCCGCGGATGCAACTGCACCAAACACACGATCTTCCTCGACACCAAAGCCAAAAACAGAAGAGTCACCAAGCGTCAGCAGACGCAGTTCGTTTTCGCCACGCGGCGTCAGGTCCGGCCCGCGGAGGCCATCTGCGTTGACGCGAACTGCAACGTTTGTCTCCACCATGGTCGTGTTCGACGGTAGCGCCCACGCCCGGCGACCGTTGGGGGCCATCGGGATGCCCCGCGGCAATCCTGAAGGCTGATCGGGTAAGCTCGCCACGCCCGGCATGCAGTCCGGCATGCATTCGGCTTCCCCCGGTGCGGGCAAAGGACGCAGCGGCGGGGGCAGTGAAATCCTCTCGACGATCCTCGCCAAAGCCTCCACGCCAGCAAGGCCCATGAAGATCGCAAAAAATGTGAATCCAAGTTTTCGGTGGATGGGCTTCATTGCTAACCACGCTACACTGAAGCCATCTCAACGACCAGTTCATGACCTTTTCTGTACGCACGCTGCTCCCATTCATCGCCCTCGCACTGCTGTTGGGGGCCCAAGCGTGGGTCAATGCACTGTGGATCGACACGGACCAAGGGTTGGGCGAAGGCGTTTGCTGCTCGTTCACGGCGCCCGTATTCGACATTCTTCGAGCCGACGGCACGGACCAACTCGGGTATCCGTGGTCAACCTATCGGCAGTCCATGGGGCTGCTTGTATGGCCGGCGTTAGCGGCCCGAAAAGTCGTCGGGGCCAACCCAGATTTTTTATTGTGGTTGAACTTCGTTGTTGTGATGCTGACCAGCATTTTGCTGTACGACGTCGGTACCCGCATCTCAAACCGCTGGGGCGGCGTTGTGGCGGCCTCGGTTTACCCCATGGTTCCAGCGGTCGCATTCATGGCCCGACGGTGGGATGCGATGGTGCATCAGCATCTTCTGCTTGTGGCGGGGGCCGCGGCTGCCTTGCGCTCGGGGGGTTTCAGTCGACTCGGATGGACGACTGCATTCGGAGTTGTGGCTGCCGTAGGGAGCGTCCTGAGCGCCCGGGAGACGGACAATCTATTGTTCATGGCGGCCATCGGATCCATCGCAGTTGGCGCCGGCCTCTCGGGTCTTCAAGGCCGTTCAACACGCTGGCGATCCCTGCTCGGAACCACAGCACTCGCCGGGGCAATGGCATTGTTCATGCAGAACTATGCCTTCCCGTTGGTGGACTTCGCCTACTTCCAAGATGAGATGGGCAATCGCGAGTATGTAGAGGGCGCCCGCCGCCTCAGCCTCGAGGCCATCACCGCCTACCCACTACGCTTGTATTCCGATGACTTCACGCCTTGGCTGATTGCCCCTTTTCTCGTCGCCATCCTTCCATTTGTTCGACGGTGCTCGGGAAGAACGATGACGGTCCTCTGGATCGTGTTGCCTCTGGTGGCGCTCAGTATGGTGGGCAAGAAAAACTATTACTACGCGGCCCCCATCTACCCAGCGATCGTCATCGTGTTGGCCGGCGGCCTGACATCATTTCGACCGCGACCGCTTGCGGTTGGCCTGTCCTTGGCCACAGTGGCGACCGCTTGGGCTCAGTTCTCATCTCGATCTCTGCCATCTTCAACCTTCCCCACCGCGCTGCAGTCCGTCGACTGGACCGGTGCTGCAGGACCACAGAAGCACCTATTTCAGGGCATCGTCCCGCTGCACTTGGGACCCAAAGGACCCACCGCGCACAGTACCGCCATTTCAATCATGCGGGAACGGGTCAAAAGCGACTCATGTGCGTGCCCAAACCACACCGTTTTCGCAGGGCAGGGCGATGCCTCTGACCTCCACCTCAGCCTCGCTGTATCCGACCCATGCATGGCGGTTTCGACATGGCCGCAGTTGGACCACCCAGACAGCGTAGGCTGGGTGGTTGTAGAGTCCCCCGGCTGTTCAGCCTCCATTCCGCCGATGCTGCAACGGTATGACTTTTCCATGGTTGAGGCCCGCGGCAGAGGCGAGCGTTGCGTCCAACTGTATCAGCGAGGAACAAGCGGTCAGCATCGCTTCTGTGGCCACAAAGGCTCACCGCCGGAGTAGTCAGTCCAGCCGGTACAGCGCGCCCTTGGACATTGGCGTGGCGGAAAGGTCCCTGCGCCCGAGCACGCGCATAAAACGGGCAAAGTGAAACGCCCCTTCATTGGTGGGCGCCCTCATGCCCGTGGGCAGGCCCGATCCCGGCTCCGGTGACCACCGTTCGACGCCGTGATCATCAAGATGAACCAAAAAATCAAACTCCGCGGCGTCGAGCTCCGCCGCATAGTGTTCGAGCAAGTTGATGTGAATGAGGCTCACCACATGAATGTCAGGGCGCTGCATTTCAATCACGTACTTGAACGCCCACGCCCAAAACTGATCCTCGCAGAACAGTGCCAGCTGACGCTGAGTGCCGTTGGCCGGATGCACACGGTCGAGGGTTCTCACCACCTCTTGCGCCCCCGAGATGATGGCCCGGCCGGCATACATTTTTAGGGGTGCGAGCTCGACCTCGCGCATGATCACCATGTTTCGGTAGGGTCGATCCAGCCATTGGGGAACACTCCGTCGCATGGCGTCGGGTGCGGCGCTGTAAAACACCACCGACACCACCCCCGCCAACCCGGCGAGCGCCATCGCATGCTTGCCAAAGCGAGGGATTCCCCGGAGCCCGATGGCGGCGATCAGGGCCAACCCCGGAGCCACCGGTACGATGTACCAGTTGGACTTCCGCGTCATCCAGCTCAGGCACAGGAAGGGGATGGCGAACATCAGCCCCAACGCCACCCGACGCCGGGCGTCGGAGCGCCACAGAAAGAGCACGCCCAGCCCCACCCACAGCATCATCCATGGCCGGACAAGGTCGTTCATCATCGTGACCAGATACGCCCCATACTTCAGCGCTTGGTGATGGGCTGGATCGACCCAACTCACAATCTGCGGGGCCATCATGATGTCCCCAAACGGATCTTCATCGCCAAGGTAGTGAACAGCCGGACCGAACCACCACCAATCAAAGGTGGCGATGGGAATTCCCGCCACCAGCGCCATTCCGACCCACGAGCGGCGATCCATGCCCCGACGAAAGGCGTGCCCGACCTCGATCAACACGGGGCCCACGATCACCAACATGCCGAGCACCGATCCGTAAAAGCTCTCGCCCGATCGCAACATCGACCATCCGGCCACCCCAAAGGCGATGCAATGAGCCCACTTCCGAAATCCATCACTGGCGAGAACCATCCAGACCATAAAGGTACAGAGGGCGGCAATGGGCAGGGTGTCATGAATAAACCGCCCAAACCCAAACAGGACGGGAAACCCTCCACCA
>DEBL01000066.1:10565-11001 GCA_002348535.1 Deltaproteobacteria bacterium UBA2957 | reverse complement strand
CCCTCCACCAATGGCAGCCGCCGCCACACCGGTCCACTCGTCTGCCACGGCCCGTCCGATTCCGAACAAGCTCAGCAGCATCAGCAGAAAATACCCCGTAAACACAAGCGGAATTGCCCACACGGCCCAGCCCGTCAGCTCCCCCCACACTGTCGCGAGGAAGAACGGATGGGGAATCTCGACCCAATAGATCACGTCACCGTGATTCTGAAACAGCGGTCGAAGCTTGCCCGATGCCATTTCTCCCACCAGATGAGCAGGGTGAAGCCACTCCACGGGCTCCACTTTGGGGTAGAAGTGGGACGTTCGCCCCGGATGTACCAACGGCCAAGTGGGCACATAGCCCTCGAATAAACGCCGGAGTTCGAGGACGTTCTTGAAGCCAAAATGATTCGTCCTCGGAGGAAATCCAACCCGCCACATCAGTTGACGGATG
>DEBL01000066.1:0-10250 GCA_002348535.1 Deltaproteobacteria bacterium UBA2957 | reverse complement strand
CCCGCCACATCAGTTGACGGATGGCCAACAGCAGATGAATGACCATCACCACAGCGAGGGCACGTCGAGGCCAGTTTGCAACCAAGGACTGCATTGTTTCGCGCGCGCGGGACACCATGGCTCGATTATGCTTGCCAAGATCCCTCTCGTCGAATCCGACGCATGAAACAGCCTCACCAAAACACCCGAACTATCTGGTTCCGACCGCTCATCGCGGCAGCGGCTTGCGGCGCCGTGGTGTGGGCAGGCGGCGGCGCACCAGCCGTTCTTCCGCCCTGGATGCCAAGTCGAGGACCGCTGGGGTCCGTTTGGCCACCGCTGCTGGCGCTCTTGATCGGGATCCTTGGACTGACCGCGGCGCGAACCGCCTTGTCTGCGTGGGGTCCGGCATTCATGAGGGGCCGACTGGACCCCGCCTCAAAAGCCCCGCCCCATCGCTTTCGAATCGAGCCGGTCGATGTGCTGATCGCCTCGCTGTTCGCGGTGGCACAGTACGGAATCCTTGACCTGTATCGGGACTTCTACAACCCTGAAAACCAGGCCATCGGCCACGACAACTACGCCTTCCTGAGCACCGCTGTGGCAGCCGCAAGCGGGCGCTGGGACCTGTATATGGTCGACAAACGACCCCTGTACGGCATGATCACGGCCTTTGTTCGACCGCTGTTCGATGGTGACACCATTCATGCAGCCGTTGGCGTCAACATGGCGGCCATGAGCCTGACGCACATTCCTATGGTGCTCCTCGGTCGATTGTGGGCTGGGCGAGCTGCCGGAATGGCCGCGGGATTCATGTTGCTCGGATGCGTGCTGTTCTATCCGTACGCCCATGAAATATCGTCATACCCGCTGTACTTCTTTGTCTCGACGAGTGTGGTGCTCGCGGTCAGCCTCGCAGTGCTTCGACCAAGCCCGAAGACGGCGCTGTGGGCAGGCATCGCCATGGGTGTACTCACTCTGACCCAGGTCAAGAACTTTACGTTCAACCTGCCCATGGTGGCGTTGATTGCCTTTGGAATTCTCATCGACGGGGCTGGGCATCGACTTCGGCGCGGCCTCGCAACCCTCGGACCGATTGCGGCGGCCGTTGCCTTCCTGATGGCCTTCCCCGTGGAGTTTACGCCCCTGAATGTCTTGGTCATGCACCACCGCGAAGAGGTCAACTACGAAATTCCATACGATTGGGATGTCGAGTTGAGGCCCGATCTCAACAATCCTTCACCCTTGTCGCCATGGCTTCCCGACGTTCTTCGGGGTGGTGAACTTGAAGCCGTGACCAGTGTGATGCTCACCCCACCCAACTCGGACGTTGTGGCCGCGTTCCCGCAAGATGGGCCAACACCACGCTGGGAGGTGGTCCGTGCCACCACCATTCCACCGCTCGGGGTTCGACTTGCGCACAACATCAAGCAAGCCGCCATCCTTGCCCCGGGACTGGGCGCGGTTCTCCTTCCGCTTCTTGGAGTCGGTTGGCTGTGGACCGCACTGGTCCCATCGGCACGAACCCGTCGATGGATGGGTGTGCCCACCGGTTGGTGGAAAGCCGGCGTGCTTGTGGTTCCACTGGCGTCCTGTTTTGGCTCGCTCAGCCTGAAGTTCAACCTTCGGTATGTGTTCCATGCCGCCCCGACCATGTTGGTGCTTGTGGCCTGTGCTGCTGCCGGAGCGGCGACCCTGTTGAGTCGTCGAGGTTCCGGTCTCTGGCGGGCCGCATACGGAGGGGTGGTGGTCGCCTTTGGCATCAGTGTGGGCACAGCACTCTACATCCGAGCCCCGCTGATGGCGGGGCCCCTCGACGCAACCGCCCGCGCGCAAGCGTTCTTTCGTCTGCCCCCCGATGCGCGACAACTGATGGGCAAAGGCTACCGGTTCGCGAGTCGGTACCTCGAGCGTCACCTCGATGAAGACGCCGTCATCTACGACTGTACGCCCATCGCGATGGGGCTCTACCGACCGGACGACGCCCGATTGATTCGGCCCAAGAACGGAAGTGAACGCGACAAACTCTGCGCACGGCAACTGACCATCGCGCCCGGCGACACCCCGCGCTACCTCTTCATCACATCGATCCCAGAGTTTTTCGGTCCCGATGCCGTCACGCCACAGAAAGCCACCCGGGCGGGCTGGTCCTTGCTGTATGGGTACGACATGAACGGCCCTCGGGAACTCACCTCTACCGATCCGACCAACGGAATCGGACCCGGCTGGCTTGCCGTCTACTCCGACACACCCAATGACAACCTGACCGGTCACAGCATGCTGGACGGTGACAGCGTCACCACGACCGCTCTCGAGTCGGGGGCCCCCACCAATCCAACGCGTCAAGCGGGTGCGCCGCAGTCGGGGAACCCGTGATGGTCTGGCTTCGACGGATCCTGCTCGACGGTGCTGTGCCGCTGGCGATTCTGGCCGGGATCAGCATCGCCATCATGGGCGACGGATGGACGCGCATGCACAGCGTTGTGATCGGCGGCGGTAACCCCACAACACCATCGGATGTAAACGGCACCTTGTGGTTTTACTGGTGGGTTTCCACCGCCCTCGAACGGGGGGCGGACATCCTTCAACCCGATGTCATCTGTGCACCCGATGGCCAGTCGCTTGGCAGCAATTTTCCCCAACAGATCGACGCCTTAATGGCGACCCCTTTCCTTCGCCTGTTTCCCTTTCCCGCGTCCTTCAATGCATTCGTGGCATTGATTCCCGTTCTGGGTGGCTTGGCCGCATACGCAGGTTCACGTTGGTTGGGTATCGGACGGGGCCTGTCGTTAATGACGGCAGTGCTGTTTGGCTTCAACAGCTTGAGCCTGCATGAGTTGGCGAACGGGAAACCCCCGAGCGCCCTCGTGTTCACGTTGCCCTTGTTCGTCTGCGCGTGGGTCAAGTGCTTGACCGCCACCGGGCGCGCCACGATTGGGTGGGTCATTGCAGCGGGTTTGGCGACCGCGCTGGCCATTCAACACTATGTACTGTATGCGCTGGTTGCTGCGTTTTTTGCGGCCGGGACATTGGTGCTGTTTTCGCTGAAGCCTGCACCTCGCGTGGGCCGCAGTCGCGCATTGGTCGCGGGCCTTGCCGTCGTGTTGATCGGGGTCGCTGTATCCGCCCCGTATCTGCAGCGTCTCCTCGGTGAGCGACGACCGATGCCTGCGGCAATGGCGCCACGAATCACCGACCCCTCGGTCTTGCGGGAGCAAAAAGAAAGCTCCCACGTGGGCTACATCCTCACCGCTGACATGGACGAAGAGACACCTCGCAGGGCGGTCTTTCCCGCCGTTCTCACGGTCACATCGCTCCTGCTTCTTCCGGTGGGCGGTCGGCGGCATCGGCGTTGGCTCATCGCAGCCGCAGGGTTTTACATCTTGAGTCTTGGGCCGATGGCCGCCACCAGCGTTCGGCCGGAGGTTGAGTGGCTGACGATCGCCGGCCGAGGGGTTCCCTTGCCGACATGGTGGCTCAACCAAGCCTTCCCATTTTCAATCCAATTCTTTCACCCGGGACGGGTCGTCCCCATGGTGGTGCTGTGTGCGTCCATATCGGTGGCTACCGGGCTCCAACACTGGGCCAAAGGCCGTGTATGGGCGCGATGGCTTCCGGTGGTCGCTGTGTTGATTGCGGGTCTGGGAATGGCTCAGCTCCACGCCCAAGGCGGGACCCGAATTTTGATGAGCGACTGGGATCCCCATCCGTTCTTGACCGAACTGGCGTCCGATCCGGATGGAGGCGCCATCATCGAGTTTCCGGTTGGGTTGGGCCACGCCACGGCCGCAGAACAGCTCATCCACGGTCGAAAGCGCAGCGAATCGCATCACGATGCCATCGCCGCGCTAAAGGAAGACCAGCGCCCTGAAGATTGTCTGCAGTCTTCGATCTTTGATGCCCTGTGGCCGCTATCACAGGGCGATCTGACTCAACTGCCGACGAATGCGCACTTGTCGGCAGCGCGGGCAGACGGCTTTTCTCATCTGGTTCTCTGGCGGTCTGGGTTCGATGTATTGAACCAAGCCGGCATCGAGGCGGACCGCGAGCGAACCATTCGAGCGCTTCGCCGGACCCTTGGTTCGCCGGTGGCATCCGATGAGACCTTGGTTGCATGGGAGCTGAAGCCATGACTCGCTGGCTCTGGGCGGCCGCTGCTTTCGTGATTGCCTTGGCAGGCCCCTTGCTGTTCCGAGGCATGGACCAATGGCTTGCCGCGCACGGATGGTTTCCTCGAACCACGGGAGCGGGGGGATTCGAAGGGGTTGCCTTTGCCGCCATGTTTGCAGCCACCCTCGCCGACGGTCGATGGCGACGGCTGACCGGCGCGGCCACTGCCGCAGCCGTAGCGTTCATTGGCCTATGGGCGACCCGCTACCTCGTCGGTTTGGCATCTGTCCGAAGCGGAAGCCCCACGGATATGGAGATGTTGCATGTGGCCCATTGGGTGCTGATGTTCACCGCCGCTGGACTCGGCGGGTGGATCGCCCGGTTCGACCCACGACGGGGACGAGACTGGGCAATCCAGTTTGTCTTGGTCGTCGTCAGTGTCGGTGTGGCTGACGGGCTGGTCGGCGTGGTGGGCATTGATCAAGCAGCCATCGACAAAGTGCTCTACTACCAGACTGTCGAACTCGAGGTTCACACGCCGGTCGACGATGTCCATCAGCTGTATGGACTGAAGCCCAACGCGAGACTTGGAGGCGAAGGGCCGTGGGGATTGCGCACAGTCACCGTCAACACGCACGGCGCCCGGAGTCCAGAGTACACGAGTGAACGACGACCGGGTGTCGAGCGAACCCTCGTGTTTGGCGGGTCCACCTTGTACGGGGCCGGTGTCGGCAACAACGACACCACGCCGGGAGCCATGGACCGAATGACCGGGCCCACTCACGAGGTATGGAACTTTGGTGTCTGTGCATTCAACACCACCCAGTCGGCCTACCTCGCAATGGACAAGATGGATGCCCTTCGTCCGGACCGGGTCATCATCATGATCACAAATACAGGTCGACGGGCATTCCTCGGGGGTCCTGAGCATCAAGCAGCGGACAAATCCGCATACTTTGATGCCAACCCCTTTCTGTATCTGGAGAACTTCCCCCCTCCACCGGGTCAAGCAGAAGCTTGGCACGCACTCGGACTGGAACGTTCAGCGCTGTACCGAACCTACGCGGCATGGCAGCGAGCGTCTTGGGATCCCGACACGACGATGTCCGATCGCGCCGACCGTGCTGCCGTTGCTGCGCTTGAGCGGCATGCCCACGAGGCAGGGGTCGAGGTGTTGTACGTTCTCAGCCCATCCCGCGGCAGCGAGGTCGGTCCGCAAGACTTCGACGTACCCACTGAGCGATGGCTCGACCTGAACATCCCGGGTCGCGGTGGAGAGTACCAGCAAGCCCACCCCCCTCCGCGGATCCTCTCCGAATACGCGGCCGCCATCCTTCGCTGGATGAAGAGCCGATCGGAGACGCCAGACCCAGCCCGATAGAACCATGGTCGCTTACTTGGCAGACGGCTCCGCGAAATCTTCCCACGGCTCAATCGGTCCTGACCCCACGCACGATTCTTCCGGGGGAGTCAAGGCACCGCCCGCATCCCATACCCCCGAGCACAACTCCGGGGCTTCATCGTCCCACTCGTCCAGCGCGTCGCTCACCGACGCCCCGAGGCTCATCACAAACCGGTGGACTCCGGGGCTTCCGGCGCTCGACCCAAGCATATCAGCATGCAAAATGGTCTCGACATCGGCAATCTCTCCATCGGGATCACACATTCCGTCAGCCACACCCGCAAGCTCAGGACTGTATCCAAAATCCGCACCCACCAAGCCGTCCACCCCACAGGTGCCCAGCACAACGGAGAGCCCCGACACCGTGCCGGATGACGCAACTGCATTGCCCTCGGTCGCAAACGCGGTCACGGTGTCGTCATCATCGGGGGGTGTCGCTGCATCGATGTCGAAATCCACGATTCGTTGGAGGGTGATGTCCATTGCACCCGCTTCCGCTTCCGGCTCCACCGTAAACTCCATCAAGAGGCTCTGATCGCCTTCATTCCACAACTCTTTCCGGGTCAACACAACGATCGCATCGGGGCCACCCACCGCAGAAGTCAACGCGATCTCCATGGTCTGCACGAAGCCAATCACATCGCCCATGCGAACGGCTGCAGCACACAGGACCGTCGGCGGCGGGTCGAGTCCCATGATGTGCCCGATCTCATAGGGCTCATACAGGGGTGCATCGACCACAAGAAAATCCCAGCGGGTTCCCGCATAGACCGTTTCTGCAAATGAACCCAGCGGGCCTTCGCCATCGCCGGGGCGAATTCGAAGTCCGGCTGCAATGTAGTCGTTGATCCAGTTTCCCGATTCACCATAGTGAATCGAGAAGTGAGCGCTCTCGATCACCGCTGCCTCTGGAGCGATGACTCCCATGCCGCTGCAATCGAGCGCGCCCACTGCCTCTGCCGGGTCGATATCGATGCATCCATCGGCGACATCGGATGCATCGGCCCCGCCGCTGCAGTCCGCGTCAATTCCATCGCCGCAGTAATCAAGGGCGCCCGGATGCGTCGTCGACTCAGAATCATCGCAGTCCGTTGAATCGAGAACGTAGCCATGCGACTCGCATCCCGTGATTGGGAATGCCTCATCGCCGTAACCGTCGCCGTCCGCGTCCGGGTACAGCGTCAGCGAATCTGCAGTGGGTTCATCCACAGTCCCATCGCAATCATTGTCGACGCCATCGCAGACCTCTGCCGCATCCGGTTTAATGCTGTCGTCATCATCGTCGCAATCCGTTGCAGCCAGCTCGCCGGTGTACTCGCTCGCATAGTCTGCCGAGGCAAACCCATCGCCATCGCGGTCGTAATCGTCACCGCCCCCACAGTCGGT
Organism: Deltaproteobacteria bacterium UBA2957; assembly: GCA_002348535.1. Lineage (GTDB taxonomy): Bacteria > Myxococcota_A > UBA796 > UBA796 > UBA796 > UBA796. The sequence goes on along the minus strand of DEBL01000066.1, from coordinate 3,373 downwards.
GTCCAACCCGTCATAGGGAACGTCAAAGGCACCGGGGTTGATGGCCGCTTCAAAGTCATTGCAATCGCCGCCCAACTCGGCCGAGTACGGAAACGAGGGTGAGCACCCGCATCGGGTGTCGTCGTCGATTCCGAATCCGTCCCCGTCATAGTCGGCATAAAACACTGTGCAATCCGGACCATCCTCGGCCTCAACGCTTCCATCACAATCGTCATCCACAACGGTCGAGCAGAGCTCCTCGGCACCCGGATTCACGGTATCGACAAGGTCGTTGCAGTCCGGTTCGTCCGGGTCACAAATCCCCGCTGCAGCTTCGTAGCCGTCCCCGTCGTGATCGCAGTCATTGCGGCCATCGCAATCCGAGTCAACGCCGTCGTACCAGTTCTCAAAGGCACCGGGCCGAATCGTATCGTCGTTGTCGTCGCAATCCCCCGATACATCCGGGTGAACGTCCATCGGTGTGCCCCCGGAGGCGATTACAAGGTCGTAGTAGTTGGACGCCCAGTAGCCATCCAAGTCTCGATCGCCGTCGCCATCAGACGGATCGCAGTTGTCATCAATCCCGTTGTAGGGAACCTCTTCTTCTGCCCTGACCTGCCAAGTCGCGTCGCTGTCGTCGCAGTCCAAATCGTTGTCGACGCGCCCGTTGGTGCTTCCGCAGGCATCGATGGCATCAAGGGGGTCCCCAAAGCCGTCGCCGTCGGCATCGGCGTACCATGGCGCCAGCGCGAGATCCTCGTCTGTTGTGCCGTTGCAGTTGTTATCGGCGCCATCGCAGACCTCTTCCGCCCCCGGATAGACCGAACGGTCCGTATCATCACAGTCTCCATCCAACGCAACGTGACCGTCGGGCTGAACACAACGGAAGGTGACATCATCGCTGTCGCCGAATCCGTCCTCGTCTTTGTCCACGTACCAAGCGCTCGGAGCCCCGACCGCATCGTCTCTATCATCGCAATCGTCAACAATCGTGGTTCCGTCTTCGTCCGGATCCATTCGCCACTCTTCGTGCTTGTCGGAAATGTATGCGCAACCGGTGGTGGTCACGAGCAACAACAGAACGCGCATTGCGCACCTCGGCATCGGCATCGATTATTGCACGGTAAGGACCGAGTCGGGCGAACAACCGTGACGGGAACATGCCGCATTCGTGTCGGTCGTCACCTGGCATCCAACGACCGTTCCTTAACCACGGGATGGTTGGGCTTCGAACGCGATCCCATGCGTGGCGCATTCCCCGCCAGGGATCGCCTGTATTTTACTCTTCACCCACCGGACGGTCGGCGCTTCTAGATGCCCGCCGAACAGCCCACGTGAACCATCCGGCCGCCGCAAGCAGAGGCACACCCACCTCAACGGGCAAGGACCATGCTGCTGCTGCAACGAAGGCAACAAAAAACCCAGCAATCCATAGGGGAGTGCCCTCTCGGTAGCGTTTTGGAATCCGCTCTTCATTGACGACCAGTAGCAATCGCCCGGAACCAATGTCCCGTTGCCTCCATCCGCGCTCACGCTCGAATCGCACGAGACGACCACCCACCACCTGCCGCAGCACAGGCACCCCGATCGAGTGGCGTCCTCGCCCTGTGACAAACACCACCCCTCCGGCGTCGAGTCGTTCGGCGATTTCTGCCACGCGATCAACAACCTTTTTGGTCCAAGATGCATTGAGGTCATGAAGGTCAATCGTCACAATCCCATGGTCCGTCCAGACGTGCGTTTGGGTTCGCCATGGCCGCTCTGCGGCCCATCGCAGCGTTTGTGACCCGGACTCGATGGGTGCAAGTGCCGCCTGAACGGCGACCAGATCGGTGGATTCATCAGGCATGAGACCTTCCCGGGGATACACATACAATGGCGCCCCCTCGGGCTCAAGTACACGCCTGTTCGATCCGATCTTCTCCGGCGAGGTCTCCATGTTCACGCTTCTGCCTTTGTTCCTACAGTCCGCGTTGGCCTTCGAGGTGCGCACCGATGACTTGGGCCAGACGGTGCAGTGGCGAAGGCACACCATTCGCTATCGGTTCAACCCCGAAGGCGACCATGGACTCAGCTCGGCGGCGGTCGAAACGCTCATCAGCGCCGCTACGCGCGAATGGACCAATCCCGTGAGCGGCAACCTTGCGTTTTCGAACGAAGGGCCAACGGAGATTCGGACCGCACGCCACGACGACAACGCGAATGTCATCTATTTTGAAGACGAGTGGAAAGAAGACCCCAGCCTGCTCGCCGTCACCTATTTGTGGTCGACCACCGACGGTGAGTTGATCGGCTTTGACATGGCCCTGAACGCTGAGCGTCACCAGTGGTCGATTGACGGCAGTCCGGAGGCGAATGACCTGCTGAACACACTGTCGCACGAGTTTGGCCATGCACTGGGCGTTGAACACAGCCCGGTTGTCGAACGCGCAACCATGTACCCCTCATCTCCGGTTGGTGAGATCCAAAAACGCGACTTGCACGGTGATGACATTGATGCCGTGGTGCATTTGTATGCCAATGGGAGCGATGCGGGCTCGCAGGCCTCGGCCGGCTGCTCGACGAACTCCTCTTCCCCCCGCAGCGCCCTTGGATGGCTCTGCATTCCCCTGCTCGCCTTCCTCAGGCGGACGGACACCGCATGATCCGCATCGCGCTTCTCTGGGCCTTCTCTACCGCCGCGTTTGCATCACCAGCAAGCCTGATCGATGTGGCCGCAGCACCCGACCTCCGTCAACTCTCGGAGCAATCGGACCGCGTGGTTCGTGGTGCCGTCCTCGCGACACGGACCGAGCGAGAACAAGACAACGCCTACACCATCGCCACCGTCCGGGTTCTTGAGACACTCCGTGGCGATGTCCAACCCGTCATCGATGTACGCCTTCCCGGCGCAAGCCTCGCACACCACGAACTGATGGTTCATGGAGGAGCGCGGCTCATCACCGGGCATGAGGTCTTGCTGTTTCTGTCCGGAGACCGCATCGTCAATCGGTCTGAGGGGGTCTTCGTGGTCAAACATGGATCGGCTTGGCGGGGCTCCGCATCGTGGACTTGGTCCGACCCCGAGACACTCGGGGAACACCGAGACGACCACTACGTCAATCTGGAGATCGACGCGATCAAGAGTTTTCTCCGCTGATCAGTCCGACTTTTTGGTGCGGGAGCCTTTCCTCAACCGGCTTCCGACGATCGCCTTCTGCCGCTCCTTGTACAGCTTGTGGGCATTGTCGCCCTCCTCATTCAGTCGCGCAGTTTCCTTGTCGAGCACCTGAAACTCTACAAGAACCATTGCCGTGCGCCCCAAGAGCGCTCCGTAGCGCACGTTGACGAGGTGATCGACCCGCACCGGAAAGTCCACGATAAAGTTCACCATGCGGTAGCTCGACCCTGAAAA
>DEBL01000108.1 GCA_002348535.1 Deltaproteobacteria bacterium UBA2957 | reverse complement strand
GGCGGGTCAGCTTCGACCTTCGAGGCGTGCCTCCCACCGAATCCGAACTGGAGGAACTGAGGGCCAATCCAGCCATCGCGCCCAATCTCCGCGCCGCCATGATGCAGAGTGTTCAGTTCGAGGAGCGAATGGTGTACCTGTTTGCGGAACGCTGGCACACGCGAGTAGATGAGTTCGACATCGTGGCATTCGACTACGGCCTCGATGCATCGGAAGAATACGCATTTGAGCGCGCCGTGGGCGAAGAACCGCTTCGCCTGCTCTCCCGAATTATCGCCGATGATCGTCCATGGGCTGATGCCGTTCTTGCCGATTGGACCATGGCGACTCCGCTACTCGGCGAGATCTGGCCCATCGAGTACCCGGCAGAAGCCGCAGGCTGGCAGGTTTCCACCTACACCGATGGACGGCCCGCGGCCGGCGTTCTGGCCACCAATGGCTTGTGGTGGCGGTACACCACGACCGACTCAAACATGAACCGAGGCCGTGCAGCTGCAATTTCTCGGCTTCTATTGTGTGAAGATTATTTGGTTCGCCCCGTGGCGTTTTCCGAGGCCGACACCTCTGCCACAACCACCGCCGATGCAGCCCAAGATGACCCCTACTGCCTCGCCTGCCACTCGAGTCTCGATCCCATCGCTGCATCGCTCTTTGGCTTTTGGTGGATGTCGCTGTACTCTCGCATCGAAGAGACCTCCTACCATCCAGAACGAGAGGCTCTCTGGGAACAATATCTCGGAGTGGAACCGGGGTGGTACGGGCAACCCATCAGCGGGCTGAGCCAGTTGGGTCCGTCCATCGCGAACGACAGTCGGTTCTACTCCTGTGCCGTAGAATCCATGGCGGAAGCCCTCTGGCGGCGCCCGGTATCCAGCGAAGATGCCGGCGAGTTGGAGCGTCTGCGTCGGGCCTTCCTCGATTCCGACACGACCATGCGGCCCCTCATCGCGGCCCTGACTGAAACCGAGGCATACCACACGACCGACGACCGAATGATGACGCATGACCAACTGAACAGTAGCCTTGAAGCGCTGACCGGCTTCCGGTGGACCCACAACGGGGCCGATATGCTCGACGACGACGGACAAGGGCACCGATTGCTGCTGGGGGGCGTGGATGGAATCGCAAACCGGGCTCCGCAGAGTCGCCCGGGGCTCACGTGGGCCTTGGTCGTCAAGCGGGCCGCAGAGGCGGCCGCTTCGCATGCCGTCCGGACTGAGTTGTTGGAGTCTGGGACTCGACGCCTCTTTACCGTGGTGACATTGGAGACGGGCGCCGATGATGAAGCGTTCGACCAAGAAGTACGAGGAATGCATCTCCGATTGTACAGCGCGGATGCAACGGATGAGTGGGTCGAGCAAATTGGAGCGCTCTGGACTGCCGTTGAGGCCGAAAACGGGCCCGCAGAAGCATGGCGTGCCGTGGCATCCGCCGCGCTACGCGACCCTGCGTTTATCACCTACTGAAACGGGTTCGTACTTGAACCGTTCCATATCAGCGCTGTAAAACGCCTCGATTTTTAGCGACAATTCCGGCGAAATATAGGTCTGCCACGCGCCCTTGAAGGAACGGTTGATGCTGGAGAGCTTCGCATCTTTGAATGTGGCTACTTTGTTGGACAAACGTTCCAAATCATCGGCCAGCGACTCTTGACGAATGATGCTGCAATCCACGCCCTCGGGCGGCAACCAATGCGTTTGTGGCCATGTGTGGACCAGTTGCTGCTGACTCATGTCTTTGCAGCCATCAAAAACGCGTGTGCAAAACGCTTCAAAGTCTTCTGCGGTTAGCGACGCATCAATTCGCTTCTTCGCGACTTGGAACGAGAACACTGAAAACAGTCGAGCAACAGGATGCCTTACCGATGCGATCCAGTGAAAATCATCGAGTTGGTCACCAAAAATGTGCATGAGGTCGGCGTAGCCTGTGTGCCAACCGAAAGCGCCAGACCGGTTGTAGAACCAGTTCCCATTCAACACCGGAACCTTCTTACCCACCTCATCGAGGTTCACGAAATGCCGCACGGTGGTGGCGACATCGGGAGCGAGGCGACTGGTTTGGCTGACCCCATGTCGGTCCCAAAACAACCGAGCAATCGTCGTACTGGCGGCTTTGGGCACCTTAATAAATGCGACTTTATCCGGGATGATAATCATGGGTCCCTCGTTCTATGACTGCTTCGTCATCGGACCCAAAGCGACGGTCTTGAGGGTTTTCGCCGCTCCCAAGTGACTAATTCATGAAAGGTCGCTCAACTGCCTTAACAAGGCACGCGCTGACGACTCGTTGAGCGGCTTTTTTTTCGTCGTAAGCAGCTCGCGCCCGAGCACCGTCGCTCCGAGATGCGAACACTGCAACCGCATGGCCACCAAGACCTTCTGTCCCCCACCACCGCTGTGGGTTGCCAAACCGACCGGCTTCAACGTAAACAACTCCCTGAAGTCGTCCGTGGCCACCGACAGCCAGGCAATCGCGTTGTTGAGCACGGGAGGGAGCGATCCATTGTACTCGGGGGCGACCATCACAATCGCAGTCGAACGCCGAAAGAGGTCTTCCACACGATCCAGCGCGTCGGGCCGACCCAAGGCTTCCTGTGCAGGCGTGTACATGGGAAGCCCAACAGTGGTTAAATCCAACAGTTCACTGCCGATGTCCATGTCTTGGGCGAGGCTCGCCAGCCGCTTGGCCAATGCTCGGTTGTGGCCACTGCTGGCCGTGCAAATCAGCAACATTGGTGCGCTCCCCAGACCGGCTCTGCGTGCCGGCCAACTCAGTGGTCAGAATCGTCCAAACCCGGTCCGCTGTCAACAGACACCCCTGCGGGGTTACACCCCTTGCCATGGCACACAGCAAAACCGATGGAGAGGGACTTGAGCGGGACCGCACAGTCGCAAGCGTGGTCGCGCCCTGCATCGACTCCACCGCCGGGAATCATGTGTTGATCTGCAACGACGACCACGCGTGTATTGCCGATCGGTTGCGCGAAAACGGGGCAGCGGTGACCTCTTGGTGGCGCCTTGCGACATCCGTTCACGGGGCACGTCCATGGCCGTTGGTCGATGGGTACACCGCCGCAGTCATACGCTTGCCACGTGACAAGGGAGCGTTCGAATTCGCTCTGCACGCGGCCTGCTCGGTGCTGCCACCGAGTGCTCCCGTATGGGTGGTCGGGGCCAACGGTGAAGGCATCAAGAGCGCCTCACGACCGATGAGCACGGTACTTGAAGGTGTCGAAACCATCGACACCCGCAAACACTGCCGCGTGCTGCGCGGAACGACACCAATCGACGGCACGGGCCTGCGCAAAACCTTGATGGATTGGGCGTCCGAAGTCGCTCTTGACATCGGCGACGTGCGCACCACTCATACCGTGTTCCCCGGGGTCTTTGCCAAGGGGCGCCTCGACCCCGCGACGGCCCTGCTCCTCGACGCCATGGAACCGCCAACTGCGGGTAGCAAGGTGCTCGACTATGCATGCGGCGTGGGAGTGATCGGCGGGTGGTTACTTCGCCAAGATTCAACATTGGATCTGACTCAATTGGATGCAGATGCGGTCTCGGCCAAGGCGGCATCGATCAATGTCCATCGAGCCACAACCGTTGTGGGCGCCTCGCTCAGTGCGCTACCGCCGGACGCCTTATTCGACTGCATTGTATCCAACCCCCCCATTCACGTGGGTACATCCCGCGACTACGCCGTACTGCGAAATTTGGTTGCCATGAGCCCGAAGCGTTTGAAGCCCAAAGGAAGGCTTTGGATTGTGGTCCAACGCCAAGCCCATGTCGAACCGCTTCTTCGCAGTCGCTTTGGTCGGGTTGCCGTCGTTGCGGAGGACCGGAGGTTTCGCGTGTGGTTGGCTTCCTAGTTCTCACGTCGAGGGAACATTAGGGAAGCCGCGCCACCACGCTCAACCCGATTGAGCCCAACTTCAACGCGTAGGTACCGTTCCCGGAAGGATAGGCAGGCCCCTCGTCGGGTTCAGCGGTCAGCGACGCCGTCGACGTCGTGATGGTGCGCGGCGGGGTGTAGTACCACCCGGCACTCAACGCAATGTCAATCCCGGCACGGGTGTGGATTCCGGCACCGAGTCGGCTGTCAAGCACGGCAAAGTCGACATTTGCCGGATGCACCCACTGGTCCGGTGTGGCCCGCTGGGTGTACATCGATCGCGCCATCCAAAACAGTCGCTCGCCGTCGTGGTCAACCCGGAGCCCAAACCCAAGACTGTCTTCGTAGCCGAGGACTCGGTCTGTCTGGGTCTGGACCATTTGCCCAAGGTCGGTCAACCCATAGCCATTGAGTATGGCTTCGATCGCAGGGTCGCGGCTACCGAGGGTGGGGTCGACCATCTCAAACTCCATGACCGACGCTTGCTTCCATCCAATCCAGTGGCCCTCCATGGCAATCCGCACCGGTCCTGCGTCGCGCCCGGCCATGACCTGAACCTCTGGGGGCGTCAAAATTTCACCTTCGACTCCGCTATCAAGGTTCAACGTAAACGCATTGCTCGGAATCAGATCCACATCGCCAGTCACCGGGATTCGGCACAAGGTTCGAACGGATGCTGCAAGCGTCCACGGCTCAAGAGCCGTGAGCCGAGCACCAAACACGCCACCGGTTCCCCGGCCCCGAACCTTCGTGATGTCCACCTCACCCTCGAGCAGTGGATCCCCAATGAGCGAGGTCATGTCATCGCCGAACAGTTCCACCAAAACTGCACCGGAGTCGAGCGCATACCGCGAGGCTGCATCCAGTTGCTGAATCGAAACACCGGCACCGACTTGCAATCCATCCAACACCTCGAGCCCGACTGAGGCCCCGACTTCAAGGACGCTGAACTGCCCGCTTAGACCGTGGAAACGCTGGGAACTCGTGTCGGCAATTTCACCAGCGGCACGCGCGAACGGGACACCAAAGGAAAGGCCGACGCCAAACCCATCCACACCCGGGACCGGGACAATGGCCGCGGCAAATGGGGCGCCCTGAGATGCTGCACCGCCTTCCGATGATTCACCCGACAACTGAGCTTCATAGCGAGCAAAAAACTGCGACCACTCGAGTCCGACTTCCCATCCATCCATTCCTGCTGATGCTGGGTTGAATGCGACGCCCCGGACGCCCGACTCTCCGGACCCTGCAAAGGCTCCCCCGTACTGGGGCATGCCCAGCCCTGCCGACGAACCGCGGCCAAAGGCGGGCGCGGCCCAGCCAAGAACCAACCATGGCATCCATCGTCGAATATGTCCCCCTGGCCCCGATGATAATCGAGCCCGATGCCGGACTCAAGCATCCTGTTTCAATCCTGGGGGGATTGGGCGTTGAGATCCACCTTCTCGTGAAACAGTGCGACAACATCCGTCGGACACAGCGTCTGTTGACCGGTCGGTTCCCAACAGCGCAAGTGCACCGCTTTCCCGCCCCGGAACCGGGCGACGACGCTGCGGCGTCCCGACGGGTAACGCAGCACCCATCGACCGTGACGCGCACCGTTCCGAAAGCGGGTTTTGGCCTTCAATGTCCCGTCCTCGTGCCACGAAAACATGGGTCCATTCGGCTGACCATCGAGCCACTCGACCGCCTCGTCAAGTTGTCCGTTCGGGTGCCAGAACCGAGCCACACCGTCTTGGCGACCGTCCCGCCAGTGCGCCTGACTCGCGATCTGGCCGTTGGCATGCCACGTCCGGAGTCGGCCTTCCCGACGACCATCGACCCACATCGACTCTGACGCCCGTTTGCCATTGGGGTGCCAAGAAACCGCGCCGCCGTGGGGTTCGCCCTGCTTTGAATAGCCCACCCCCAACGGTTGGCCGTTTTCGTACCACGCCACAACGGGTCCATGAGCAACCCCATCACGCAAACAGTTCACCTGTAGTGCACCATTTGGGCCGGGTTCAGTCACCCGCTGTGCGTCGTCCCAGCACGGGACATCACAGTTTCCCGGTGCGGTGCAGGCCGCCACCATGGCGGCGGCTTCTTCAATCGTTGGCGTTGTCGTGGCCAGTGCAGCCGAAATGATCAGGATTAGGGTCATACGAATAGCCTAGCGCCTCATCTGCCCATGGCACAGGAAAACTGTTACACCACGCCCATGATTACCACTACCGAAATCGAACAAGCGCAAAAATCTTGGGGCAACAGTGTCGTTCACGTGGGCGAAGCCGCGGACTGGAACACCGCTCATGCACGAGCTGTAGAACTGGTTGAACGTCACTACCGTTTGGACGGATCCCTTCTCTTTTGTCCGACAAAGGCGGCAGAAATCCAGTTTCGGAACCACATTGAAGCGGCGGTGTCGTACTTCGTCGGAAACAACGATGCCTTTCCGGAAGACAAAGGCTTTGCTCTTGAACCGTGGACCTCTGTGCGGTTCGACAACACCGGCATCGCCATTCGAGGCGAGACGGGGATTGCAATGGGCAACTACTACTTCGGCAAGTCCGACGGTTCTGAAGTAAAAGTCGAATATTCGTTTGTGTATGTTCGCGATGCGAAAGGCCAACTGAAGATTCAGTTGCACCACTCCGCGATGCCCTTCAGCGGGTAGCTCACAGGTAGCCAAGCCACCAGAGATCGCGGCGACGACGCTTGAACGCATCCCATCGCGCGCATGCGGGAATCAACAGGGCGACCACCAACGCCCATGCCACCAACACCACCCATACGCGCGTCGGTTCACTCGCAGGCACTATGGTTTGGCCGTACTCAATCCACGCGTAGACGTTTCCGAGGGCATGAGCGATCGGCAAATGGAGTAAGTAAAACATCATGGGCACACGGCCCAGCCGCTCGAGTTCGTTTGACACCCTTCCGCCCCGGCGATGTGCGCCGGCCAACATCAGAAGTCCTACACCGCCGGTGAGCAAATAGAACGCTAGGCTGGGCGGGTATTTGCTCGGGCTCAAGAAGTCGGCAATCGTCAGCTGGATCGATGCCTGTGCTCCCCAAGGATTGGGATCCCACCCGGTGCCGTAGCGGTACGTCACGAACGCCACCAGCGCACTGGCACCCAGCATCGCTAACCGCGTTGGGGAAGCCTGCTTCAAGGGTTCCGCACAGGACCATCCGATCGCTGCCGCCCCAAACCATGGAAGCAATGGGTACGAACACCGAATGGTGTGACCCAACAGAGACACCTCGCCCGGCTTGACCAAAATGCGCAGCCACCCCGGGTCTGGGTTCAGTTGCAACCACTCTAGGCCAACAAGCAGACCCAGTCCGAGCGCCATTACAATTTCGCGTCGCCACTCAATCACAAGCGCCAATAAGACCATCGATCCGCCCAGTGCCCACAGCACCCCAAAGTAGGTCTGTTTCGGATCCCACGACCAACTGAAACTGATCCACGAGGCTTCCAACGCGATGAGCCAAAGCCCACGCGACACTAGGAACGACCGGGAATCTGATGGGCGTGAGCGATGACGAAGCGCGGCCGCAGCGCCCATCAGAATGACAAAAACCGGTGCGCAGAGGTGGGTCACCCACCGCACCAAGAAGAATCCCACCGTCGTCGTCTGCCAGTTCATCGGGTCGGCACCTGCGGGCGTCACGAAGCCGCGTACGTGGTCGAGCGTCATCAAGACGATCACGAGGCCCCGCAACTCATCGAAGGCCCCGTGTCGCCCGCGGCGGTCACCGTTCGATTGCGGGCTTTGATTCGCCATCGTCGTATAATGCCACATGCTGTTTGTACTGTTGTTCGCCTGCAATCCAGACGCTCCTCCGGCGACGATCCCCAGCACCGAGATCGCGCTCGGCGAGTTGAGGACGGTGGTACCGGCCGCGCCGATTCCATCCTCGGTGTCGGTCCAGACAAGCAACAACAATCTCGATGTTGTCGATCACACCGATGGACGCCTCTATTTTGCCTTTCGTACGGGGCCGAGTCACTTTGCTTCCGATGCGGTTCAGCTCATCGTCCTGTCGAGCGGTGATGACGGAGACAGTTGGAAGACGGAACTGGTCATCGACCGGGATACCGACCTTCGCGAACCACGATTTCTCAGTCTCGATGGGCGGCTGATCCTTCACTACGCCGTTCTCGGGACCAACCCGCTCGATTTTGAACCGCAGGGCACCATGCGAACCGTTTTGGAGGAGGGCGAGTGGCAGACGCCACACTGGGTGTTCGACGACGGCTTCATTCCTTGGCGAACACGGGTCGTCGACGGCCAGCCAACCATGATTGGCTACACAGGAGGCGATGCCATTTACGACCAAGGCGATGCGGTGCTTCCGGCCCTCGAAGTCCGATGGCTCGAAAGCAATGATGGCCTCGACTGGACTGGCGACACGGTCTGGGTGGGCGGCGCAAGCGAGACCGACTTTACCCACACATCAACGGCCCTCGTCGCCGTCATGCGAAACGAAGCCGGCGACGAGGATGGCTTTGGCTCCAAGGTCTGTCGGGCTGACCTCGATGCGCCAACCGATTGGGAATGCATCCACGATTGCAGGAAGTTCGATAGCCCGCTGATGTTTACGCACGATGACGAGGCGTGGCTTATCGCAAGGCGCAATCTCAACGACGATGGATGCTTCGATCTTGGTCTCGATCCCAAAGAGTACGGACACACAGAACGCTTTACTCGCTACAGCGCCGCGTATTGGCAACACCCCAAGCGCTGTACGGTCTGGCATGTCAACGCCGTCACATTGGCCGTAACGCCTGTGGTCGACCTGCCCAGTGCAGGCGATACGTGCTTTCCATCCATCCTTGACCGCGCGGGGGGATACGAGGTCTGGAACTACACCTCCGACCCGACCCGACCATCCACGCCTTGGCTCGAAGGACAGCAAAGCCCCACCGTGATCACCCGACAACGAATGCGGTTCGTGCAGTGATGACGGCACACGAGAGTACGCACACCATCTGGATCGATGGAGATGGCGCCCCGGGCGCGGTCAAAGAGATTGTCTTCAAGGCAAGCCAGCGCACCCGAACTCCGGTTCGAATTGTCGCGAATCGGTGGCAGCAAACACCCCAATTTCGATGGATCCAGTCCATTGTCGTCGAAGGGGGTCTCGACGTCGCTGACGACTACATCGCCGAGCACTGCACGCCCAACGACTTGGTGATCACGTCCGACATCCCGCTTGCAGCACGCGTGATCGAGGCGGGGGCGTTGGTGATCCGGTTTCGAGGAGAGTGCCTTGACGGCACCAATGTGCACCAGCGTCTTCAAGTACGGGATTTCATGGATGATCTTCGGGGAACGGGAGTGCAAACAGGTGGCCCACCTCCCTACGGCCCCAAAGATCGCCAACGGTTCGCCAATGCACTGGACAAGTGGCTTGCCACGCGACGGTAAGCGACGCTGAGGTTAGACGCTCCCCATGGATGGCGAGTCAACATACGACGCAGGCCACTCGGTTCTGTTGAAGGGCTTCGAAGATCCGGGCTTTTTGGAACAGATCGTCGACACCATTGCCGACCCCATTTTTGTCAAAGACGAATCCCATCGATGGATCATGCTCAACCAAGCATTCTGCGACTTCATGGGTCACCCCCGTGAGAAGCTGCTGGGCAAAAGCGACTATGACTTTTTTCCCAAGGAAGAGGCCGATGTGTTCTGGCGTAAGGATGCAGAGGTCTTTGCCTCTGGCCAGACGAACATCAACGAAGAGTCACTGACCGACGCCCTTGGAAACACCCACACAATCGTTACAAAGAAGTCCATTTTCCGCGGCCCAAATGGGGACAAAATCTTGGTGGGATCGATCCGCGACATCACCGAACTGAAGAACGCCCAGCGCGCACTTCAGAAGGTCCGCACTGAACTCGAAGAACGCGTGGACGAGCGCACCAAAGAGGTCAAACGCGCTCAAGATCTTCTGCTCCATACGCAAAAAATCGAGGCCATCGGCCAACTTGCAGGCGGGGTGGCACACGACTTCAACAATCTCCTCGCCGTCATCACAGGCGCCCTCGAACTGGTCGCGCTTCGCGGGGCGGGTGACACCGGAATCGAAGAGCTTGCTGAGCAGGCCCTCGATGCGGTTCGCAGAGGCTCGACGATGACGCAACGGATGCTGGCGTTTTCCCGCCAACAAGCGCTTCGGCCACAGCCAACGGTCATCAATGAGCTGTTGAATGGTGCCGAAGTCCTGCTTCGACGCAGCCTGCAAGCATCGATTCAATTCACCGTCGAAGGCAGTCACGCCAACCCCATTGCTTTTGTGGACCCCGCTCAACTGGAGACGGCCCTGTTGAATCTCTGCATCAATGCGCGCGACGCCATGGAGACGGGCGGGTGCCTCTCTGTCCGTGTGCGGACGGCCATGCTCAATGACCAACCCCTCCCCTCGGGCGTCGAGCTGAGCCCGGGCGCCTATGTGATCATCGAAGTCCAAGACGACGGGCCCGGCATGACACCGGACGTTCTTCAGCAGGCCTTCGATCCATTCTTTACAACCCAGCGGGAAGGCCGGGGAACGGGTCTTGGCCTGAGCATGGTGTACGGGTTCGCCATGCAATCCAACGGCGCGGTCGCGGTGGACAGCGAACCTGGCAAAGGCTCGACGTTTCGGCTGTATCTTCCCCAGATGACGGGTCTGCAGGTCATTCGTGGCGGACCGGGTACTCCCCAGCCCGACAGGGGTCTTGGCCAAGGTCGGACTGTTCTGGTGATTGAAGATGAGCCCAGCGTCCGCACCATGACGGTCATGTTCCTTCAAGCACTCGGCTACACCGCGCACAGCGCATCCGACGGGCTGGATGCCATCGAGAAGGTCAACAAGTTGCCGCGGATCGATGTACTGCTCACAGACATGATCCTCGGACACCGCCAATACGGAGACGAAATCGCGAAAGAAATCATTGCGAGTCAGCCCCATTTGAAAGTGCTCTACATGAGCGGCTATGCGGATGAGCAACTGCGAGAACGGATCAGCGACGACCAGATTCAAATTCTGCAGAAACCCTTTCGTCTGGCCGAGCTCGATAAAGCATTGCAAACGCTGCTGGCGCCCGCATAGAGGTTCTTATTCCTCGACGGCATCGACCCACCCCGCAGCGCTGTCCGGAAAAGCATCGCAGTAGGGCACATACGGTTTAATGTCGAGGACCGGTGTCCCGTCGATCAAGTCCAGACCACGAACATGGAGGATGGCGCCCTCTCTCCGAACCAGCTCGACGGCCGACAAGCCGATCGAGTTCGGATGATGAGGCGACCGCGTCGCGAACACTCCACGCCGAATGCCCCCGCGCGGAGGCCGCACCAGCGGACCCCATCTTGGATTCAGGTGCAGGTATGTCAGGAGCCAGATTCGGTCGAACCCCTCGATGTCCCGGAGCGCCTTCTCTGGAACCATTGCTGCGTTGAGCTCGACGTAACCTTCCCCAACGATGCCACCCCGAACCACGGGTTGCCTCGGCGTTCCGTGGCGCTCGGTGTACGGAGACCGAACCCATCCAATCGGCTCCAGCGTGACCGTCTCTGGCACATCGACGACGCTACGGTGATCCCGAGGCGGCGGCACGTCTTTGTTTTTGGACCACGCCATGCCCGTCTCTTATCTCGGCTGGACTACGCCGGTGGCCTGTACCTCAGTTTCGTGCCGACTCGTGCTCTAAGCGCTCCATGATGCGATGGGCGACGTCTTCTACTTCATCAACGGCGTACAGCGTCATCGGGGCGGGATGGCCTGCCGCGGCGTGAGGTCCGGCCATGCTGCGGACATACAGGTGACTCAGTCCGAACAAGCGATCCAGCCACGAGACCTTGATGGTCACGTCGACAACCCGATTGAGGGCGACGGTTTGCGTACGGTGACCCACAAGTCCGTGTCGAACAATCAGACGGCGGTCCGTAAGCCACCACCGGTGCCATGACCACGCCCGATGACACAGAGCCCACGCCGGCAAGTAGAACACGCTGGCGAATATGGTTGCACTGAGGAGCGCACCCGGATGGCCGTCGACGAGAGCCACGGGTATGGCCACCACGAGGGTCAGCCCGAGCACAACGAGAGTCTGAACCACGGCAGTTGCATGAACGTGTCGTTTTTGAGCTTGACCCTCGTCGAGGAGTGTCTCCCCTTCTTGCAACCGCAGGCTAGCGTTCTTGAGTGGCTCTGCAGGCACGGTCATGCGAATCCTCCGACGGTCAGGTGTTTACTTTGGTTACGCGCGGGAACGGCCACTTATTGCGCTCTACTCATTCGACGTGAGGGCTGCCGTCTCGTCCCGGACGTCGCCCTTGCCCCACTCCGTATCCTTCTGTGCCAGCTTCTCAGCGCGGAGCCGCTTCTTCTCTGCCTGCAACTCGACGAGGTGGTGGTGCGTTGTGAAAAACGGAAGGCTGGCGCCGCGAAAGTCATCGAGGGTCTCAAACCCATGCTGCTCCATGAAGGCGAGTGTTCCTTCGATCAACTCTTCGACCATTCCGAAGCCTTGGAGCATGGGACCCGTGCAGGATTGCACCGTGTGTGCGCCAACCAACATGTGCTCGATGGCGTCCTTGGCACAGGTCACGCCACCGATACCCGAAATGGTGAGCTCGGGTAGGCTGCGGGCAATCTCAGCTACCATGCGCAGCGCAATCGGTTTTACCGCGTAATAGCTGTAACCTCCATAGGTGCTGTGGCCTTCAACGGTGGGCTGAGGCTTGAGCGTCTTCAAGTTGATTCCAATGCAGGCCAGAATGGTGTTGATGGCACTGACGCCATCGGCACCGCCCGCCAAAGCCGCTCGCGAAGGCGCCGTAATGTCGGTGATGTTGGGGGTCATTTTTGACCAGATGGGACGGCCATTCGCGACCTCTGTTACCCAGCGCGTGACGGTCTCCACGCGCTCAGGATCTTGACCCATCGCTGCCCCCATGCCGCGCTCGGGGTGACCGTGAGGGCATGAAAAGTTCAACTCCAGTGCGTCGCATCCCGCATCAAACGATCGCGAGGCAACTTCCTGCCACCGACCTTTGTCAAAGCTCTCCATGATGGAGCCGATCAAAATTCGGTCCGGGTGGGTGTCTTTAACCTTCTTAAAATAGTCTTCCCAGTCTTCAAACGGCAGGTCGGAGATGAGTTCAATGTTTTGAAAGCCGACGTTGTCCTTCTTGGGACTGCGAAGCTTTCCATACCGGGGCTGAACGTTCACAACCGGTGTGTCGGACAAGGCTGTGGTTTTGGCCACAACGCCACCCCAGCCGGCGGCAAAGGCCTTGTTCATGATGGTTGCATTCGTGCTGGGGGGGCCTGATCCAATCACGAATGGATTGGGAAATTTCAGGCCGTTTACGGTGGTCTCCAAAGTCGGCATATCGGTCCTCAAGTTGGTGCACGAGTGTACCACTGGTCTCGTCGAGTACGCGGGTCTCATGCGAATTAACGGCCCATCGTACGACGAAACCGGGCTTCTTGGATACCCTGAACTCCTCGGTTCGCCGGTTCGACCACCATGTGGTCCGAGCATCGCGCCGACCTCAAGGGACTGCAGCGACTCCCATGAGTCCAACACGAGCAGTTTAAAAGGAGCAAATCGAATGACTTGGAAATGGATCGGCGTCGGCCTCTACATGGTGGCCTTGGTGGCCATCGGAGTCATTGCAAGTCGGCGCATGACATCGGTTCGGGACTACTACGCCGGCAATAAGCGCTTTGGGTTCCTTGCTGCCGCATTCTCGGCACGCGCAACCGGCGAGTCCGCTTGGTTGCTGCTGGGACTCACCGGTATGGGCGCGATGCTTGGCGTTCAAGCCTTCTGGGTCGTTGTGGGCGAGGTCTTGGGTGTGGCGGGTGCATGGCTGTTGATGTGCCGTCCATTCAAACGTTTAACGGACCAATACGATTCGCTGACCATCCCCGATTACTTGGAGAGCCGATTTAACGACGACACCCAGCGGCTTCGAAAGGTGGCTGCCACGTGCTTGGTGGTATTTGTAACGGTCTACGTGTCGGCTCAGATCGATGCAACCGGGACCGCTTTTGAGAGCTTCTTGGGCATCGACTACTACCTCGGCGCCTTGATCGGATTCGCAGTGGTGATGGCCTACATCGTGTCGGGAGGCTTCGTCGCTGTGGTGTGGTCCGATGTGTTTCAGGGCACGCTGATGTTTCTTGGTCTTGTGACCTTGCCCATCATTGCCTTGGTGAGCCTCGGAGGCTGGGGTGAAATGATGGCGGGACTCGCCAGCATCGACCCCGACTTGACCCGCCTATCGGGCCCGGGCGGCTGGAGTGGCATTCGCATTCTCGAGGTGTTGGGGCTCAGCCTGATCGGTCTCGGTTTCTTGGGCTCACCGCAGATCTTTGTGCGCTTTCTTTCCCTCAAGAGTGAAGACGAGGTGGCGCCCGGAGCCGCAACTGCACTGGTGTGGACGCTTCTTGCCGATTCCGGTGCCGTGGTCACTGGGATGGTGGGTCGCGCAATTTTGGCGCCGGCCGGTCAGCCAGTAGACGTGCTTGGCAATGGGGGCCAGAACGTGCTGCCCCTCTTGGTGGAGCACGCCCTACCCGCCGTGTTGGTGGGTCTGTTCATCGCGATCGTACTGAGCGCCATCATGTCTACCGTTGATTCACTGTTGGTGGTGGCCTCGTCGGCCGCGGTTCGGGACTGGTACCAGCAGGTAAAGCACCCCGACATGCCGGACGAAGATCTCGTTCCGTTGTCTCGCAAGGTGACATTTGGCTTGGCCCTCGCAAGCTTGGCGATTGCGCTCATCGTTGCAGTGCTCGTACCCGGGCGCACGGTGTTCTGGTTTGTCATCTTTGGCTGGTCCGGCATCGCAGCCACCTTCTGCCCGACCATCATTCTGAGCCTGTTCTGGAGTCGGTTCACCGCCAATGGCGCCCTCGCCGCCATGCTGGCCGGGTTCATCGGGGTTCCCCTCTTCAAATTTGGAGCGACCGCACTGCCGACGGTCGGGCCCGGCTTCGCCGCACTGAGTGAACTGCCACCGGCATTTCTTCTCTCGGCTATTGCTGGGGTGTTGGTCAGCCTTCGCGACTCATCCCCTCGCGCCTCAGCCAACCAAGGCACGGCCCACTAGCGCGTTCCATCCGCAGTGAGCGCCCGCTCGATGGCCCGCAAGCCGTCAGTGAGACACGCAGGACCGGGCTGCAGAATCTCTGCCGACGAAAGCTCAAACACTCGACCATGTGCGATGGCCGGCAGCGCGTTCCACCCCGGCCGGGCATCGACCGATGCTCGGTCAAAGCGCTTGCCGCACCAACTGGCGAGCATCACATCCGGGGCAGCACGAATGACTTCCTCTGGCTGCACGAATCGTTCCTTGGCCAGCTTGCCCCGAGATCTGTCGGCAAAGATGTCCTCGCCGCCTGCAATATCAATCAACTCGCTCACCCACTCGATGGCCGAGATCATCGGGTCGTCCCATTCTTCAAAGTAGACCCGTGGTCGAACACCCCGCTTGGCGGCCCGATCTTGAGCGGCCTCAATATTGGTGATGTAGCCACTGACAAGCTCATGTGCGGCCTGTGTGCGACCCACCAAGCGGCCCACGTTGACGACGACCTCTAAAATTTCTTGAATGCTCCGCTGATTGAAAATGAGCACGTTGAGGTTGTTGGCGATCAACTTTCGCGCGAGATCGGCTTGGATATCTGAAAAGCCAATCACAAGGTCTGGCTTGAGGGCTTGAATCTTCTTCAGAGAACCATCCACAAAGGCACTGACGACGGGCTTGTCGCGCTTGGCCTCTGGTGGTCGCTCTGTGTAGGCACTGATGCCCACAATCCGGTCCTGTTCACCCAAGGCATACAAAATTTCCGTGGGCTCTTCCGTCAAGCATACGATGCGCTGCGGACCGGCGGGCGTGCGATAGTTCATGCGCTAAAAGAGGTTGCTCTTTCGAGCCGCCAGCGCATGGTTGATGTAGATGGTCTTGGACTCTGCGTAGAACTTCCATGCATCGGGACCCATCTCTCTCGGTCCGACACCGGTCGCCTTGATGCCCCCAAAGGGCATGTGGGCTTCGCCACCAATGGTCGGATTGTTGATGTGAGTCATGCCCGCCTCGAGCTCATTGATGATCCGGAAGGCGTGGCTGATGTCTCGAGTAAAGACCGACCCTGTGAGTCCATACTTCACACCGTTGGCGACGGCGATGGCTTCGTCGACGGACTTCACGCGAACCACTGAGAGCACAGGCCCAAAGATTTCTTCGGTCGCGATCCTCGCCGTTCCCGCAACACGGTCAAAAATCGTGGGCGCCGGGAAATATCCGCCCCCCAAGGTGCCGTCCGTCATGCGATGGCCTCCACACAAGAGTTCGGCTTCGCCTTTGCCAATCTCCATGTACTTGATGACTTGGTCAAGTTGCTTGGCCGACACGCTCGGCCCCATGGTGGTGGCTTCATCCAGCGGGTGGCCAGCCCGGACGGCATTGGCGTGCTCAAGCACTTTCGCGACGAAAGCGTCGGCCACGTCGTCCATCACTATGGCCCGACTGGTCGCTGTGCAGCGCTGTCCAGTGGACCCAAAAGCACCCTTTGCGCAGGCGCCCGCCGCCAGATCGAGGTCGGCATCCGAGAAGATCAGGAGCGGGTTTTTTCCGCCCAACTCGCACTGGATCGGCTTGTGCAGTTTGCCACATTGGGCCTCAATGATTCGACCGACTTCGGTCGATCCGGTGAAGCTGATGGCGGTGACATCGGGGTGTTCGATGATGGCTTGCGCAGGCTCGACGTCTCCGTGAACGATGTTGACGACGCCATCGGGAATTCCGGCTTCCTGAATCAGTTTTCCGATGAGGTGGGCCGTCGCAGGGGTTTCGGGAGCGGGCTTGAGCACTACGGTGTTTCCGGCTGCAATCGCTGGGGCAATCTTCCACAGCGGGATGCAGACGGGAAAGTTCCACGGCGTGATGAGTCCAACGACGCCATGAGGACGCCAGATGGTCATGGCAAAGGTACCCGGGATCTCGCTCTCGGCGGTTATGCCGGTCATTCTTCGAGCGTCACCGGCGGCAAACTCAACGTATCGGGTAGTCTTGGCCACTTCTCCCCGCGCCTCGGCGATGATCTTCCCTTCCTCCATCGACAACACTTCGGCGAGCCGCTCTTGGTCGCGCTCCAGCAATCGAACAAGCCGAAACAAGTACTCGCCTCGCTTCGGTGCGGGAGTATCTCTCCAAGCCGGGAGTGCGGCCTTTGCAGCCTCGATGGCGGCAATGGCTTCATCGGTGGTCGACACGGGTCGTGTGCCGAGTACGTCTGCGATGTCGGCGGG
>DEBL01000173.1:9014-9280 GCA_002348535.1 Deltaproteobacteria bacterium UBA2957 | reverse complement strand
TCTCCGGCGCTGCGCTGCATGCGCGCAAACAGAATGGTCGCCTCGGGGTGTTTGGATGGTTGTCGTGCCATTCGCGAAAGCATGCGTTCAGCTTCCGCCGACTTTCCGACCACCACCATGGCCTTCACTCGGTCGATGGGCGTTGGGTCGCCCCGCTGAAGGAACCACTGGTGGACATCCACTTTTGGGTTGGATTCTTCGGAGGCGGTCAACGCAAACTGCTTGGTCTTGAAGTCGATCGTTGCCTTGAACCGTCGGAGACCCGA
>DEBL01000173.1:7982-8680 GCA_002348535.1 Deltaproteobacteria bacterium UBA2957 | reverse complement strand
TAGCCCAATAGACCGTACATCTCCGGCGCATGCCGTCGGCCGAAGACATCGTAGTCGAGCCACGTAGCCTCTATGGGGTCGTCAATGATGGCACCACCGGCGGTCAACCGCACGACGGGCACGCGTTTGGTTGTTCGGCGCTGGGGTCTTCGCGATCCGACGCCTTGAATCACTTGGTCCTGAGTGGATGCGACGGTCTCCAGTCCCGCGTGACTTCCGCCTTGGAGAACCAGCCCCCGGGTTGCTGTATCAATTTGGAGGAGCACCGGTTGCTCTACGGTGACGCCCGCGAGATTTCTCGCAGTGAGTGTGGTCTTAATTTTTGGTTGTTGGCCGTTGTAAAACAGTACCGTTGATGTTGCCGGCATCTTGGTTTGAGGTTCCCTTTCGAGGGTCATCCGATTGGCAGGAAAGTCAATCGTTACCCGGAAGCGGTCGAGAATGTCATTCCCGATGATGCCAGCAAGTGGAACCAAGCCCACATGACTAGGGACCCCCGCCACGTCGACGGCAACAGGATGATTGCGGATCGTGTAGGGCCCAAGACGCAACTCAGGGAGTACCGCTGCACTCCAAGCAGTACGCCCTGCGACCCCCACGAGGGAGCCCGGCTGAGCCTCGACGGCAACCCCAAGGTCCTCCGCCAAGTCTTGGGAGATTACCGAGATGGCCGACCCCGTGTCGACTAAAAATAGACC
>DEBL01000173.1:6734-7646 GCA_002348535.1 Deltaproteobacteria bacterium UBA2957 | reverse complement strand
CTCCGTTTGGGGCCAAGGCGCGCTTCTACAAAGATTTTGTCGCCTGAAATTGGGTTGTTGTAGAGCGAAAACTCAGCGCGGTCGGGACCGGACAGGCCGGCGGTCGCCCGCGGCTTGTGAGGAGCACACCCGAAGAAAAAAAGGCCGAGCCAGAAGAGAAGACGCCAGTTCATGGGTGCAGCATACAGCGACTAAAGGGGAAGTGGTACACGGCCCACGACATTCCCTCGTTGGACGGTGAGGAGGACGCTGGTTCGATGCCGCTGTATGGCCCGGTGGGCCATGGATATAAAGTCATTGGGACCCGAAATCGATTCGCCATCACACCCAATCACGATGTCGCCATCGCGCAATCCAATTCGAGCGGCGGTGCCACTTCGTGAAAGGACACCGATGGTGGCGCCTTCATTGCGGCCCAAGCGGTGTTCGCTCAAGCCGATCCCGACACGCTCAAGGATGTGGACGGTCGTAAATGCGATTGGAAGGGTTGAGGTGTTCAGTGTGAGGTTGAGCCGTTTGCGGTCACGGACCACATCCAAGCTGAGGCGACCGCCTGGCTCGGAGGCGGACAGAAAGGCATTTAAGTCACTTCGCCCTTGAACGCCCCGTCCATCCACGCCCACAATCAAGTCACCCGCCTTAAGAGGGTTAGACGGAAATGCATAAGCGACCTCGGGAACAGTCGTGCGTCCCGTCTCGCTTTGAAAGGCGGCATCCTTGAGCAGTACGCCCAGCCAAGGAATCCGGACGGTCCCAGACTCAACAAGGTCGGTCGCGATTTTAATGGCGCGGCCGATGGGAATTGCAAACCCGATACCTTGTGCGTTGGGCCGGATCGCTGTGTTGATGCCGATCACAGACCCCGTCGCATCCAGCAGAGGGCCCCCGGAGTTACCGGGGTTGATGCTGGCA
>DEBL01000173.1:0-6429 GCA_002348535.1 Deltaproteobacteria bacterium UBA2957 | reverse complement strand
GAGTTACCGGGGTTGATGCTGGCATCGGTTTGGATAAAGTCTTGAAAAACCCGATCATCGGTCTCAAGCGGTCGGCTGACGGCACTCACGACCCCGGTTGTGACGGTGTGACCGAGCCCGAATGGATTTCCGATCGCGATCACGGGTTCACCGAGAATCAGTGTGTCGCTGTTTCCAATCTGCGCCACCTCGAGGTCTGCCTTTTCGGGAATCCGGAGGACGGCCAGATCGAGGTCCTCGGCTAATCCAATAACGTCCGCTTCGAATTGGGTGTTGTCGGCGAAGGTGACGGTGATGTTTGATGCCGATGCGACCACGTGTGCGTTGGTCAGAACTACACCTCGAGAGTCAATCACCACGCCTGACCCGGCACTGGTCTCACCGGGGCGCCCATAAAAACGACGAAACAAATCGCTGGCGGCTTCAACCGTCGTAATCGAAACCACCGAAGGTGCCGTTGCGGCTACGGCTTCCGTCACTGCGGTCTGCCGCACTGCGGCGACGTTGGGTGGCTGGGTCTGACGCGCCAGCGGTGGAGTTTCGCCGGAGTTGGTCGACGGGAGGTCCTCGGGTGTCGTGGCGAACGCGCCAACCGCGATGGCCGCAGCGAAGCCGATGCACAGCCCGAGTGCCAAGGTGGTCAACAGTCGCTCGGTACTTCGCTCCACGGGGGGTACCTAACAAAAAAACCACCCAAGGGTGTTCCAAGGGTGGCTTTGGATTGGCTCACGGCCATCGAAATGGCCGTGAAGTCATACCAATCATCTAGATGCGGTCAACACCAAGCTTCTTGACGTTGGACTTCCAAACGGTGTCGCCAAGCCAGGAAGGACCGTTCTTAGGAGCGGCAACTTCTTCGCGCCAGCCCTTGAAGTTGTGGACGCGGTTGGTTCCACGCTCACGAAGGGAGATGGCGGTGTGGCCACGGGAAGCAGCCTTAAGGGCGGCACCGCGGGGTTGGCGGGATGCGAAGACGATGTTGGAGTCCTTGCCTTTTTCTTGGAGTACGAAGTACTTCTTGTCAGCCATTTTCTTTTTTCCTGTGTGGACCGTGCTGTTCTCGCCGTTGGTTGGTCCGAACCAATGGCGTGGTTGGAAAATGCTGGAGGAACGGCGACAACCGCCTTTACCTGCCTGCCCATTTTGCTTAATTGACGAGGCGGACCCGGCAACCCAAATTGTAGACACGTCCATCGTTTAGCCGTAAAAAAGTTTTTACCCATTGGACAAGTAATCCTCTATGTGCCTAAAAACGCTGAATAAAAACAGCAATAAGCCAAGACGGTGAAACACGAAAAAAAATCTAAATTCGAACGCAGTACCCCATTGAGGAGCAGGCTTTTCCACAGATGGGCGAGATCAGAACGATGGCAGTTGGCGAATTTCGGCTGCCTCGCCGGGCAAGGCCAGCCAGTGTTTTGTGTGGGTGGTGACCACAGTGGCCCGGGCCCCCTCTTTGGTGGTGCCTATAATAATAGGTGTCCATCCCATCTCATCGAGCGTGAATGCGACGACTTTGGATGTGCCGGTTGCAACAATTGTCGGTGGCACCGTGGGTACCGCATCGATCCTGTTGATGGTGTAGTCTCCGTCAATCGTGCCGATCATTCGGTAGTCCGAAAAGTCGGGCCCGAGGTAGACACTGAGTCGCGCTTCGGCGTGTTCTCCATATTTAAAGTGCCAGCCGTCCGCCGCGACGATGTCCGAATGTCCATCTCGGTTGATGTCGGCGGTTGCTAGCGTGCGGACGCCTCGTCGTCCTGGAAGGACCCTTACCGTTGATCCCGAGTGCAGCTCCAGTCGCCCATTGGATTTGGGTGCGTCCCCATAAATGCGACCGACCGCGATGGTTTCGTCCGTCACTACCTGCTGACTCATTCCCATCGTGGATGCGGTGATGGCCTCAAACGAAGTGGGGGTCCACCAGCCTCCCACAGCATCTTTTGATGACCCGAGTATGGTGACGAAGAGTCGGTTCCCGTGAACGCTGAGATCGGTAATCCGGTACCGACCGTCTTTGGGGGCTGCGTGGGCTTGTGTCGATACGGCGTTCACCACTAAAAGCTGGGGATCAGCCTCAGGATGTGTACGACTGCGACGCAGTGCGAGAACCAACTCTTCTGACCCGTCGGTATCGAGGTCCACCGATGCGTGTGCAGCAACGGATCCGCGCAGCGTGAATTCATTGTCCATCCAATGCAACGCGCCGTCGGCAACCGTGGCAATCTCGTCATTACCGTCACCATCGAAATCGGCCGCAAAGATCGCGGAGGCGGAAGAGGTAGGCAGGACTGGCGGTGCAGTCGGCTCAGGTGTGCAGGCTGCAAAGGAGACAATAAGGCCCAAAGCCACCGTCGCTTGGGTCCCAAAACGGTGTGGTTTGCTTTGCATGGTGGGCGGACCGTATGCGCCATGGAGGGCGACTGTGAAGCGTGGCGAGGTCGTGTGCCCGCGACGTGGGTTTCAGGGTTGAGGCGACGCCGTTCAATAAGGTGTTCGCGCCCGCTTGCAATGCCTGTCCAAAAAAGCACGTCCGGACCTCCCAGCGCTCAGCCATCTGCAGGTGGCTTTCTCAGACGGAAATGGTCCCACAGATGCCATGAGCCCGAGATTTTCAGACCGCCCGCTCTCCAACGGTTGCCCCTCGGCGCAACCGGGAAGCGAACAAGGCTGGCGATAAAAACAGGCGCCGACTGCAACGACGCTAGGTGCTTTGGTGCAGAGCGAGTGCACCAAAGCACCTAGCGATTTTTGAACACCAGCAGATTGGAAATACGCGCTTTTCGAAGCCGAGTGTGACGGGTTGAGAAGACGGACGGACACTCGAGTATTAGACAGTGGCAGCGGGTGTGTATGAGCCTGTAAGGGTCATCGGGGCCGGTGAGTCCATGACAGGTCCATGACGTCAGCGTTATCGGTAAACGCAGAACAGAGGGGGCATCAAATGTTTCGCAAGATCCTGATTGCCAATCGTGGCGAAGTGGCCGCTCGAGTAATTCGGACCTGCGCCGCGGTTGGTGTCGAGTCCGTTGCCTTGACCACCGACGCTGACGCTGAACTCGCCTTTTTGGCGACCGCGACCGAGGTTGCAAATATTGGCGGGCCTCGGTCTTACTTGGATATCGATGCTGTGTTGGAAGCCGGGACAAAGTACGGTGCCTCCGCCGTCCACCCCGGGTGGGGTTTTCTATCTGAAAATCCCACCTTCGCTGCGCGCTGTGAGGCCATTGGGATCACCTTTGTGGGGCCTGCCTCGAGTACCATGAGGCGGATGGCCGACAAAGCCGAGGCTCGGTCGACGATGGCGAGCCTTGGGTTGCCGACCATTCCGGGCAGTCCAGGAACAATTGAGGACGCGTCAGTCGCCCTCGAGGTAGCAGCAGAACTCGGGTACCCGGTCCTGCTGAAGGCAGTTTCCGGCGGCGGCGGGCGAGGAATGCGGATTGTTCGGGAGGCGGCGGCGATGGAGTCCGCCTTCGACGAAGCCAGCGCAGAAGCGCTCTCTGCCTTTGCGGATGGTCGAATGTACATGGAAAAGCTCATTGAGAATGCGCGTCACATCGAGTTTCAGGTGATGGCCGACCGCGACCAAGTGCATGTGCTTGGTGAACGAGAATGTTCCATTCAGCGCAGGCATCAGAAGCTTCTTGAGGAGACCCCCAGTCCGGGACTGCAAGGGTCAGAAGGTACGGCCTTGCGTGCAGCGGTCATCGAACGCATCAAGGCAGCTTGCAGGGCGCTTGGGTATCGTGGAGCGGGAACGATCGAGATGCTCTACGACCCGGCTGGGCACCTTTATTTTATGGAGATGAACACCCGGCTCCAGGTCGAGCACACCGTCACCGAAGAGGTCACCGGTGTGGACCTCGTGAGGGCACAGCTTGAGGTGGCCGCAAACAGGCTTGTGGGTCCATTTAACGAAGCCAAGGGGTGGTCGATACAGTGCAGAATCAACGCCGAGGATGCTGCCCTCGGATTTGCACCGAAGCCCGGTCTTCTTTCGCGGTTTGACATTCCAACGGGTGAGGGAATCCGCGTGGATACGCACCTCAAAGAGGGAGATGCAATTTCGCCGCATTATGATTCGATGATTGGCAAGGTGATTGCGACTGGCGCGACGCGCAGTGAGGCGATTGAGCGCATGCGGGGTGCCTTAGATGCGTTCTCCATCGAGGGGGTTCCCACGACGGTTGGTTTCCATCGCCGACTGTTGGACCATCCAGGATTTATTGCGGGTGACACAGACACAGGTTTCTTAGAGCGTGAGATGAAGGGGTTGATGTCATGAGGACCGGATTGGAAAAGATCGGTGGGCGACTTTCGGCCTCAACGGAAGAGCGGGCGGACAATCGGAACCACAACGAGGCGCTCGGCGATGCGATCGCGGAAAAGCGGTCCGTAGTCCGAGAAGGTTGGGGCGCAGAACGAGTTCACCGCAAAGGTAAGCGCACGACCTGGGAGCGGATTGAGCGCCTTGTCGATCCGGGGACCACTCTGCTCCCCATTGGGACACTTGTGAACTGGGGGAGAGCGTTCCAAGGCAGCAAACGAGATGCCCCCGGCGCAGGTGTGGTCACAGCCTTTGGGCAGGTCCATGGGCGTTGGGTGATGGTGATTGCCAACGACAACACGGTGGCCAGTGGCGCGTGGTGGCCAAAAACACCCGAAAAAATCCAGCGGGGCCAAGAGATTGCACTCAAGCTTGGTCTGCCGGTGGTCTATCTCGTGGACTGTTCGGGACTGTTTTTGCCCGAGCAAAGCCAATCCTTCCCCGGGCGCCGGGGCGCAGGACACATCTTTAAAAAGAACAGCGAACTCTCCGCATCCGGTGTTCCGCAAATCGCCGGCGTTTTCGGCGATTGCATTGCAGGCGGTGGGTACATGCCAATCATTAGCGATCGCGTGTACATGACGGAGGCTGCCTACATGGTCATTGCTGGGGCGGCACTGATAAAGGGCGCAAAGGCGCAAAAGTTGACGAGCCTTGACATCGGAGGGCCAGAGGTCCACGTGCATCGTTCTGGGTGCGCTGATGTCCGCGTGCCTGACGATGACACTGCCGTCGCGCTGATTCGTGCCGAAGTGGAGAAACTTCCGACATCGGCGGCGAACTTCTACCGACACGGCGTTTACAGCGAGGAGCCGCTCGAGGCAGCGGACCAGCTCGCAGAGATCCTGCCTGTAGACCACCGACACATGTACGACATGCGAGAGGTGTTGGCTCGGTTGGTTGACGGTTCATTGTTCCATGAGCTGATGGGTCACCAAGGCCAAGAAATGATCACCGGCCTTGCTCGTATTGGCGGCCTCTGGATGGGTATCATTGCCAATGACCCTCAGCCGCATCCGCATCCCGAAGGCCCCGGCATGCGCCCCGGCGGAATCTTGTATCGAGAAGGAATCGCCAAAATCGCAGCATTCTCACGGGCGTGCAATGCGGACGGGATTCCGATGCTGTGGCTCCAGGACATCGCTGGGTTCGACATCGGAGTGGAAGCAGAGCTACAGGGACTGCTGGGGTACGGGTCCAGCCTTATCTACAGCAACTCCACAAACGAGACCCCCATGTTCACCGTTTTGCTTCGAAAGGCATCGGGGGCAGGGTACTACGCGATGGCCGGGCATCCATACGATCCGGTGTTTCAGTTGTCGTTACCCACCGCTCGACTGAGCGTGATGGAGGGACGCACATTGGCGATCGCTGCGCACAATACAAAACTGGACTCTGATTTTCAAATCGCGACGCAGGATCCCGATGAGGCGGCCGCCATTGCCGCATCAATGGCCAAGACCGAAGCGAGGATCGAAGCGGATATGGACCCGGTTATCGCGGCTTCAAATATGGATACAGACGAGGTGATTCGGTTTAATGAGCTCCGTACATGGCTCAAGGCTGCAGCGGAAATGGCCTACCAGTCGACGGGGCGTCGTCGGATTAAGAATCCTCGTATCTGGAGTATCCATGACTTAGAAATCCTTACGCGAGGGCGGGTGGCTGCCGTTGCGGACGCGGAACAGACGGATTCCGTGACGGACGACACGGCACCCGTTGAAGGTGCAGTTGCGGTGCGCGCGACGATGGACGGGAGTTTCTGGGGGCGTCCGAGTCCCGATGCGCCCGCATTCCTCAAGGCCGGGCAGGATGTGAGAGCCGGCGACACCATTGGGCTAATGGAAGTAATGAAGACATTTTCCCCGATTCGGGCCGAGGAAAACGGGACGTGGGTGCTCACCGCAGTCGCCGACGGGGAGCCAATTCAAGCCGGAACCGTGGTGGGTTGGGTTCAGCCAATCTGAAAACATGGTAGCGTCTTGCTATGAGACGTTTACTTCCATGCATTTTTGCCGGATTATTGGGCCACCAGTCTGTAGCTGCGGCGTGTCCCGCCCCCTACACGGCGACCCAGCTTGGGTCGGACCTCACCGCAA
>DEBL01000225.1:9737-33199 GCA_002348535.1 Deltaproteobacteria bacterium UBA2957 | reverse complement strand
CTCCACCTCGCCTATGTCCAAGAATCGCAGGCTGTTCGAGTACGCGAGCAGGGCATCGAAGTTGGCGGTGCCGTCCCGACCCAGTTGCTTGCGCTGCACGATCGTCACGGGACCGGTCAGTTGCTCAAGCAGGGCGGTCGACAGCCCCCTTTGCAGCGATAGCCAGTCGTTCACCGTCCCGCTCTTTCGGGCCTTCCCCATCACCTCCGCGGTCTCGACATCTACGATCCGGGCATTGATGTCGATGGTCGAGTCAACCACCGTGAAACTGCCCGTCACAATCAACGATGCCCCAAGGCCCCGACCCAACTTCGCAGCACTCGACGAGTCGACAAAGGCAGACTCGCCCAGCTCGATCTCGGTCAGGATGTCCGTCAGACGCGCACGCTCCACGACCCGGAGCTGCGCTTCAGTGGCCAAGTCACTGATCAGTGCATCGGCAAATCCCCGAGACAACACCTCGAGCTGTGGATCGGTCGAGAGGTTGTCGAAATAAGTCACCGCAAGGGTGATTCGATCATCGGCGCGTGCAGAACCCCCTGACGCGACGATGAATAGCCATACGATGGCAATGCTCCAAACCATGCTCCTACCAGCACCCATCATGGCCTTAGCTC
Source organism: Deltaproteobacteria bacterium UBA2957 (assembly GCA_002348535.1). Taxonomy (GTDB): domain Bacteria; phylum Myxococcota_A; class UBA796; order UBA796; family UBA796; genus UBA796. The sequence continues at coordinate 32,582 of DEBL01000225.1, read as the reverse complement.
CCTGCATTCGACGGAGCGTACCACACCGGAATCCACTCGAAACGGTTCGGTCGCACCTCAGCGTACGCCGCAGTCGCCGGCATCTTCGGTGGTCTGCGACAAAACATATGCCACCCCCCGCAATTAGTCTGCCATTCAAACGAGTGAAGTTTGTTTACTGGTGAAATTTGAGCGGTCCCAGAACGCAAGTGATCGTGGCAGGCCCCGTCTAAAAACGACGATTGGTGGTACACGAGCGAGCAACAACCTGGGTGGCACACTTAACGAATGCGTTAAGCGTCCGTCGCTATGCTTGTAGAAGGACAGAGCCGCAAGATGACCACGGAGCTGGGGGAGCCCATCCAGTACACCCTGCGTCTCGGTGACGAAGGCGTGGGACTCAACCCCTTCATTGGCCGCGACATCCAGCTCACCTTCATGGGCAAGATCACCTGCATCGAGTGCGGTCGGGTGACCAAGAAGTCGTTTGCGCAGGGCTTCTGCTTTCCCTGCATGCGCAACTCGCCCATGAACTCCGAGTGCATCATCCGCCCCGAGCTGTGCCGGGGCCACCTGGGCGAAGGCCGCGATATGGAGTGGGAGCTCAAGCACCACGTCCGCGAGCACATCGTCTACTTGGCGGTGTCGTCCGAAATCAAGGTGGGCGTGACCCGCGGCGACCAGCTGCCCACCCGGTGGATCGACCAAGGAGCAAGCGCGGCCCGCGTGATCGCGCGAACGCCGCACCGGTGCGCCGCCGGCGAGGTCGAGGTGGCCTTGAAGGAAGCCTTCACCGACCGCACAAGCTGGCAGAAGATGCTCAAGAACGACGTGCTCGAGGCCCCCGACTGGGCGGCTGCCCTCGACCAAGTCCGCGCCACGGTTCCCGAGAGCCACCGGCAATACTTGGTGGACGACGAAGAACTCTTGGCGCTCGATTACCCGGTCACCGCCTACCCCGAGAAGGTCAAGAGCACGGGCTTCGACAAGGCCCCCATCATTGCGGGAACGCTGATGGGCATCAAAGGCCAGTACCTGCTGCTCGATGAAAACCGGGTGCTGAACATTCGCAAGCACAACGGCTACCACTTGCGCTTCGAGGCCTAAATCCGGCTACTTGGTGTACGCTGGTGGCCTGACTGAGGTTCCCATGGTTCGTGGCTCTGCCGCACTGTTGTCCGCCTGCCTTGCCTTCGGTGGCCACGCCCAGGCCGACGATCCATCGCCCGCGTTTGGGATTCCAACCGACGCCACGTGCGACGAAGCCGTTGCAGAATGGGACCGATACCAGTCCTTCGTGGCCAAGAACCGAAAGACCCGTCGGTTGGGGCGGGAGGGGTTCAAGTCCGCCGCCACGGCCGACGAGTTCAACTCCTTCGGCATGCGGTGTCACACACTCAAGCGATTCCATGATTCGGCCCGCTTCTTCGAGTTCGCCACTGAACTCGATTCAACCCACGCCCTCGCTCATTACAACCTCGCCTGCGCATACGCTCGACTGCGTCAACTGCATTCCTGCGACGCGCAAATTGATGACGTCCTGATCCGTCTGCGCCGAGCCATTGAACTCGACCCGAACCGATCGAAACGCATGCCCAACGATGCAGACCTCGAATCGGTCCGCGATTACTTCGACATGCGCCTGCTCGCTCGAGGCGCCCCCACCGGCGCCAACGAGATGGCCGCGCTGGTTGATGGCGTGACCCTGTGGGGTCCGACACCCGGAGTTTACACCGTGGCCGAAATCACCTTTGAGCGGACCCACCCTGAGGCGTTGACTGGCACAGTGGGGGGCTACCATGGCCACGATGCAGAAATGAACGAACTGCCCATCCAAGGAACGTGGCGGGCCACCGCCGATTCCGTGATCATCGACTGGGTCAAACGCGACCATCCAGACCTCGACCCCAGCAATACGCTCACCGAACGCATTCAAGTCATCCACGCCGACCGCACGGGACTGAGTGGGCACGCCAGTGGTGGTTGGTTTGGCATCCCCGACGAGTGCGGTGCGTAATGAACACACGAATCCTCAACCGCTCAGTCTTCGCGGCACTCGCATTGGCGGTGGCAACCGGCTTCGGTCGGGCGTCGCATGCCCAGGCCGTCGGCCCGGACTACCCCCGCGACAACGCCCTCGCCGAGGACGCCACCTGCAAGCAGGCGAGCCGGCACGTCAAACTGGGGCGTGGCGGACTGAGCGCCGACCAACTCAACGCCTTCGGCATGCGGTGCCACACCGAAGGCTCGTTTCGGCACGCAATGCGACTGTTCGAGGCCGCAGGGATGGTCGATCCGACCCACACCTTGTCGCAGTACAACTTGGCCTGCGCCATGGTGCGGGGTGCTGAAGCCGAGTGGCCCGGCGAACACGACCACAGGGTGTGGGTCATTTTGGAAAACGTCTTCCTGCTCGATTCTGGCCGCTTCGATCGCTTCTGGGCCGACAGCGACTTCGATGGGTTTCGCAAGCGCATGGCCATGCCGTCTGCGCCAATGAGCGCCGATGCGGTGGCGGCGTTCTTCAATGGCCGCCAACTGTGGGGCCCCACGCCCGGTGCCGGTCCGACCCGAATGGCCGCGTTCACCCGAACCCACGACACCGCCCTGTCGGGCACCGTGACCGGCAAAGACTTCTCGTACTGGGGCACCGGAAACCTCGATGACAAGGGCACGTGGCGGGCCGAGCCCGGTCGCATCATCGTCGACTGGCACGGCGACACCATCCGCACCGAACTCATCATGCCCGAAGGGATTAACAACTACGACCCGGCCCTCCACGACGGGTGGTTCAGCGCGCCCGAGGGAGCAGAGCCCGAGGACGACTGAGCCGAACGCAAAAGAGCCCTCGCCATGGCGGCGAGGGCTCTCGATGTCCAACGGACAGAGGGCTTAGAAGTTGTAGCCGACCGTGAGTTGGAGGTTGGGCAGCACGTTTCCGAAGAACGCGTTGTCTTGGATGTCTTCCAGGTCGGCGCCGTCGCCTTCAACCACGGTGATCTCGGGGCCAGAGCCGAAGAGTCCGCCGATGTCGAAGCCGAAGGTGAGGCCTTCAGCGGTTCCGTTTCCGAAGCCAACACCGAGGTACCCGACGGGGTTTTCGTTGTACTCGACGGCGTACTCATCGCCCGCGTCGTTGGTCAGGGTGCCTTCAATGCCACCAATGCCGATACCGGTGTTGATCCGGAACCACTGGGAGTCTTCGAAGGGGCGGTGGTTCACAAAGAAACCCATCCAGCTGGAGCCGCCGTTTTGGGTGTACTCGGTGCCGTCGATGTCCAGCTTGAACGGAGCGTCGCTGGCGGGCGCGCCACCGAAGGCCACGTTGACCGAGGTGCTGGCAGAGGGGTTGTAGATGAGGCCAACCGAACCACCGAAGGGGCTGAAGCCAACGTTGATGCCGTAGTCAGCGTGGTCGTCTGCAAGAGCAGGAGTGGAGACAGCGCCGATGGCAGCAAGAGTAGTCAAAATGCGAAGCATGATGTGTTCATTCCTTGATTGTTGTTGAGCGCTCGGACGGGCCCTGTAGAACTTGACGGGGCAACAGTTGCCGAACTGCAAACCACCTACCCTGCACGGGATCGCAGTTCAATACCGCGGTGTACGAAAAGGCTTGATTTCGCCTACAGCCAATACCAATATTCGTATAAAATAATATTTAAACCAATACTTTCACCGCTTATATGGATTCGAAAAAAGTCCTAAACCACACCGAACTGCGCCCTCGGTGCCGCTCGAGCACATACAGAAGTCGGACCCAGCAACGTTTTGGTGCCTTAGGCCAAAGACTCACTCGTAGAGCGGTTTAAAACTTGATACCCTTCGGTCATCCCGTGAGCGAACATGAGTTCCCCTGATGCCAACAACACCTTGCTGCTCGATAAGCTCATTTCCAGCGTGGAAAAGGCCTTTCGGTCCTACCGACTGTATGAAGCGCGCGGCGCCCAGTACGAGGCTCATGTCCGCGAGATGGCATCCCAAGCTGCTCTAGTGACCGAGCAGGGACCGGCCGTGCTCACCATCACGCCCCACGGGCTGCAGACCCATGGCGAGCGGTCCGCTCGCGAACACGACCTCAATCGAACGTGGTTTGAGTTGTTCGAACAAGGCGCGCGCCAGATTGTGTTCACCCCCGGAATCGAGACTCGGGAGGTTCGTGAGATGCTCCAGATCATGGCCGGGGAACACCATGGAGACGACATTCTGACCGTCCTGTGGCGACGTGAGCTCAACCACATTCAGATCTCTGTCGCCCGCACGCTCGTGCGGGGTGTTCGATCCAACATGACGGCCGAAGAGACCCTAGACGCCCAGTATGGACACTGGCGAAACCTCTTGGTGCCCGACGCCCAAGCCTCGGATCGACGAATCGAAATCAACCCCGACGATCTGCGCGTTTTGGCCGTGAATCAGACCCCATTCCAGTGGTGTGCCGAGTGCATCGAGACGCCAATGCAGCCCGCTGAAGACGCGCTCTTTGCGTCCGAAGCCAACGAAATCGATGCGTTTTTACCGCTGCTCGCTGGGCTCGAGCCCGCCGAGGTGGACGAGGTACTCACCAACCTGATCGGGTCATACGCCCGCCTCGGACTCACCGACAAGATCAACCAACTGATGAGCGTGGCGGAGGGTCACCCGGCTCTCGAAGGATGGTCACTGGAGCGCATGCTGACGGCAGCCGGCGGCATTCGTGCCTTGATCCCGCTGATCGAGTCGGGCCCAGAGGCCTTTCGGGAGTCCCTGTCTGCCATGGCCGCAGCCGATGCTGATCTGATCGAGGAGCTGCTGGGAGGCATTGAAGCCGAGGACATCCGTGACGAGGTCGAAGCCCTCGTCATCACCCAAGAGGTTGCCCCCTTGGCCTTTCATTCCGCTCGCATGAACAGCGCCATCCTCGAGGAGCAACTCGAGAGCATCAAGGCCCTCTTCGACATGAACACCGATCAGGCCAACTACTTGGCGATCGAGGGGTGTACTTCCCCTCACGCCGAAGTTCGGCTGTATACACTGTCGCGAATGGAGACCATTTTCGAGGAGTCCATGCGCAACAACCTGATGCGCCTGTACCGCGACACCGACGAAGCCATTCGCGTCGAAGTGTTTCGATTCATCAAGCGGAGCGGAGACCGATACTTCCTGCGCGAGGTGCTCGCCACCGCCAAAGATTCCTACTTCATGCGACGGTCAGAAGACGAACAGTGGGAGATCATCACCACCCTCGCTGCCCACGGGAACCTGACTCCGATCAACCTTCTGTTTTGCGGTCTGGCGACCTCGAGCTCCGTCTGGACCAATGAGCACAAGCGGCGAATTCAGTTGGAATCCATCCGGGTTCTGGAGCGGTTCCCCTCGGTGGATGGGACACACTCCCTGAAGAAGCTGTCGCGTCGCATCATGGGCTCGAAAGAAATCCGCGAGGTCGCCAAGGCCACCTTGGCCCGAATGAACGAGAAACAGGGTTCCACCGCTCCCACCAAGGCGGAGGAAACATGAGTCAGAAGAGTGAACTCCGCAAATACGGCAACCGTCTCATCAATGACCTTCAGGTGTACCTGCGCTCACTGCACACCCACGATGCGAACAACGACATTGTGACGCGGGCGCGAGACGAGCTGTTCGGCACGCTCACGGAGCACTTTGATGCGGAACCAAAGAGCACGCTTCAGGTTCAGCTACTGCCCGAGGAAACGTTCATCAACAACACCTTGCTGCCCATCGCGATGCAGGATTTTGAGCGCATCAAGGAGCTCACAAAAGAGTTGAAGACCATGGGTGTGGGCGAGATCATCTTCGATGCTGCTGTCAGCAAGGAGAGCCTCTCCGAGTTCGCTTCTGCCTTCTTCACCTCCTATCACTACCGCAAGCTCATGGATGTTCGCGCGTACAGCGGAATTCAGGCACTTGAGCTCGACTACTCGGTGACCGGCACCGCCGAACGGGACGCCCATCAGGTGGTGGTCTGGCTGTTCTCGGGCCTGTTGGACGGACTCGAAGGCCTGACAGACCTCGTCAACGAGGGTCACACCCCCACGATGGTCCCGTTCATGCGGCACATGCGCCTGTTGATTGATCTCAACATGGAGCGCGGCCGGGTGGTTCAGCACCTGTGTTTCGCTCGTCAGCAAGAAGGTCAGTCCTCTGATTTTCATCGCGTTGCGTGCCGAACCTTCTTGGCGGTCCAAGTGGGCCAAGTGGGTGGACTGGATCGCAGCGACCTGATGGCCATTGGCCTTGCATCGGTCCTCGACTCCGTCACCCGTGGAACTGAACCCGACCGGATCATCCCCATGCTGGCCACGTATACATCCCTGAGTGACCTTGCTCCGCGGGTCATGATGATCCTGCGGGAACTGGAACTGATTCGCCGAGGCTACTCCACGGGGATCAAGGCGCAGCTGCTGCACGCACTGGAAGCCTTGGTCGACACGATGCAGGGCGAGCAGCCGGCGACCCTCTCCGACGTTCAGGAACGAATGCGGGCACTGGAATCGATCGATCCGACCGTTGCAGAGGCCATCATCGACTGGCTTGGCGACCATCCCGTCGGCACCATTGTGACCAGCCGGTCCATGGGAGAGGTCCTGCTGTTTGACCGCGGAACAGACGGAGAGAGCACGCGCTGCCGACAAGTCATGCGAGACAGCCTCAGCGAAGTCAAGCCCCTCGATGACCTCGACCCGAGCGCTCCAATCCGATTCGCCAGTCGATTGGACTTCGAGTACGAACCGGTGGTCATCGACATCGACCTCGAAGAGTAGCGACGGCGAAGCGCGACCCGTGGCGGGGCTAGAAGTACGCCTTCATCTGAAGGTACGCGCTTGATGGATACAGCCCAAACTCGCTGCGGACCCCCAGCGATGAGTACAGGTCATCGCCCGTGATTGGCAGTCCCGTCTCCGGATCGAGCAAGTCCAGTGCATCGACGATGGCCGGTCGCTCGCCGCGACCCATGAACCCGCCGATCACGATTTGAACTTCATCGCTGACACTGATGGCCGCATTCGGTGCCACGAGCGCACTGCCGTCGGACGCGTTTCCGATGACCGCGACCGTTCCCAAGATCAAGGGCGTGAGTTGGTAGCTGACCGACCCCGACGCGTAGGTTTGGCCCGCCAACCACAATTCACCGCGCGCATAGCGTTCGGTGGCCAGTTGCGAGAGGTACCCGTCGGGATTCTCCGCACCAAGCGACTGGTGGTACACCTCACCCATCAACGTCATTTCACTGGTCGCTGCCCACAGCGCACCGAGCACACCCCGAATGAATGGGTCCTCATCGGGTGAATCGGGCTGCGTGAAGGTGCCGTCTGCGTGCACCGCAACCGGACCAATTGAACTCGCCACCGTCAGTCCGTACACCGCATCGTTGCGAATCTCGCCCACCATCAGTCCAATGTCCGACCGACCAACCGTATGCTGGCCGTACACTGCGTAGACCATCCCATCCACGGCCCAATCCTCCGCATCCACCACCGGCGTTTCATCGGCGTAGGCCGCCATCAGGCTCACTTGAGAGGAGGTGCCAAAGAACAGGTCCGCGGTCGCAGCATCCACTCCGGGTTTGTATTCTTGATCCACCACCGTTGGAAAAAAAGGGTTCACCAAATCCATGGGGGTAAAGGTCAAGCCGTGGCCCAGCGTGATGGGCTGCCGTCCGGCAGTCAAGGTCAGCGGTCCGGTCGTGAGCCCCACGCTGAGCCGATCGGTCCGCCCGGTCAGCGTCATCGCTTCGGCGTCCTCGGTGTCCTCGAGTCCATCCCAAGAGAGGTCGATGAGTTGAGGCGACTGCGCACCAAGTCCGGTTTGACCGGTTGTAAAGGTGGGTCCGCCGGTGGTGGACGTTACAGCATGATGCGCAATCAGGCGAATGTTGCCCAGCGATGCCTTCGCCTTCAGACGACCGTCCACAATGCCTTGGCCGATGGGGTCCGAGGGCATCAATCCAGCGGCCTCGAACAGGGCGTTATCGTAGGGAACGGTTGCGACATAAAACGTCTTGATGTCGCCATTGAGGGCCGCCTTCAGGTCCGCCTCAGCCCGCGCTGCGGTCGCCACCATCGAGGCCACCAACAGACTCAGTCCCCTCACGCGCGGGTGTCCTCTGCAATCTCCCCATCCACGAGCCGCACCACCCGCTGGGCGGCCTCCATCACCTTGGGGTCGTGGGTCGCAAAGACAAACGTGACGCCGTATTCGGTGTTGAGGTGCTTCATGGTGGCGATCAGCTCATCACTCGTGGTCGAATCCAAATTGGCGGTGGGCTCATCGGCGAGCACCAAGGCTGGGTCGCCCGCAATGGCACGGGCCACGGCCACGCGCTGTTGCTGGCCTCCGCTCAACTCGTTGGGCCGTCGACCCTCCATGCCCTTCAACCCCACCACCTCGAGTGTTTCCATGGCCCGCGCGCGGCGATCATCACTGGGCTTGCCTTGGAGCTGCAGCACAAATTCCGCATTCTCGGCTGCCGTCAGGACCGGGATCAGGTTGTAGGCCTGAAAGATGAATCCGAGGCGGTCGCGACGCAGGTCGCTGCGCTCCGCGGGGGTCATTGACGCCAAGTCTGCCCCTTCGATTTTGACCGACCCCGCAGTCGGCTTATCGAGTCCTCCGATGAGGTTTAGCAGTGTGCTCTTGCCCGATCCCGACGGTCCCATCAGCACGGTGAACTCACCGGGTTCGATGTCGAGGCTCACCCCTCGCAGGGCGTGAACGGTGTGTTCACCTTGATGATAATCACGGGTCAGTCCGCGGACGCTTACAATCGCCATGGGATCTCCTTACTCAACTGTGTTTGATGGCCTCAATGGGCTGCATTCGGGTCACACGCCATGCGGGCCACGCTGAGGCGAGAATTGTCATGACCATGGCGACCGTGGCGTACAGCACCATGCGTTCCGGCGCATACTGGGCGAACATCAACGAATCCATGGCCACACCCTCCACCATCATGGTCTCGCCCATCTCTTGGCTGAAGTCGAGACCCGAGGTCGCGAGGGGGTAGGTAAATGCCGTGCCAAGCACCGTCCCGAGCACAGCGGCGGCGAAACCGAGAAGCGTTCCTTCGATGAGCACGAGCGCGGCCAACGACCCGGGCTGCATGCCCACCGCCATCATCACTCCGAACTCCCGGACGCGTTCGAGCACGCTCATCAGCATGGTGTTGATCACACCCAGAATGACGATGAAGCCAAGCACAAAGAAGAACAGTTCGTTGGTCCGGGTGTCGACCTCGATGAAGGTCTGCAGGTCGGGGAGCGCCTCTTGCCACGACAAAGCAACCGCCCCGCCAAGATCTAAGGCTTTGGCCCGCTCCAGTCCCGCTGCAGAGGGCTCATCGGTCTCGTAGACGACCGCGATTTGATGCGCAGCGTCTTCACCCTGGAGCAACGCTTGGGCGGCCGGTACCGACACCATCACGCTGAAGTTGTCGATGACCTCGATGCCGCTGTGGAACGTGCCGCGCACACGAAACAGCAGGCTCGTGCTCTCGGTGGGATCATTCGGGTCGGGAGCCATGACCACAATCCGACTCTTCACACCGACGCCCAACCGCTCAGCCAGCGTGTCCCCGAGCACAAGGCCCCGTTGGTCGCCTTCCTTCAGCCACTCTCCCTCGACCATGCGACTGGCCGCGCGGTTGAGTTGAGATTCCGGGTCGGGGTCGACTCCCATGACCGCTGCTGCGACCGAATTCGTCGGCGATGTCACCAGCCCGCCTGCCATGATTCGGCGGGTCACCAAGGCGTCTGGATTGTCGCTCCGGAGACGATCCAAAATGGCGGTCGAACCCTCCACCACGTTCTCAACGTCGGGGTTCGTTAGCCACTGCTCGTGTTGCACCACCACATGGCCCGACATGCCTCGAATGCCTTTGTCGAGCATTGTGTTGTAGTTGCCGAGGTTTAGGTTGTAGACCATCTGGCACAGACCGAGGCCGATCGAGATGCCGAGCACCGTAATGACCGTCCGACGCCGGTTGCGGAGCAGGTTTCGGAATGCCATGGAGACAAGCGGGACCATCAGTTCGACCTCATTGCATCAACGGGTTGAAGCCGCGAGGCCCGCCATGCTGGCCACAGCGCCGCGAGCACCGAGATCAGCATCATCGAGCCGATCACCGACAGGGCCTGATTGATGTTGAAGACGCCCTTCATTGTGTCCGGAAACACCACCCCGCTGAACTCCATTTCGCCGTACCCAAGCGTGAGCCCCTGCGTGCACAGCCAATAGTCGATGAGCCCGCCCATGATGGCACCGGCGATGGCGCCCAAGACCGAGAGCAGGAAGCCCTCCATCAAGATGAGCCGAACGATCGCCGAAGGCCGCGTTCCAAGCGCCATCATCACACCCAGCTCACGGGTGCGCTCGAAGACGCTCATCAGCATGGTGTTCAGAACGCCAAATCCAGCGAGAAAGAACACGATCAACAGCAGAATCGACGTCTGTTGCTGACCCAGCTTCAGCATCTCCGCCATCTGGGGGTTGGCGTCCTCCCAGCTGCGAACCAGCACCTCGTCCCCCACCTTGGATTGTACGGCCTCGGCGAGCGCCCCGACGTTGTCGCGGCCGCCTTCGGCCAACAGCACCAACTCGTGCACTTGGTCCTCGAGGTAGAGCAACTCTTGCATGTCGGCCAGACTCAGCCACGCACCCTGGGAGTCGCGCATGATGTTGCCGCTGCGAACCAGACCGGCCACCGTGTACGTTCCTGCACCGATCGAGCCATCCGCCGCCTGGGTCATGATCACAATCTCGGTGCCCAGTTCAGCTTGGATGTCCGCGGCGAGGCGGTGACCCAACAGGATCTGTCCCGGCTTGGTGAGCCATGTGCCCGCCTTCACAATCGCATCGGTGTTCGCCAGCCCCTGCTCGCGGATCGGGTCAACACCAACCAGAACCGCGCCGGTGGACTTTTGGTCGGAGCCCAAGAGACCGGCCCCATAGGCCCGCCACGACACGGCACTCGCTCCGGGGATGCCCTCGAGGGCGGCCATGACGGATCCGGCGTCCCCTACGGCATCGAACATCGAGTTGGTCTTCGGATAGTTGGGATGCTCAACGCGAACGTGCCCCGTCTGTTGGGTGACCGCCACATCAAACATGGTGGCGTACACTCCATCCATGAAGGCCATCATGGGCATGCACACCGCTGCACCGAACGCCATCGCTGACACCGTGATGAAGCTCCGACGGGTCTGCCGCCAGATGTTTCGCCAAGCGAGCGCAATCACCGCTATTCCTTCAGTGCCTGAAGGCTAAACGTACGATCGTCAAAATTGACGTCGAAATCCATCGCAGTCGTCGTGATGCGCGTGAACTCGCCCGGCCGATCGGCGGGCTCCAGCAGCATCGTAGCGGGAACGGTACGACCGCCCAGTTCGCGGACATCGCTGAAGGTCATCTTCCGCGCAAGTTCGCCGTCCTCGTCGTAGTAGGCGACCTCAAGGGGAACCTTGTCTTCTCGCACCTTGACCACGACCTTGCCCCACACCACCGCCGCATCGGGTTTGGCGGTGCAGACGATGGTGTAGACACCGTCGATAAAGCTCTCTTTTTCGTAGGTGAACTCGTCCGCCAACCGGTTCGACTTGACCAAGTCATCGTTGCTGAAGTGGCTGCCCATCCAAGCCCCTGACATCATGCCGGGCGGGATCTTCATGGTCCGGTCGATCTTTGGGATGTAGTTCCACATGTCGTCGCCGACTTTCAGCGTGGTCGTTCCCGCATCCTTGGCGGGCGCCGTGATGCGAATCAATGAGTCATCCTCGCCCCGCGACCACGCATCCATGGTCATGGTTCGCTCGTAGCGCTTCGTCTTGACCTGCATGGTGATGGTCGACTTGCTGCTGGCTCCCCGATTGACGTCATCGGTGGCATCCAGCAACTCCTCGATGGTGGGCTCGGCGGCCCAAGCGCTGGATGGACTCAGCAGCCATGCCGTCAAGAATGCGGTCGCGAACAGAATCCGTTTCTTCATCGGTGTCACCCCCCGTGTCCCGTCCCTTAACGCATCTCTGCCATCGCGAGTGGCGCAACGGACCCGATCATGAATCGGGTACAGGCCGGTCGATCGTAATGACCGGTCGGCCGGTTGTGGGATGCGGCATGACCAGTACATCAATCCCATAGATCTCGCGCAACACCGGCTGCGTCAAGACGGCGGCGGGCGTGCCTGCGTACCGAACTTCCCCTTCCCTCAGCAGCACAATGCGGTCCGACCACGCAGCCGCCAGATTGAGGTCGTGCAACACAACCAGAACAGCAAACCCGCGTGTCCGACAGAGGTCATGCGCCAGTGCGAGCGCCACCTCTTGATGAAGGAGATCGAGCGCCGAGGTCGGCTCGTCCAGCAACAGCAACTTCGAGTGTTCGGAAGCGTCGGTGAGCTGCGCGAGCACTCGGGCTAAATGAACCCGCTGTTTCTCACCCCCGGACAGCGACGTGTAATACCGGTCGGCCAACTCGGTGATCCCCACCCGCTGCATGCATTCCTCGACCACCTCGGCGTTTTGGACTGGATTTGGGTGTGGGAATCGTCCCATCTCGACCACCTCCCGCACTCGAAACGAGAAGGTCAGTTGCGACTCTTGGCTCAGCTTGGCCCGGGTCCGAGCCAGATCCATTGCGTTCCATTCTTCAAGCGCTCGACCGCCAAGAGACACCCGTCCGGCCGTACTGGCAATTTCTCCGGACATGACCTTGAGCAAGGTTGACTTTCCTGCGCCGTTTGGCCCGCACAGGGCCACGATTTCACCGGCCTCAACGGTGACACTGGCGCCACCCAGAATCCGTTTCGACCCCACGACATACTCAATCTGATCGGCAACGAGCATTAGAAAATACCCCGCTGTCGGCTGCGATACAGAAGCGACAAGAAGAACGGTCCGCCGATAATGCTCGTGACGATTCCGATGGGCAGTTCAGCGGGCGAGACAATGGTCCGCGAGACAAGATCCGCGCCGAGCAGCAGCGTGGCTCCCAGCAGCATGCTGCCCACAATGACCCGACGGTTGTCGGCCCCCAAGATGAGTCGGCACAGGTGGGGAACCACAAGGCCGACAAACCCAATCATTCCGGTCAACGCCACAGAGGTGCCAATCATGATGCACACCATGAAGATGATGAGAAATTTTAGTCGCTCCACGTTTACGCCCAGCAGATGGGCCTCGGCCTCACCGAGCAGCAATGCATTGATGGATCGGCCCAGCGGCAAAGCCACCAAGGCCGGTCCGAATGCGAAGGCACACACGTAAGGCAGGTTGGCCCAACTCGCTCCGCCCACGCTTCCCATGGTCCAGAAGGTCAGCGACCGGAGTTGCTCATCATCGGAAATGTAGACCAAAAGCCCCGTACCGGCACCGCAAACCGCATTGATGGCAATTCCGGCGAGCAGCATATTGGCGACGCTTGCTTTGCCGCCTCGCAACGACAACTGCATCACAACCACTGTTGCAATCACGCCGCCCACAAAGGCCGCGAGGGGAAGCGTTAATGCTGGAACGGCGGGGATTGAAAACCCAAGCACGATCACACAGGCCGCACCCAGCGCTGCCCCGCTCGACACACCGAGCAACCCCGGATCGGCAAGCGGATTTCGAAACAGGCCCTGCATCATGGCACCGGCAACCGAAATCGCTGCGCCGATCAACACGGCGAATAGGGCGCGCGGCAGACGAAGATGCACAATGATGTATTGATGACCCTGATTGACATCCGTCGACGGGTCCATGCCCAAGGCGTCTTGGGCCACTGCCACCAACGAAGAAAGCGGAATCGACATCGAACCGTACAGCACAGCGGCGGCAAAAACCGCGCTGAGAAGCAAGGTCATTCCAACGTATATGGGCGCAGCGCCCCGTTGGGTCGACGGGCTCATCTACTCTTGTATGGCCTTCGAAAGCTCAATCGCGCCTTGCGAAGTTCGAGGACCAAACCCGAGAAGCATCAGGTCGTCGATGGCGATGATTTTCTTGTTCATTCCGGCTGGCGTTTGAGCAATGCCGTTCAGTGCCGCCGCCGCCTCTACGCCGCCAATGGACTCGAGGCCACGCGCGGTAAACAGAATGTAGTCGGGGCTTGCTGTGATGATGGCTTCGGCATTCATCGGCTTGTACCCGGTGTACTCCGAAACGGCATTGACGCCGCCTGCCAACTCAATCATCGCGTTGGCGGCTGTATCGGTCCCTGCCACGTTTTGCGTACCTGCGCCACGGGCGTAGATGAACAGCACCTTGGGGGGCGTAGCAGGCTTCTTCATGGCGCTGAGTTCGTCGGCCATCGACGCTGTCAGCGCCTTCCCTTCAGCCGTCTTGTCGAGCAGTGCTGCGATCTGAGTCACTCGATTCTGCGCACCCTCAAAACTCTGCGCGGAGTCGAGAATGGCGATTGGAATCCCCGCTCCTCGAATCTGCGCGATCACGGGTGGCGGCCCCGCCGAGTCCGTCGCGATCACGAGGTCGGGCGACATTGACAGAATGCCTTCTGCGTTGATGTTCCGGTAGTACCCCACCTTTGGAAGCTGCTGTGCAGCGGGCGGAAACACGCTGCTGGCATCAACCGCCACGACACGGTCGCCGGCACCAAGCGCAAACACCGTCTCCGAGACGTTACCTGCCACGGTCACAATTCGCTTCGGGTCATTGGCCTCGATCACGGCGCCTGTGCTGTCGGTGATGGTCCCAGCGAAGACGGGTCCGATTACGGCGAGAAGGGTGAGCAGGGCCATGAGTGTTACTCCAACGATTGAGGTCGTGGGGGCTAAAATGCGAAGACCAACCGCGCGAGCTTAGCCAGACAATCCGAGTTCAGCGCACACTTTGGCGGTCCACGCTTTGATGCGCTCTTCGTGCATGTCCGATTCGTTCTCTTCGTCGAGGCCAAGCCCCAAAAAGTGGTTTTCGTCGAACATGCCTTTCGATTCGTCGAAGGTATAGCCTTGGGTTGGCCACACTCCGACGAGCTCCGGCGAACCCATTTCCTTGAGTTCGTCCCACAACAGACCGAGGGCATCCAAGAAGTTTTCGGCGTAGCCAAACGAGTCACCGAGGCCAAACATGGCCACCTTTTTGCCCGACAGGTCAAGCCCCTTCATTTGGGGCAAGAAGTCCTCCCAATCGTACTGAAGTTCGCCCACGTTCCACGTGGGGATCCCCAAGATCAGAATGTCGTAGTTGAGAAGGTCCTCCGGCTCGATATCGGTGATGTTTGCCGTTGTGCTGACCAAGTTCCCAAACTCTGCGCTGAGCATCTCGGCGATGTTTTCAGTGTTGCCGGTGGTGCTTCCAAAAAAGATACCGAGTGACATGGTGGATTCCTTCCCCGTTTTTCATTTCAGACCGCGTTGTGTCCAATGAGCTAACTCGATTGTTGATAATGAAAATCATTATCAAACAAAAAATCACCCTGCCCATCTGAACCGGCCCGATTTCGACCTATCCCATTTTTCGGCAACTCTAGACGCTACTCGTGCAACCATGCCGCGTGCTCAGGCGCACGCTTGGTTTGGCTCCATTCCTCGAGCATGGCCGGCGCGACTTCGTTCAACTTCTTCATTTGTTCGGGTGTACCCACGTTCGCGGCGAGTTCAATCCGGTGCCCGTTGGGGTCAAAGAAGTAAATCGACTTGAAAATTCCGTGGTTGACTGGACCCAAAACTTCCACACCCACATCCTTAATGTGATCCTTCGCTGCCATTAAGGCGTCGAGATCATCCACCTCAAAGGCGATGTGTTGCACCCAGATCGGCGTGTTGTGATCGCGGCTCATGTCATCCGAGTTGGGCAACTCGAAAAACGCGAGCACGCTTCCCATTCCTGCGTCCAAAAAGATGTGCATGTACGGGTCCGGCTCCTTCGTCGACGGAACCTCATTCTCGGCGATCGCAAGCACAAAGCCCATGTTGAGGGTGCGCTGGTAAAACTCCACCGTCTCTTTCGCATCCCGGCAACGGTATGCCACATGATGTATTCGCTTCAGTTCTACAGTCATCGCGTCCTCAACTGGCCGAGTCGGCCAACACACCGCGCGCCATCTGGTCGCGCTCAATTGACTTAAACAACGCCTCGAAATTGCCTTCCCCGAACCCTTCATCCTCTTTGCGCTGAATGAATTCAAAGAAAATCGGTCCGATCGATTTTTCGGAGAAAATCTGGAGAAGCAGTCGGGGGTGATCGCCCTCGGTGGATCCATCGAGCAAAATCCCCCGACGCTGCAGCTCCTCGGTGGGCTCGCCATGGTTGGGCAGGCGTTCGTCAAGCATGTCGTAATAGCTGTCAGGAGGCGCCGTCATAAAGGACACCCCGCTCTTCTTCAGACGGTCCCAACACGCCACGAGGTCATCACACGAAAATGCAATGTGCTGAATGCCCTCGCCCTTGTACTCGCGCAGGTATTCCTCGATCTGGCCGACGGCCTCCGACTTCTCTTCGTTCAGCGGAATGCGAATCAGTCCATCGGGGGCCGACAATGCTCGTGACACCAAGCCGGTGTACTCACCCTTGATGTCGAAGAATCGAATCTGGCGAAAGTTGAACAATCGCGCGTAATACTCCGCCCAATAGTCCATCCGACCCTTGTAGACGTTGTGAGTCAGGTGATCGATGATGTTGAAGCCGCACCCCTCAGGGTGGCGGTCGACGCCCTCGAGGTAGTTGAAATCGATGTCGTAGATCGAACTGCCGTCTTCGAACCGATCAATAAAGTAGATGATGGCCCCACCAATTGCTCGGATTGCGGGCAATCGGAGCTCGCTGAATCCCGTGGCGATATCGACCGGCTCGGCGCCATTCTTCATCGCCAATTCAAATGCCTTGGCGGCATCGCGAACCCTGAAGCCCATGGCGCAGGCCGAGGGGCCGTGCTCGCGAGCGTAGTAGCCGGCGGGCGTCGAGGCCTCGTAGTTGGCGAGCAGGTTGATTCCCCCCTGGCGCCACACGTCCACGTCTTTCGAGCGGTGACGAGCCACCTTGGTGAAGCCCATGCTCTTAAACACGGGCTCAAGGATGCCCCGTTCGGGTGCTGTGAACTCCACAAAGTCAAAGCCGCAGAGTCCCATTGGATTTTCGAACAAATCAGCCATCGAAGCCCCCATGTACCGGTTGATGATTTTCGGGACCTATCGCAGTAGTTGCTATTGCGTCAAGTTGTGAATGCAACTAAATGAGGATCATGGAATTGTCCGACGCAAATCCCGATCGCATCCTCGAACTGGACCGCTATTGGCCCTACCAGATCACCGTGCTCGCTGACCGAATCGCTCGAAGGACGGCGCGCATCGTGAAAGATCACGGCCTCAACCTCTCGCAATGGCGCGTGCTTGCCGCCATCGCCGAATCTCCGGGGCGCACCTCGGTGGAGGTCGTCACCGTCACGCCCATGGACAAAGGAATCGTCAGTCGGGCCACCAAGGCCTTGCTCACCATGGGCCTGATTCGCCGCGAGGCCTCTCAGATCGACGGCCGAATCAGTCATTTGTATCTGACG
Organism: Deltaproteobacteria bacterium UBA2957; assembly: GCA_002348535.1. Taxonomy (GTDB): domain Bacteria; phylum Myxococcota_A; class UBA796; order UBA796; family UBA796; genus UBA796. Next base: position 15,122 of record DEBL01000225.1, on the reverse strand, counting down.
GAGCCGGGCCGTCGGCTCTACCAGTCTCTCATTCCCGACGTCGAGTCCATCGTTCTCCGGTCTCACACCGGTCTGTCCGCTGGCAAGCAACAACAACTGTGTGAGCACCTCGGTGACCTGCTCGAGGTCATTCCCGACCTCCGCTAAACCGCGTCGGGCTGCCGGTCGGGATGGGCCGCTTTGAAGGCTGGAAGGGTAGCCAACCGCTCATCCACAGCGACCAATCCTGGAATCCGGCCCATGTCCGCATCGAAGCGACGTGCGTTGTACATCTGCGGCACCAAACACAGATCGGCCGCGGTCACCTCATCGCCAAAACAATACCTGCCGCCCTGCTGCTGGACGAGGATTTCCAGCGCACCGAGGCCAAATTCAATCCAGTCCCGAGACCACTGCACCTGCGCGGGTCGGTCGAGTCCAAAATCACGGCCGAGTTTCTGCATGACCCGAAGGTTCTGAACCGGCTGCGTTCCGCTGTTCACCACCTCGACCATCTGCCGTACGCGCGCTCTGCTCACTGCGTCGGCAGGATACAGGGGTGGATCCGGGTAAAGTTCATCGAGATACTCGAGGATGGCCACGCTCTGGGCCAAGTGCACGTCGCCCACCGTCAATACGGGCAGTTCGCGCATGGGGTTGAGGGCGCGATGGGCATCGCTGTGCTGTTCTCCCCCATTGGCCACCAAGTGCACCGATTCCACTTCGTGGGGAAGCGATTTTAGGTTGAGCGCGATGCGGACCCGCCACGAACACGAAGACCGCCAATAGCTCCGGAGGACCATGGACATGGCGTTTTAATCCATCTCCACGACGGTCTGATCGATGCGGCCAAAGAGACTCGCACCATCTTGGCTGAACATCTCAATCGTGACCCGGTCTCCGTAGCTCATGAATGGCGTGACAAACTCCCCGGTGTCAATCTTCTCAATCATTCGCTTTTCAGCGAGGCACGACGACCCCTTGCTGCGATCCTTGTTGCTGATCGTTCCGCTCCCGACAATGGTGCCCGCGCTGAGGGAACGCGTCTTGCAGACGTGCGCCACGATCTCATTGAAGCTGAAGTGCATCTCCGGTCCGGCGTCCGGGTTGCCGTACAGTTCGCCGTTGAGGTGCGTGATCAACGGAAGGTACAGGCGTCCTCCCTTCCACGCTTCACCGAGTTCGTCCGGCGTGATGGCAAACGGGCTGAATGCGCTCGACGGCTTAGAGACAAAGAAGCCGAAGCTCTTGGCCAACTCTGCCGGGATCAGGTTGCGCAGCGACACATCGTTGCACAGCATGACCAACTTGACGTAGTTGTGCACCTCGTCCGGGCTCACACCCTGCGGTGTGTCGTCCATCACAATGGCGATTTCCGACTCAAAGTCACAGCCCCAATCGGTATTCGCGAGCGGAATCCCATCGCGGGGTCCAAGGAAGGTGTCGCTGCCGCCTTGGTACACCAGCGGGTCAGTCTCGAGCGTGGCGGGCGGTTCGGCACCCCGCGCCTTGCGAACCAGAACAATGTGATTGATGTACGCACTGCCATCGATCCATGCATAGGCTCTCGGAAACGGACTGTGAAGCGTGGATTCATCAACCGGAAAGGCGTCTGACCTGTCGCCGGCATTCAACGATTCATAGATCGCCTCCAACTCGGGCGCCTTGCGCGACCAATCGTCGAGCAGCGCCTGCATCGTGGGAACACTGCTTCCCACGCAGACTGCGGATTGGTTGTCTCTGGAGACGACAAGGAGTTCGCCGTCTCGGGTGCTGTTTTTGCGGGTCGCCAATTTCATGATGCCTCCCGGTGTTGGGCATGAGCGGGATTACACCGCTCACTGTGGATCAGCAAGTGCACCGGGTGCTCCGCATCGGTTCAACGGTGATCCGAATCGGCATCAACCGCCGCTCCGGATCGATCCGCATTTGAAATTTGTTTGACCGCCTTTTCGGTGCCAATCGTGAATAGAAAACGCGGTTCAAACCCACCCTTTTCTACCGCTGATGGGTCCCGCTTGTTTGCCTGAATTTTCGCTGGCCAATCGTTGATATTGAAAGTCATTTTCAATTCTATTAGAGGCCCAGCGACGAGTTAGAGCGGAGCTTGCGTGAAATCAATCCGCAGGACTCAACCCCATCACTGAGAGAGACCAAAATCATGAGCATCCTTGTTGGACAAAAAGCCCCTTCGTTCGAAACTCAAGCCGTTCTGCCCTCGGGCGAGATCGTCGAAAACTACAACTTCAAAGAAGCCCGCGGCGGAAAGTACGCTGTGGTGTTCTTCTACCCCATGGACTTCACCTTCGTGTGCCCCTCTGAGATCCTCGCCATGGCGGCTCGCACCCAGCAACTCAACGACATGGGCTGCGAGGTCGTCGGAATCAGTGTGGACAGCCACTGGACCCACAACGCATGGCGCAACACCGACGTCAATGCGGGCGGCATCGGCCCCGTTCCATTCACCCTTGCAGCCGACATGACCCGCAAGATCTCCAAGAAGTACGGCGTTCTTTCCAAGGGCGGCGACTCGTACTATCCCGCTGGCGTCTCGATGCGCGGCACCTTCATCATTGACCAAAGTGGCATTGTTCGTCACCAAGTGATCAACGATGAGCCCATTGGCCGCAACATGGACGAGGTGGTTCGCATCGTCGAAGCGCTTCAGTTCTTTGAAGAGAACGGCCAAGTGTGCCCAGCGGGTTGGAACAAGGGCGACGATGGCATGACCAACACTCCTGAAGGTGTGGCGTCGTATCTCTCCGACAACGCATCCAAACTTTAAACGACCCCCATCGGGGTCGTACACCCTGATATATGCTCCGAATCCTCTACTCCCCGAACTTCATCACTGGCCTCCTTTTCGCGGGGCTGATGATGCCATCCAGTGCTCTCGCGGATGACGAGGGGAGCGATTCGGACGACTCCGACGAAGAGGTCGTGGTGACCGGAACCCGCACGGAGACCTCTCGCGAGGAATCCACGGTCACCACGCTCGTCATCAGCCGGTCTGACATTGAGGAATCCGGCGCGACCACCGTGGCCGATGTGCTTCAAGCCCAACCGGGCGTGGTCTTGGAGCGCAGCTACGCCGGAACCTCTGTACGACTCCAAGGGCTGAACCCCGACCACACTCTCGTGCTGGTGGACGGTCAGCGGGTATCGGGCCGAAAGGCTGGCCAGATCGACATGTCGCGGTACCCGGTCGACTGGATCGAGCGCATCGAGATCGTCAAGGGCCCCACGTCCGTCCTATACGGATCGGATGCCATGGGCGGGGTCGTCAACCTGATCACCCGAAAGGCCGATGGCCCCTTATCTGCCGACCTGTACAGCAGCTACGGCTCCCTTAATGCCGTTGATCTCAGCGCCAGTGTGGCAACCGAGACTGGGAGTACGGGCATCCGGGCCCACGGGGGCTACCACACCGTCGACAGCTTCGACCGAAATGAGGGCTCTCTCACAACCGATGGCCCCTCGCGGACCTCCATGAGTGCAGGGGCCATCTCTACCGTTTCCCTGACCCCAAACTGGAACCTCACCCCACGTATTTTTTACCGTCAGCAGGATTCTCAAGGCATCTCGGAGACAGGCAGCGGGGCCATTTTTGACCAACGCAACCTGACCGAAGAAGTCCAAGGCGCACTGGCCACCAGTGGGTCCTTCACCGGTACCGACCGGCTTCAAGTGACGGGGTTCACCACGTGGTTTCGAGACCAATACAGCTCCAACCAGCGCAACTCTTCGGCACTCGACAGCTACCAAGACACCACCGAACTCTCGGTTCAGGGTGCCATCCAGTACGACCGCCTGTTCGGCGACAATCACCGCGCGACCCTCGGCGTTGACACGCTGGCCGAGTCAATGGAATCGGACCGTTTGTCAACCGGTGAAGGCGAACGGACCCGCGTGGGCGTGTTCGCCCAAGACGAGTGGTCTGTCACGGAGGGCCAGCGCTTCACGCTCCTGCCCGGCGGCCGGTTTGATGCCGACTCGCAGTTTGGCACCCACGCCACACCGAGCATCGCGCTCCGGTACGATCCGGTGCCCACCATCGCGATTCGCGGGGGCTACGGCTGGGGGTATCGCGCACCGGTGTTCAAAGAGTTGTTGATGCGATTTGAGAACACCAGCGCCAACTACGTCGTCGAAGGCAACAAAGAACTCAAGCCCGAGCAATCGCGAAACGCACAGTTGGGCATCGACTGGATCGCCACCAAGACGCTGTGGCTATCCATTTCAGCGTACCGGAACGATGTGGTTGACCTGATTGGATTCGGCACATTGGCCGCCAGCGAAGACGGCTCTCCCACCCGGTATGGCTACATCAACGTCGCCGAGGCCGTCACCCAAGGGGGCGAGATCAACGTTGAAGCACGGCTGTGGTCCGGGCTGGATGTTGCCGCGGGCTACGCATTGAACGACACCCTCGACGTGGCCAACGACCGACCGCTCGAGGGTCGCTCCCTTCACCGCGTGACGGGCCAGCTTCGCCAGGCCATTGACGCCACCGGCACGACGGTGACCGCCCGCTTGTCGTGGAACGGTCCCAAGGCCTATTTTGTCGACATCGACGATGACGATGTTGAGGAACGGGTGGAATCGGATGCCACTACACTGCTGGACCTCCGGCTCTTTCAAGACATCGTGTCCAGCCGCGCCGGACTCCGACTCTTCATCGGAACGGACAATCTCCTGAACACGGGAGACTCGGAGTACTTCCCGCTCCCTCCCCGAACGTTTTTTGCTGGCCTGACCGGCCGATTTGATGCCAAATAGGATGCCCTTATGAATCACATCTCTTCACTCTCTCTGATGCTCATTGCCGCAACCGGATGCACCAAAGACATCAACTTTGATGACACGGGCAGCACCGATACGCTCGTGACCTTCGACTGCGCCGATGACCGAACCGTCACATCGCAGAGCACCATAAACGCCACCAGTTCCGAAGAGTGGGTTCACATCGATTTCGAGTCCTGCGGAATCATCGAGCCCGCCGATGCCACCGACTCCTCCGACTGGGACATGGGCTTTCAGCGCTACATGCCAAAGATCAACGGCGGCGTCAGCGGATCCGGTGACATGGAGGTCGCCGTCATGGAGGGAGTCGACTTTGATGCCCTCGAAACGGCGCCGTCGGGTGTCTACACCACCGACACCATCGATGCGGACGGGGATGGAGTCCCCGAGTACGCCATGGGCGGCTGGTACAGCTACGATTTCAACACACACATTCTGACCCCTCACGACCAAGTCTATGTGATTCGCACTGTCGAAGGAGGCTATGTCAAGTTGCGCGTCGATGACTACTACGATGACGCTGGAACGTCGGGGTACATGACCTTCTCGTGGGCGTTTATCGATCCCCCCAATGGCGAAGCGGATGCCGATGCGGACGCCGAT
>DEBL01000225.1:0-9347 GCA_002348535.1 Deltaproteobacteria bacterium UBA2957 | reverse complement strand
CGATGCGGACGCCGATGCGGACGCGTCTATCAACTGCACCGGCGGCGTGGACCTCGCCGTCACTGTGGCGGACGGCGATGCTTCGCTCACTCAGATCGATGCCAGCGACGGCGGCACATGGGTTTGCTTCTCCATGGGTGCTGGCGAGCCGGTCACCAGTGAATGGGACTTCGCGTGGAAGCGGTACGACACCGCGACATCCGTCACCGTAAGCGGAATGATTTTGAGTGGAGAGGACTTCGATTCATTGAACAGCGTGCCTTCGGGCGACTGGACAGACTCAAATCCTGACTTTCTGGACTCGTGGTACGACTATTCGGGCTTCCCCGACCACCTCGTGACGCCGAAGGAGCAAGTCTACGTCCTGCAAGACGCCAACGAAGTGGTGTGGAAGATGGAAATTACTTCCTACTACGAAGAGGGCGGCGCAGGCGGAACCTCGGGCTTTCCCACATTCCGATGGGCGGCAATCTCGGAATGACACTGGCTTGGCGACTGTTGCATCGGGTAACTCTTGAGCGAGCGGGCAACACCCCGCTTGTGCGTTCAACCCGGGGGGGAATCTGATGCTGTGGACTTTACTTCTTGGCGCCATGACGGCGCTGGCGATGCCTTCAAGTTCGTCGAACACCGACGGGGGATCGGCGTCCTACGCCAAACCGGTCCAAGTCAAAGACAAACCCTATGTGTTTGGATGGACCAATCACACGCGCGACGACGTGAGCCTTCGAGGCGGCACCACTAAGGGGCCGCCTGTTCGTCTGGCGACCGAGCCCAGCGAGCATTGGGTGGCGCTGCAATCGGAGGGCATTAGTGCTCTGGAGCGCGACCGCCGGGCCATCCTAGCCATGGCCGGCGACTATCGGGTATCGTTCGACTTTCTGGAAGTCGAAGTCTACGAAACCGGCACTCCATTCGCGACACCCTACCGGTCGTGGGCCACCGAGCGCGTCATCGTTCTGGAAGACTCCAAAAAGAAGATCTCGCTCCAACACATCCTCGTGATGTTTTTCGAAATGGATGACGGCACGGTCCAAGGGCCCATGCTGATCAAACATTGGCGCCAAGACTGGGAGTACGAGCCGAAGAATGCGCTCGAGTTTATTGGGTACAACCATTGGGAAACGCAGCCGCTTGCGAAAGAGCAGCGAGCGGGCCTGTGGCAGCAGACTGTCTACCAAGTCGATGACTCGCCCCGTTACGCCATGCGCGGCACCTGGTCCCACAACCGGTCCTATTCCGCATGGGACAGCCAGAACAGCTGGCGACCCTTGCCTCGACGAGAGCGCACCGTGCGGTCCGATTACCAAACGATGACGGGCACCAACCGTCTGACCATTCTGCCCACCGGCTGGGTTCACAGCCAAGACAACACCAAGACGGTTCTCACGGGCATCAAGACCGTCAACCACGAGCAACCCGCTGTGGCCCGCGAGTTTGGCATCAACCGCTACGAACGCATTGTGGGATTTGATTTTAGCGAAGCTGAAACGTACTGGGCAGCGACATCCGGATACTGGAAACGGGTTCGGAAAGCGTGGACCAAACACTTGAACCAAGCTCAGGTGGTTCACGTGGACCCCACGTGCAAAGACACGATGGTCTTTGAACTGCTCTTTGGACTTGCTGACAGTGTGATGTCAGAACAACGGCCGTCGAAAGCCGACGAGCTCACCCACATCAACTCAATTCTTGGTTGTTCGGTATCTGTGCCGAATTGACCGTTACCCCTGCAACAACTCAACTCAACCCGCCGTACAAACGGCATTCTGGAGAACCCGTGAAACTGTTTACAATGTTGCTTTCGCTCGCATTCATCGCGTCTTGTGGAGGCGCTGAGCCAGAGAGCAAGGCCCCCAAAGCCGATGCTGCTGCCAAACCCGCACCCGCTGAAAAGCCCGCACCAAAGCCCGAGCCGAAGCCCGAGCCTGAGGTCAAGGCCGAGATCGTCGTCGATGACGGGACTGTGGTGACCATCAACCTGACCGCCAGCGACGCGATGCAATACAACACCGACAAGATTGAAATCAAGTCGGGCCGCACTGTGAAGCTCAACCTTCAACACGTTGGCAAGATGCCTGTCGACATGATGGGCCACAACTTCGTGCTCCTCGCGAGTGGCACCGACTCCGCGGCCTTCGCAGCGGCGGGCGTGACAGCCAAGGACACCGATTACATCGCCGATTCCATGAAGGACAAGGTCATCGCCAAGACCAAGATGATTGGTGGCGGTGCCTCGGACTCCATCGAGTTCGCTGCCCCCGCACCCGGCGAGTATGACTTCCTCTGCACCTTCCCTGGCCACTCGGCCATCATGAAGGGCAAGCTGATCGTCAGCTAACGCAAACGGGGTCCCGGGATGTCATCCAGGGACCCCGTATTTTGCTGCAACAGGGGTCTTGGTCGTCCATCCCGTTGCACCAACGCGCTACATGTGAATGGCGCGACCGTCGACGGCCAGCGCTGCTTCCTTGACCACCTCATGCAGGGTGGGATGGGCGTGGCACACCCGGGCAATGTCTTCGCTGGATGCACCAAAGGACATCGCCATCGCCGCCTCAACGATGAGTTCGCCGACACGCGGTCCAATCATGTGCACGCCCAAAACGCGGTCAGTCTCCGCATGCGCAATGATCTTGACCAAGCCATCTGTCTGACCAAGCGCTCTCGCACGGCCATTGGCGCGGAACGGAAACGAGCCTTCTTTGATCGGGACCCCGGCGTCTTTGAGTTCGGCGCTCGTCTTGCCGACGGTGGCGATTTCAGGGTCGGTGTAGATCACATTGGGGATCGCATCGTAGTCAACATGGCCCCAACCGGTCGCGAGCCTTTCAGCCACTGCAATTCCTTCTTCTTCGGCCTTGTGGGCCAGCATTGCACCTTTGACCACGTCGCCGATGGCAAAGATGCCCGGCGAAGACGTCTGGAGGTGATCATCCACAGGGATTCTTCCGCGATCATCGGTCTCGATACCGACCGTCTCGAGTCCGAGGCCATCCGTATAGGGCGCGCGACCGACGGCAACGAGCACCCGGTCGCACGTGATGGGCTCATGCCCTTCGGCTTCGACGGTGCACTTCTTGCCCTTCACAGAGGCTCCGGTCACCCGAACGCCAAACTTGAGGGTGAGGCCCTGACGCTTAAAAATCTTTTTGGCCTCACGTCCGATGGCCGCATCCATCATGGGAAGGCATCGATCCGAATACTCCAAGACCGTTACCTTCGACCCGAGCCGCGCCCAGACCGAACCAAGTTCGAGCCCGATTACACCCGCCCCGATCACCACAAGGTGCTTGGGAACATCTGGGTAGGAGAGCGCCTCCGTGCTGCCGCCGATTCGATCTCCACTTCGCTCAACGCCCGGCAGGTCGGCGACCCGACTGCCTGTGGCTAGAATGACATTCTTGGCGGTGATGGTGTCTTCTCCGGCCTCACCCGCGATGGCGACGCTGTACATTCCGTCTTCGCCGCGACCCTTGAGGGCACCGTGTCCGGAGAATCGCGCTACGCCATTCTTCTTGAGCAGGTGGGCAACTCCATCGGTGAGCCCTTGGACAATCGAGTCCTTGCGGGCCAGCATCGCGGCCAAGTCGAGGGTGACACCCTTGGTCTGCACCCCGTGCTCTTGGAGGTGGTCGCGCGCCTCAATGTAGCGTTCACTGGACTCCAGCAGCGCTTTGGACGGAATGCAACCGACCCGCAGACAGGTACCGCCGAGGCGAGACTCCTTCTCGATGCAGGCAGTGCTCAGTCCGAGCTGTGCAGCCCGAATTGCGGCAACGTATCCACCCGGTCCCGCACCAATAACGACCACGTCAAAGTTTTGACTCATGTCACACCTCAAGCAGAATCCGCTCGGGATTCTCTATGCACTCTTTGATTCGAACCAAGAAACCCACCGCCTCGCGACCATCAACGATCCGATGGTCATAGGTCACTGCGAGGTACATCATCGGCCGGAGCATGATCTGTCCGTCCACCCCCATGGGGCGCTCAACAATGTTGTGCATGCCCAAGATACCGCTCTGAGGTGGATTAATGATCGGCGTCGAAAGCAGTGAACCATACACGCCCCCGTTCGTGATCGTAAAGGTGCCCCCAGTGAGGTCATCGGGCATGATCTGACCCGCCTTGGCCCGCCGGCCGAAGTCGGCAATGGCCAGCTCAATCTCTGCAAAGCTCATCGACTCTGCATTGCGGATAACCGGCACCACCAGTCCCTTACCGCCACCCACAGCGACTCCGATGTCGAAGTAGTTTTTGTAGACCACATCGTCGCCGCGAATTTCTGCATTGATTGCGGGAAAGGCCTTCAACCCTTCGATCACAGCCTTCACGAAGAAGGACATGAATCCAAGCTTGATTCCATACTGATCGAGGTACTGCTGCTTGAAGCGAGACCGGAGTTCCATGACCGCAGTCATGTCGGCTTCATTCACGGTGGTCAACAGGGCCGCGGTTTGCTGGGCCTCAACGAGTCGTTTGGCGATGGTTCGCCGCATCCGTGTCATTGGGACCACTTCCTCATCCCGACTGCCGACTGCAACCGGCTTTGCCGCAGCGGGTGCAGGTGCAGAGGCCTTGTTCTGAACAGCGCGGACCGCGTCTTCCTTCAGCACGCGACCGCCCAGCCCGGTCCCTTTGGCATCTGCGACGGACAACCCAGCTTGGTCGAGAACACGCTGCGCCGACGGCATTGCGACATCGCTGGCCGAGGCTGGCCGTGCAGGGGGCGCATCCGAGGAGGGGGCCTCGGGGGCAACAGCCGGTGCAGCCGCTTCCCCGAAATCAGCGGGCGGATCGGCCGGCTCAATGGTTCCCAGAAGCGCACCCACCTCTGCAACATCGTCCTCGTCTTTTTCCACCGAGCGCAGGAATCCCTGCACGGGGGCAGGCACTTCGACGCTGGCCTTGTCGGTTTCCAAGGCCACCACGGGCGTATCCACAGCGACGTAGGTTCCGACGGGCACGAGCCACCGACTCACGATGACTTCGGTGACCGACTCACCAACTGAGGGAACGAGAATTTCTCCAGACATACCTTTTCCTTATTTTGCCGCTTTCGCCGGCAGTTCTAATGCTTCTTGGAGCAGACGTGCCTGTTCCAACTTGTGACTCGATCCGGAGCCCGTCGCGGGACTCGCTGATTCAGGGCGCGCCACACACGTGACGTTGAATCGACTCAGCGCACCGTCTCGGAGCCGACCGCGCAGAAACCGCCACGCGCCCATGTTCTCTGGTTCCTCTTGAACCCACCGAAGTTCCGTCCCATCGGGGCACTCCGCGAGCATGGATGCGAGAACATCCTCGGGGAACGGATAGATTTGTTCCAAGCGAAGCAACGGTACCGAAGCCAAATCAGAATTCTTGTCCCGCTCATCCTCGAGCTCGTAGTACACCTTGCCCGAACACAACACCACAACAGGCGCTGCGGCCACGTCGGTTCCGGACTGGTCGCCAATCACTTTGTGAAAGGATCCGTCAGCGAACGCGGACAGTGGAGACGTGGCCTTGGGGTGCCGAAGGAGGCTCTTGGGCGTCATGACCACGAGGGGCTTTCGCTGCTTCGAGAGCACTTGACGCCGCAGCGCATGAAACAGCTGCGCCGGGGTCGTTAAATTCGCAACCCGCATGTTGTCCTCAGCCGACAACGTCAGAAACCGCTCAAGGCGAGCCGACGAGTGCTCCGGACCTTGGCCCTCGAAGCCGTGAGGCAGAAGCATGACGAGGCCGTTGAGGCGAGACCACTTGTCCTCGGAAGTGGAGATGAACTGGTCGATGATCACTTGGGCGCCGTTGGCAAAGTCACCGAACTGGGCTTCCCAAATCACGAGGCCGTCGGGCCACTCCAGACTGTATCCAAAGTCGAAGGCCAACACGGCCGCCTCAGACAACGGACTGTTGTACACGGAAAACTCGTTGTCTCCCGAAGCGAGCGAATCAAAAAGACACACGCTCTCACCCGTGTCTTGATTGTGCAGTACGGCGTGACGGTGACTGAAGGTGCCTCGCTGGGCGTCTTGGCCGCTCAGTCGAATTCGGGTTCCCTCCATCAGGAGGCTACCGAATGCCAATGCTTCACCGCCCCACCAGTCCAACTGGGCATCGTCATTGGCCATCTCCGACCGACGCTTCAGCAACCGCTTCAGCTTGCGATTCACTGCGAGCTCTCCCGGATCGGAAACGGTGCTCAGCACAGTGCGCAGTGCGTCGGCGCCGACTGCGGTCTGGTGTGCTTCCTCGGTCGCCTCGAGACCGCCATGGTAGCCAGCCCACAGGTTCCGCAGTTGGCTCGTCGACGACCCCGTCGGGTGTTCGCCGTCGCCCCGCGCGACCGCCAGCCCTGCCTCGAGGACCTGCTTGCATTGCGCGGCGATTGCGTCCGCATCCTCTTGCGTCACGACGCCGAGCGCCACCATGTTGCGAACAAAGTTCTCGCGAACTGTGGCCTGCGCATCGACCTTTTTGTACATGAGCGGCTGGGTGTAGCGCGGCTCATCGCCTTCGTTGTGGCCGTGACGTCGGTAGCAGTACATATCGATCACGACGTCGCGACCCCATCGAGTTCGGAAGTCCATGGCCAGCTTGATGACTTGGGCGACAGCATCGGGGTGCTCCCCATTGACGTGGAACACGGGTACTTGAAGCAGCTTGGCCACATCGGTCGCATAGCGACTACTGCGCGCATCAAACGGGTCGGTGGTGAAACCGACTTGATTGTTGACCACAATGTGGAGGGTTCCGCCAGACCGATATCCATCGAGCTGACTCAAGTTCAAGCTCTCTTGGATCACTCCCTGCCCTGAGAACGCTGCGTCACCGTGAATGACGACACCCATGACCCGATCACCATTCGGATCCTTCAGGCGATCTTGGGTCGCGCGGACTCGACCTTGCACTACCGGCGTGATGAACGCCAAGTGACTGGGGTTGAAGCTCAGCGAAAGATGAATGTTCTTGCCTGACTGACTCGTTCGGACACTCGAGAAGCCCATGTGGTACTTCACGTCGCCGGTTCCGATGTACTTCTCGGGGTTCGCGTCCTCGAACTCGGTGAATATTTGGCCGGGACCTTTGCCCATGATGTTGGCCAATACGTTGAGGCGCCCGCGGTGGGCCATCCCCAAGATCAGCTTCTCCACGCCTCGGTCTGCGGCATCTTCAATGGCGATGTCGAGCAATGGGATCAAGCTCTCCGCCCCCTCCAAGGAGAATCGCTTTGCACCCAAGTATTTGGCGTGAATGAACTGCTCGAACTGCTCGGCCTCGGTCAACTTGGTGAGCACCCGGACCTGCTCATCTCGGCTAAGCTCGCAGGCATTCTCAGTGCTTTCCATGCGCTCTTGCAACCATTCTTGGACTTCCACCTCTTCGATGTGCATGAACTGCACTCCGATGTGATTGCAGTAGGTGTTGCGCATGCGATCGACGACAGACCGCAGTGTACACTTCTCGAGATCCCGGTCTCCGAGGTACACGAGCTGGTCGAGGTCGTTCTCCGAAAGGCCGTGGTAGGCAAGCTCCAACTCTGGGTGAGGCTCCGGGCTTCGGCCCAGCGGGTCGAGATCCGCCATGACATGCCCACGCACCCGAAACAAGCGGACCAACTGGCCGACACGCTGCTGGATCATGCTGGTTGTGCGGAGGCGACGCGCCGTCATCTCGAACAACCGCCGAGCAAATCCCGCATAGTGATCGAGAACGGTGTTCAGGCTTGCGGGGTCCACCTGCAGCAACGAAAGCGTTGTGGACGCAAGGACATCCGCCGCCCGAGTCTGGGCCGTTGAAAAGCTCATCCCGCCGATCACCTCCCCTCGCCCGAGGTTTGCGACCCACTCCCCGCCGCGCTCGACGCGCGCCATCCCGCTGACCACAAAGTACACGCCATCGCCGGCGTCCCCTTCACGAATCAGGTACTGCCCTTCGTCGATGGTGCGTGCTTGGGTCCGAGCGGACAAGAACGAGAGTTCCTCTGCAGGAATCCCCGCGGTGCATTCCAGCTCTTGCATAATGCGAAGGTGATCGAGGTTGGGCGCCTGACCATCGGCGCCCACCTCAGGCGCTTCGGCCCGTTTCAGCGGAGGCGGGGCGGCGGCCGACGGTGCCGCCATACCGCGAAAGATGCTGGGCGCTCGACGGGTTGGACCGATGCCCACGGTTCGGTTCGGCTCAGCAGTCTGAAAGAACGCCGACCACTCGGGTCCCACGGAGCTCGGATCCTCCAGAAACTGCTGATACAAGGCTTCGACAAATGAGAGATTCGTGACGTTGAATTCGTCGGCCATTGTGTACACTCGACCTTGTTCTACGCACTACCGTACGTGATGCGGATTCTGCAGTCCATCGCCTGAGCAAAAAATCAGACGCTATGCCCCAATTGGCAGTGCGAATTCATACTTTTCAGATGGGGGTTTGTCCAAGAACATTTGAACAAATTTCAGCGCTTTCCAAATACCGAAGGTCAGCGTAGAAAAAACTCCCCTCTGGTGCGTGCGACAACGACGCCCACGGGGCACCCAAATCATCGTCTTGAAAATGCAGACGACGGCTCTCTTTTCACCCTGCCCACTCACTCGTTTCCGCCACGCATCGCCCGCGATTCATTCCCATCCAGCGCCTGATGGACGGTTCTGCTGTACGATGGCTGCAGCAGAGAGGACGACATGATGCGCTCGGTATTGTTGGTGGTGATTGCGGCGGGGTGCAGTTCGGAAGAGAAATTGTCCATCTACGATGCGGCGCCCGATGCCGTGATCACGTCCCACGCATCGGGCGATGCCGTTCGAGAACGGGACCTGATCACAGTGGCGGGCGCTGTCTCGGATGGAACCGATGAACTCGAGGACCTGACCATTGCATGGATGGTCAATGAGTCGGTCTCGTGTGACGCCCAGTCCCCCGGTGTGGACGGGCAGTCATCCTGTGAGTTCATGGTGACCAGCGGCGAAAGCATGAAGATTCGAATGACGGTGATGGACCCCGGTGGCAACGTCGGCAGCGACATCGTGACCTTGGAGATCCTCGAGACCAGCGCTCCCACGGCCACCCTATCTGCACCCGAATCCGGCGATCGGTACACGGCGGGCGACCCCATCGCGTTCACCGCCATCGTCGGCGATGAAGAGGATTCCGCTGAAGACTTACAGGTATGGTTTGAAAGCAGCATTGACGGCCGAATTGACATCACCTCTGTTCCAACCAGCGATGGAGAGTTGTCCGGGAACGTCGTGCTCAGCGAAGGCGATCACACCCTCGCGCTGTGGGTCCAAGATTCCCATGACCTGACCGGATCTGCATCGGTTGTGATCACCGTCGAACCCCCGAACATTGCCCCATCTTGCAGCATT
>DEBL01000034.1:7533-10586 GCA_002348535.1 Deltaproteobacteria bacterium UBA2957 | reverse complement strand
CAACTCGGTTGTGCTGCGAGAGGGGCGCCCCCGTTTACGCCATAGCGCCCGGATAAACAGTCCGATTAGGGCAAGGCCTGCGAACAGTCCGTAGTACCAGTTGGCCAGCGCCGTGATGCCCATGGATAGTCCGGCCAGTGCTGCGGTCCGACGGGAAGGCGCATGAAACATCTCGCGCACCGCCAGCAGTGCAAGGGGCAGGAAACCGACCATCAACGTTTCAGAGATTCCGTTGTAGGCTTGGCCCATGACGTGGGGCATGGTTTGAAATGCAATTCCGGCAGCCCATGCGCCGGGCTGACTTTGGGTGACTCGCCATGCGAGGGCGTACATCCCCACTCCCGCCAAGACCCACTGAATCAACATGCCTGCGTTGTAGGCAGCCACGGGTCCCGAGGCCCAGTTGATGGGCAGGGTAATCAGCGCGCCGAGCAGATCGATGAACCAGAGTGTCCCGCCATGAGGCCAGTTGAGGAGGTCGGTATGCAGGGGCCATTCGCCGTTGGCAATGGACTGGGCGACGAAGCCGTACCCCCAGACGTGGTTCCATACATCGTTGTTGGGGTGTCCAATGGCGAGGGTCGTTGGCTGGTCCAGCACGGGATGCATGAACCACATGCCCAACATCACAAAGCTGGTGAGTGCAGCGAGGTGGATCAGAGCGCTGGAGGATCTGCGTGATAGCATGTGCACGGCGGTTTAAAGGGCCTACATGAAGATTCGACACCTCATCATCGCAGGTTTCTGTGGCTGCGCGTACCACCCGGATGATTTCATGCGCCCGGTGGAGTCAGGCCCCGATGTTTCGACGGCGGCCACGCCACCTGCGCCCCCGATTGCAGAGGGTGAGCCCTTGTACCAAATGCTGTACGCAGATGAGTTTGGTGATGACGCGCGGCAGTGGGGTCAGCGCGCGCGCATTTTGGGATGGTTGCACACCTCAGCATTGACCCCGACTCAGTTGGAGTCACTCATCGAGTTGTCGAAGTCGGTGCAAGCCGCTGTTGAGGCGGATCGGGTGGAGCGGGAGGCGATCGGAGCGCGAGAACTTACGGCCTATCAACCGATCTACTCCAAGCTGATTCGTGCGTTTTCCGGAGAAGCGTCCTTGTCGGCCACCGAATTGACGGAGGCTGCGGAAGCGCTTCGAGCCGCCCGCGAGTCGGTGTGGGGAGAAGAAAACCCACATCAAGCCCGCTTCGACCGAATGCGAACAGTGTTGCGATCGGTACAGGCTTGGGTCGCAGGGCTCGACACCGTTCAACGTGATCGATTGGCGGATGTTCGTTTCTTCCTGCGGAGAAGCGTGGGCCCGCTGGCCCGACCCGGTCACTATGAAGCCATGATTGCGGGCACCTGGGACGCGGGTGATTTCGACACCCTTCGGTACGCAGGGCGGTCTCCATCGGAAGACTCGATGGACATCGGAGGTCTCTGGCGTGCCGAAGCCTATCGCGTCCGGCCTGGCGAGCACCTGACGGCACTTCAGACACAAGCGTTACTCGCCGCCGCTGTTCTCGAGGACGGGTTTGTGGGTGCCTTGGAGGTGGCCTTGGGCCGCAGAGGTGCGCTTGACTTTAGCCCACCCTCTCCGTAGCGATGCCCCATTCATTGATGCGAAGCTCAACGCGTGTGTCGCCGTCGCTAATGGCCCAACCGCCGTCGTTCTTCGTGACCGACAAGCTGCGCTCGGGTCCCGTGTGGGCGGTGTTTCGAACGAACATGGTGCCCAAGTCCCCGGGGACGAGGTTGGCGTAGTTGCTCAGGATGCTCTCTTCCATCCGTGTTGCATCGACCAACACCGCCACGGGTTGTCCGGGGCTGCGCATGAGTTCGTTCACGGCATCCGCTACGTGACCGGCACGGGGGTTCTTCATGCGGTACACGGGACCGCCGTGGACCACGGGAATGGGGTTCGAACCCGGAGCAACGACCACCACGCGGTGGTGGGCGGCCATGCTGCTCAACAGCAAGCTCATGAAGTCTGCCGTGGATTCGGTGTCGACCACCCATACCGATGCACCATCGCTGAGCGATGGTGTCCCCTCCCCCAACAAGCCCGGTTCGGGCATCCGGTGAACCAGCGTGGACCCAGAGTCGACCGTACTACCTGTCGGCTCACGGAACCAGAAGAACGCCACGGCTCCAAGAACCAGAAGAAGAACGCCACCGATCACATAGAGCGTGCTGTCGTTCTCTGCGGTGGTGCCGCTCGAGGCCGTGTTCGAGGTGGACGGAAAGGTGACGTTCGGCCCTCGGGCGGGTGCGGTTCCGTCTACGGCAGGGTTACCGACCGGGTCGCCGATGGCGGATCCCAAGGCGGGCTCGCCGCCCATGCCTCCGGGGGTGGTGGGCTCGCCAGCGGGCTGGCCGTTGTCGCCTGCTCCGGTTTCGAGCGTAACGATGCCATCGTATCGAGTGATCACAAGGTCACGAGCCGTCACTTCTTCCGGCCACGATACTTCACCGACCTCTTCGGCCTTACCCCCCAGCGACAGTGTCACCCCAAACGTCTCGCCGGTGATCATGGACGAGGCCGAGAAGTGGAAGTCACCAGCATTGACATCGGGAGGCTCGCCATTGTCGAGCAGCGTGAGAGTGGTGGTTGCGCCGTCGGCGTTGGTCAAGGTGGCCTGCACGGGGGTGTCGACGGATTCGCCCCCAGTGGACAAGCGAACCACAATCCCTGTTGCGGCCAACGCCGATGGTGCGAGCAGCACGAATGCCACCATGAGGGCCAAGAAACGACTAGGCATTTATGCTCCTTTCAGTCTGAGAATCCAACCTATCACGGACGATGAGGTATGCTTGCCCGAGGAGATGGAAGCCATGAAGACTTGGGTATTGTGGGCGACACTGATCGCGCCTGTTGGATGCGGCGATGACACCAAAGACAGCGGTACGACCACCGCTGATGATCGGTGGGAGGGCCAGTATCCGGGAGAATGCGACGACGTCGCAGACAATGATGGTGATGGGTTGTGGGACTGTGATGACCCCGATTGCGCGGGCGCCCCCAACTGCGCTGAAGATGCGGATGCGGATGCGGATGC
>DEBL01000034.1:6695-7129 GCA_002348535.1 Deltaproteobacteria bacterium UBA2957 | reverse complement strand
CCGACGCGGATGCCGACGCGGATGGTGGCTCTCCAGTCGGCGATCTCAACATGCTCATCTCCGGCACACTCACGGTGACGGGAGACATTGACTACGGGGGGATTGTGTGCCGGATTTCCACGTGGCCCTATGAGTCCATTGATTCAGCGACCGGTACGCCGGACTTGGCCTCGGGTGCATCCATGATCGGTGTTGCAGATATCGAATGTCCATCGGCCGATGGTGAGTCGGTTGAGTTTTCGGTGGAAATCCCCACGGGTGATATCGGTGAGTTGGCCATCGTGGGCCGCGTCGAGACCAGTTCATTCATCAACGAAAAGATGTCCTCAGCGAGCCCCATTACCGCAGCGGATGGCGGGAGTTCATCGGGACACGATGTGTTAATCGAGGCGGCTTCGGGTCCCGATGCTCCGCCCGACGACCCGCCCGACGAC
>DEBL01000034.1:0-6375 GCA_002348535.1 Deltaproteobacteria bacterium UBA2957 | reverse complement strand
GCCCGACGACCCGCCCGACGACCCCGAACCTGAATGATCGCGATTCTGTTGAGGGCCGGTGTGGCGTTGGCCGATCCGAGTTGGGTGGAACTGATGCCCTTGGTGGAGGCCGGTGATCGCGCGGTTGTAGTGGTGAGAGTTCTTGACTCACCCACCGACCAAGCGCCCATGGTGCACATGAAGGTCGGGCCGGACTCCTTTGAGCTGGCATGCACAGATGACGGCTCCTTTCCCGATCCTGCGCCGGATGACGGTGTGTTTCACTGTGCGCGCTTAATGGAGCCAGCGATCATCACCGCCGGTGAGTGGTCTGCACGGTTTTCAGTTCGCGGCGGGAACGGAGAGGACCAATACTTGGGCGAGCTCAGGTATCCCGGCGAAGGTGGGTTTCACTACGCGACGGTTACGCTGGGCAAGTCGGAAGCAGCATCGGCGAGTCGATTTGATCTGAGCCCAAAGGCCACCGATCTTCCCGAAGCGGCCAAGGTGGCTGAACCCACACCGCCTCCTGAGGCGGACGGGACGCCCCCCGCCCCGCCTGAGCCACCCCCATCGCCTGCTGGCCCCGCGGCCCCGGATTCGTCTGCTGCGGCTGGATCTCTGGGATCCACGTTGGCTTGGGCCGCGCTTGCAGGGTGTGTAGGGTGGGCCTTGGGCCGCCGCCGCCGACCCGATTCGGGTGTTGAGGGTGGCGCTGTGCTGGCAGTAGGTCCCATTGATGGTGCCGGTCCTTCACCGCCAACCCCAGCGCTGGTCGCTGCGACCGATCCGTCATCGACTGCCCTCGTCGCGATCGGCGCGCTGACGGCATCCCGCAGAGTGGTGGTGGTCGGAGATCCACCTGACGCGATGGAAGCCAGCGGGCATGATGTGGTGGTCGTCAACGACCCGGATGTGAATGCGGTCGAGGCGGTGGTGAGACGCATGATCAACGATGGCGGGGTTCCGCCCGTTGTGGTGGTGTTGGGGTCGCGGGCGCTTATCGATACGAGCGGAGCCAGCAGTGACCCTCGGATGGACCTGTTGCGAGGACTGCCTGAATCAGTCTGGACTCTCCTCATCGACGAATCGGATTCAGTTGCGCCGGCTGATGTCGCGGGGTGGAGTCACGATCCTCAAGCAGGGTGGTCACGGATTTAGCAGATTGGCGTGGTTTGCTCGAATGGCTTGCTCGAGCTCCATCCGGTCCATCTGCAAGTCGAGCAGGTCGTATGCACCCTGCAGCAAGGCCGCCGCGTCCTCGCTCGGAATGAGTCGATGATGGACGGCCGCGAGGAGTACTCGAAGCTGGTCCTCCCGATCGCCGTCCAATTGGCGGATTTTTGCAGGAGACAGAGGCGCAGTCGCCACTCCATATCGCTCAATTGTCCGCCGGATGATTTCAGGAACCAACGGTTCGAAGAATCGGGGGTCGACCGCGTACTGAGGCGGCGGGAGAGATGGGGCAAGATCCGCGGCTCGGTCGACGATGGTGTCGTCGAGGACACTCCATAGCGCGGAGATCCGTTCCTCCTCGGCCATTTGGAGTTCTGCGAGTCTTGCCATTGAGCGCTCGAGATCGGGATCGGACCGGCCTGTATCGGCACTCACGGCATCTCGGAGGTTCTGCAGCGAGAACGGTTTGGAGCCTTCGAGGGTTGCGGTCTGGATTCGCTGTTCGATGACCGGACCGATCAGACCGAACCAAAGGGCGACTATCGCGCACCCGAGCACTGTTCGTTCGGAGACCGTCATGGCTTCACACTTGCTGCCGTGAGGGTAACCGTCGAGGGAACGCGGCTTCGTCCCACCAAGTGCAGCGTGGCATCACCCGAGGTCTCGAGGTCCACGTCGATGTATTGCCAAGCCTCTGGGTGGAGAGTGAGTGAATGCTCGCGCACGATGCCATTGTCTTCAACGCGGAGCGAGATCGAGTCATCCGTGCCGTTGGGGCGAATCCATGCATGAAATGACGTGGCCGGCCCGGTGTAGATGTGCTCCGCTTGGTCGGGCATCAAGACCAATGGAAAGCCGGTTGTGATCGGATCAAAGGGAAGGTCGAGCGGACGATGGAGAGAGGTATCGATTGCGACATCCCCAAAGGATGATGCGGTCAGGTCAAACAACACAGACTCGCCATCATCGACCACAGGTTCGCCAAAGGCTTCGCGCAGCACTAGCCAAGCGTCAGGGCCCAACAGGTCGGCGTGGCCCGCTTCGCCCGTGAGTTCCACTTTGTCGGCCGGTACCCGCTTATGGGCCACAATCCATCGGAATCCGTCATCCTGAAGCGCTCGAAGATCGCCACCATCGACGGCATAAGGAGGGGTGGTTCGTCCCAGATTTACCAGCAGCCGAAGCGCGCTGTTGGATGTCACATAATCCTGAAAGCGAAGCAGATCGGGCCAACGAATCAGTTGATTTGTATTGAGAACAGGATGGCGATGGGCGGTCTGAACATATTGAGTGCGAGCGTTGGCGTTGGAGACCGGCTGGTAGTGAAGCGGGACCTCGATTACGGCGCCCGGTGGCCGGTCTCGAAGGTCATCGTAGAATCCACCAATCGACGCATCGGCGAGGGGCCTCTGGGCTGGTCGGTCGCCGCTCCAATGGGGCTGGCTGTAGGCGATAATTCCCAAGACAAACAATCCCCTCACAGCGGGAACCGCACGGCTTGAACGAAACAGGGCGGCGGCACCAATGGCTCCGACAGCACTCAGTGCAGTGAGCGCCACCACCCCGATTCGATACGGTCGATAGGCCTTGGAGAAAAAGGGGATGTACTCGTGCGCCCAGTAGTAAGGAAGCGGCCATGCAGTGGCAGTCTCGTCAAGCAAGAGGGAGCCCGACACGTTCAAGAAGGGCCCGAGACTCAAGGTGGTGGCGCCAGCCGCGATGATAAACCACCCCACGGACCGTCGGCCGGCCACGACAAGGCCCAATAGGCCAATGGCATAGGCCAGTCGGCCGGGGGTTGAATTCAGCGGGTTAAACTCAAAGTCCGCTCGAACCAAGGACTGAACGCTGGTGGAGTTGAAGTGGACCTGCATTGCATCCACCCGCTTCAACATCGCTTCATTGAGGTCTTCGATGGGTCGGGACCCATTGGCAATGGAACGAACTTCTACAAAGGCATCATCGCTGCTGAAAAGCTCGGCTGAGATGCCGGGTCGGGTCGGAGTCTCTCGTTTGGCCTCGGTGATGAGCGGTGCATTCAGGGTCGCTGCGCAGAGCACCGAGAGTGCGATCCACCGCAGGGGTCGATAATCTCTGTGCGCGGGAGGGGTGCGGAGAACACGAAAGGATTGCCAGATCACAATCCCAACCGTGAGCATCCCGGCAAACAAGGTGTAGTACCAGTTGAAGGGTCCAATGATGGCCAAGCATGCCGTGCTTTGGACAAATCGCCGTGGTCCAGGCTGCTGGATGAGCCGGACAACGCTGGCTGCATACAGGGGAAGGAGTCCAGCCGCCACCAGCTCGATGCATCCGGCCCCGGCCTCTGCGTACAAATACGGCGATGTCGAGAACACAATGCCGGCGACGGCGGCCGCCCGATGGCTTCGGGTCAGTACCCACCCAAAACAATGGGCCGCAAGTGCAGCGGTCCAGATACCCGCCACAAGGAGCAGGTTGTAGCTGACAATTAGCGGGACTCCGATGGCCACCATTGCACCGCCGATCAACTGAAGCCCCATGTGCCCGAAGGACCAGAGGTTGTAGCCCAAGGGGTGGAGAATGTCGGTTGTGACCGGGTTCCAATTTCCCGTGGCAATTCGCTCCCCGAGGTGTTCGATCAGCCACAAGGTGGTCCAAGCATCAAATCGATCGCCCCATATCGCCGAGTCGATGGCTCCTGGCATGGGCCACAGGAAGCCTGCCGTACCGAGAAGGTACGCGCACGACACAAACAACCACGGACGCTGGACCTCGATGGTCACCTCGAATGCAATGATATTCTACGGCACCGGCTATCCTTGGGCGATCCGTTTGGAGGACATTGCGTGTTCAGTCGTTGGCACAACTTGCCGCTCGGGGCGCGACTGATCGCGCTTGTGGCCGGACTTGTCTGTGGCGCGGTGGGGCTCGAACTATGGGCGTCCTCGCAGCGTCCACAACTGCCCGGATGGGGTGGACCCAGCGGGGCGGATGGTCTAATGACAAGCCATCCAACCCGGCTGTGGGGCATGGCGCCCGGCGTCAAACCCAATGCCGAAGACAGCCAAGCGGACATCAATGAACTTGGGTTTAGAGGCCCAATGCCCGAGCGTCCCAAACCCGAAGGAAGGGTTCGAATCATCAGTTTGGGAGATTCATCGTTTTATGGGTTCGGTGTCAACGATCCGGAGACCTTTGATGTTCAACTGACGCGCATGCTGCGAGAACAAGGCGTGGATGCAGACTCGATCAACGCGGGTGTGGCCGGGTACAGCATCGCCCAGCATGCCGTTGCGCTGGACGAGATCATCTGGGACTTGGAGCCCGATCTGCTGGTGCTGTGCAACATTTGGTCCGACAACACGTGGGATACCTTCCATGATGAAGACTTGTTGGTGTCGGCGGAGTTTGCACGAAAAAACCCCCTCACCCGTTCGGCCTTCGTGAAGCTGGTGGCTGCGCAAATTAGCGCGGTGTCTCCGACAAACGAGGGCAAGATCATTGTTTGGAACGGGGCAGATGGGTGGCCGGAAGGGAAAATTCGAAGGGTTCCGCTCGATCGGTGGATTGAATTGCACCACGGTGTTCTTGTGGAGGCTTCCAAGCGGGGCATTGGCGCCGTATTTTTAAAGCCCACCAACTCCTTTTTGCTTTCAGAGGCACACGATGGTCCACCGCCTGCATGGAGTCCTTACTTTGAGGCAATGGATGCGCTTGCTAAGCTTCATGGCATTCCGGTAGTTGACGTGACGTCGGCCTACACGGAGGCGATGGTCGATGGCATTGAGGCCACCGATCTGTTGTGGGACAAAATGCACCCCACTGCGCTGGGACACGCGGTCTTGGCGGCTGCCATCGAGTCGACACTGACGTCCATCGGTTGGCCGGAAAAACGGTCAATTCCCGCTGGCGTAGCGCTTCCTGAACTCGGGATAGAGGACGTACCGAACCCGCAGTGGACCGACGATGCGGGTGCGGGTTCCCCCCAAGTGAGCCTGTTTGAACTGTCTCCCGATGAGAAGCAAGCCATGCAGAACGCTCGAAAAGCGATGGAGGCGCGTGGGCCACCCCGTTTGGATGCCATCGGTACGCCGCAAAGCGCGCCGAGTGGTGAACCGGGGCCGCCGCGGGCGGAGGGCATCGGTATCGGCGACATCCCTCCACAAACAGCAGCGCCGCCTGTGGGAACATGGACAACGTCGATTACTGTTGCAGGCGGAGTGCCCCCCTATACGGTACGACTCACAGATTCAGCGGGTCGAACAGTGGGAAGCGCTCGGGTACCCGAGCCCAAGGCCTTCTCACTGAAGGTTCGCCAGGACATCGATGCTGTGGTGGTTGAGGCGGTTGACACAGACTCGAACGCGGTGCGGCAGCAGGCCACGCCGTCAGCCCCCAGCGTCTCCCTCACCTTGGGAGACTAAGTGAGCCGCGAGCGAATCCGCCAACGCCTCTCCCACTTCGCGATTGCCGAGGGCATTGAGGTGCCCATGATCGAAGGGAAAGGTGCGTTCATCGGGCGACCCAGAACAGCATCGACGGAGATCGAACAAGGGTCGATCATGAGTCGAAGACCAAAGGGCAGCCTCTGCAAGACCCGGGCGCGTCGTGCCCGCAGAAGCTTGGGCACTGAAGTCTGCGTAAAACGGCAGAAAGCCCATCGCGATGTCGCCACCCCACTTCGCGGCGATGGTTCGCATGCGATTGAGGACCTGAACGCGTTCTGCGGAGGACACCCGTTCGACTCGCGCCTCGCTGCTGGCTTCATGCGGCAGAATCTGTGCCTTGTCCGCGAGCGGGAACAACTGGCGCCGGAGCACCTCGTAGAGGGCCACATGCTGAACCAACATGCTGCGGACCGAGGCGGTCAGGCTGGCGGCGCCATGTACGCGTTCGACGTCCGATATCAGGCTGCGGTTGAAGTCATGCATCGAGACGAACACGATCGTGAGATCGGGTTCGTAGGCAGCCACAGCTTCCTCAAAGAGCCACCCGGCCATCCCTGTGGAGTACCCCGGTTGGCCGAAGTTGAGCACTTCTATCGAGTGGATGCCGCGGGCCGCGAGGGCAGTCTCTGCGGTCTCAGCGATGCCCTCTGTGTCTTCGACCCCCCATCCAAACACGGTCGAGTCGCCCATGATGACGACGCGTGTGCGCTCAGCGGAGCGTGCAGGCGACGCTCGTGTTCGAAACCCGTCTTCATTGGTCGATATCGCGAAGTTGTGGGGCTCCCGCATG
>DEBL01000336.1 GCA_002348535.1 Deltaproteobacteria bacterium UBA2957 | reverse complement strand
CATACCCATCGCACCAACCCACTCTCCAGTGAGGACCTTCTCCAAGTACCGCTCACGCTGTTCTGCAGTTGAGCAGTAATAAAAGTTGTTCACGAAAAGCATGGAATGAGCGAGGTAAGCCAAACAAAATCCGGGGTCGGACTTGCTGAGTTCTTCGTGAACGATCACGGCCGCAATCGTGTCCATTCCTGCGCCACCGTCTTCCGCTGGAATCGTCACTCCCAACAGCCCGAGTTCGCCTAGTGACCTAAATAGGTCAAGGTTCAAGCACTCTTTTTCATCAAACTCTTCGGCCTGCGGTTCGACATGCTCAGTGGTGAACTCGGCCACCATAGAGCGCAACATTTCATGCTCTTCGGTGGGGCTAAAGAGATTGCGCTGGGTAGGGCTATAACTGCCCCAAGAAAGCGTTGGGTCCGACACGTTGGCTCCCTGTTGGTTAGGCGATTCAAGTTACCTGATATCCGAAGGAGGGCTCCCGAACCATGTCGAAGAAGCTGTATTTGGTGGATGGCTCAAACCAAGCCTTTCGTGCCTTTTTTGCGATTCAGAACGACATGCGGTCACCGGACGGGTTTCCAACCCGCGCCCTGTTTGGCTTTACCAGCATGCTCAAAAAGATGCTCGAAACCGACAAACCAGACTACATGTGCGTGCTCTTCGACAAGGGGAAAAGTTTCCGAAATGACCTGTACCCGGAATACAAGGGACAACGGCCCGACATGCCCGAGGACCTGCGTGAGCAGTGGCCACACTTCATCCCGCTTTGCAACGAGTGGGGCGTGCAAGCGATGGCGATGGAGGGGTACGAGGCCGATGACATTATCGGAACGTTTGCCACGCATGCATCCGACCAACTGGACGTAACCATCGTTAGCAACGATAAAGATTTCGCCCAACTTGTCTCGCCGCATGTTCGACTGCTGCGGTTTGGGCGTGGCAATGAAGCAGTGTTGGGGCCCGATGACGTCGAGGACAAATGGGGTGTTCCCCCGAATCAAATCATCGAACTTCTGGCCTTGATGGGGGACGCATCGGACAACATCCCGGGGGTTCCCGGTGTCGGCCCAAAAAAAGCCGCCGCATTCATTAACAAGTATGGGTCCGCTAAAGATGTGGTTGCCAATGCTTCCGACATTGGTGGGAAAACCGGCGAACGCGTGGCTGCGGCGGCAGCCGATGTAGCGATGGCGCGAACGCTGGTCACCATCAAGTGCGATGTGCCGTTGGACCTCGAACTGGAGGACCTCGCGGTTGTCGAGCCGGACTGGGCAGCTCTGGAGGCGCGGTTCACTGCGTATCGGTTCCGGCGCTTTCTGACGCTTGCTCAAGAGAAGCTTGGTGATGCGGCAGCGCCGACCACCAAGGTTGACCGTGAGGCCTACCGTTCCATTACGGATTCTGCATCACTGGATGGCCTAATCGACCATCTTGTGCGTGCAAAACGCTTCGCCTTTGACACCGAGACAACTGGGATCGATGCATTGACCGCCGACCTCGTAGGGATGAGCTTTGCGTGGGAGGGCGAACCTGCTGTATACGTACCGATCGCCCATGAAGATGGCAGGAACTGTCCGGGTGCATTGGGCCGGATTGCACCGCTTTTGGAAGATTCGACGCTCAAAAAGACTGGGCAGAACCTGAAGTACGATCTCAAAGTGTTGCGACGGGCTGGCATTCAACTGCGCGGGATCGATGGTGACACAATGCTCGCCGATTACGTCGTGGCCGCCGACCAACGAAAGCACAATCTTGACTCGCTTGCAGACCGTTATCTTGGTCACACCATGCTTAGTTACGCAGACACAACCAAAGAGGTTGGAGGGCTGTTTGCGAAAGTTGGCGTAGATGAAGCTACCGCCTACGCCGCTGAGGATGCGCATGTCGTGTTGTTGATTGAGTCGGCAATGAAAGACGCCTTGTCGGAGGTCAGAAAGGTTTACGACGAACTTGAGGTTCCTCTTATTTCTGTGCTTGCCGATATGGAGATGGAAGGCATTGGCGTCGATGTTGATGCCCTTCGGTCCATGAGTGTGACGTTGGGTGAGAAAATCGACGTGCTTCGCCAACAGATTTTTGAAGAGGCGGGCAGAGAGTTCAATATCAATTCTCCGAAACAACTCGCCCCGATTCTGTTTGAGGAGAGGGGGCTCACGCCAATCAAGAAGACAAAAACGGGTCCGAGTACCGACGCAGAGACGCTTGCTCAACTGCGCGATCTTCAGGGCGATGCGCTGTGCGGTTTGATGCTTGAGTATCGTGAGTTTGCAAAGCTGAAATCAACCTACGTCGATCCGTTGCCGGATGCGGTAGCGGAAGATGGTCGAATTCACACGTCTTTCCATCAGGCAGTCGCTGCAACCGGTCGGCTTTCGTCCAACAACCCAAACCTGCAGAACATCCCGATTCGCACGGAGGCAGGGCGTCGAATCCGGGGCTGTTTTGTTGCGCGCCCCGGGTATCGGTTTTTGAGCGTCGACTATAGC
Organism: Deltaproteobacteria bacterium UBA2957; assembly: GCA_002348535.1. GTDB lineage: Bacteria > Myxococcota_A > UBA796 > UBA796 > UBA796 > UBA796. The sequence goes on along the minus strand of DEBL01000336.1, from coordinate 2,301 downwards.
CAAGTAGAGCTTCGCATCCTCGCGCATTTCTGTGGCGAGGGTCCATTGGTGGATGCATTCCGGAATGGTGAAGACATTCACCGCAGGACTGCCGCGGAAGTGTTCGGCGTGATGGCACCGTTAGTCACGGCCGACCAGAGAAGGGCCGCCAAAGCGATCAACTTCGGAATTGTGTACGGCATGAGCGCCTTTCGCCTCGCACGTGAGTTGCGGATCCCGCGCGGTCGCGCATCGGACTACATGAAGCAGTATTTTGCTCGATATCCTCAGGTGCAGCGGTACATGGAAGAGGCCAAAGAGCGGGCCCACTCCTGCGGTTATGCTGAAACTCTCTGGGGTAGACGCCGCGTTCTCCATGCATTGAAGTCCTCCAATCGCAATGAACGAGAAGCAGCGGAACGCATCGCCATCAACACCCCGGTCCAAGGGACGGCGGCTGACATTATCAAGGCCGCAATGATTCGGGTTCACAAAGTGTTGGGCGATAAACATCCAGGTTCACGACTGCTTTTACAGGTTCATGATGAGCTCGTATTGGAGGTTCCAACTGACGATATCGAAATCGTTCGCAAGGTCGTGGAATATGAAATGACGAATGTTGTGAATCTTTTGGTGCCCTTGGTCGTCGAGTCAGGAGATGGAGAAACGTGGGACGCCGCACACTGAGGCACCGCAGAAAGGAGGATCACATGAATGCAACTGACAAATTGACTGGAGGAGCAGGCGGCCCGCCTCAAGACCCCGACGCCGCGATGGTGGCTGCCGTCTTGGCCGGAGACCCGGAGGCGTATCGGGTGTTGGTCGAGCGGTACGAGCGACGCATCTACCATGTCGTCTACGGCATGGTGCGCAGCCCCGAAGATGCTCGGGATCTCGCACAGGATGCGTTTATCAAGGCGTTTCAGAACCTCCACAGGTTTCGCTTAGAGTCGAAGTTCTACACATGGCTTTGTCGGATTGCGATGAATGTCACCATTGACCACCTCCGCAAGCAGAAGCACCGGCGGCATTCGGAGTTTGATGATACCCGAGTCGGTGCAGCGGGGGGACAGGTCGTTCGGCTGCACTCTGCCCCCGATGACCCTTCGGCCAACGTTGCCCAAGCACGCATGTATCGAATCATCATGGACGCTGTTGACACGCTCCCAGACGACCAAAGACAAGTTCTGGTGTTGCGTGAGTTGGAGGACATGCCCTACAAAGAAATCGCCGAGGTCCTCGACATTCCGGAGGGGACTGTGATGAGTCGTTTGTACTACGCCCGCCGCCGACTGCAAGACCTGTTGGCCGAGCACAGGCCTTCCTGATGACCCATTGCATCTATGGAGCGACCTATGGGATTGACTGAATCGGAAGCCAGCCGCCTTCGAGTGGAAGACGGCATTGGCTCGGCAGCTGATGAAAGGCAGGCAGTAGCTGGGGGACACGATCCCGCAGAGGATCGGGCGTTTCGAAAGGCTGTTCGGGCTGCCTTGATTCCCGAGGTTACGCCGCCTTTGGCTGACCAAGTGATGGCGCGATTGGGCTCGATGCGCAGCGATGTCCGGGGTGCGGTCCAAGAAGAGGCGGCACCACGGATCGCAGACTCCGTCATGAGTGTTGTGACGGACGGTTGTGCCAAAATGCCTCGAGTCTCGGAAGCCATCCGTGCGGAGGCAGGAAACCCACATTCGATGTGGGGTGCGATTGGCCCCGCAGTTGGCGCCGACATCGGTCGAGATATTGGGGCGTTGTTTCGCGGGTCCGTCAACGCGGAAGGAAACTTCGAGGCAGTGGGGTGGATGACGCCACGGCGACGGTACGCGATTGGGGGGGTTGGTGTCGCGCTCGCGGCTGCGGCAGCCTTACTGTTCACAATCGGCCTCGGCGGTGATGGCGTGGGGGGCGCTGCGACTTCCGCGATGACGCCCATTCTCGACGCCCCGGTAGACATCGAAGATTTAGAGGTCGGTGCGTCGAATCTGGTACAAGTGCTCCAGTTTGGTGAGGACGCGCCAACCATTATTTTTGTGTCGGATGACGCAGGAGATGAACTATGAATCTTTTCCGTTGGCTTGTAGTGATTGTGCTCAGCTTCGCGGCACCAGCGGCGGCCAACTCCGCCACGGGTGACCTCTTTGCAGAGAAAAAGAGCGCTACCGGGGAGGCTGTGAAGATTCGAGTTTGGACGGTGCACGCCTCCAACCAGACAAAAGGGGTAGGAGAAGGCCTGGAGCGGATCGAGAAGCACCTTAGGAATCTGAACTACGAAGGGTTTTCATTGCTCTCGAAGGATGGGGCCGCAGTCGCTCCGAAGGCGAG
>DEBL01000376.1 GCA_002348535.1 Deltaproteobacteria bacterium UBA2957 | reverse complement strand
CGTAAGGAATGTCGCCTCTTCGCAGGCAGAGTCTCCGCCACCCACAACAACGACCTTCTGGTCGCGAAAAAAGAACCCGTCGCATGTGGCGCAGGCGCTCACGCCGTACCCGCGAAGACGCAACTCATTGTCGAGCCCGAGGTACTTGGCGCTGGCTCCCGTCGCGATGATCAACGTCTTCGTCCTGCCTTCGTTGCCCATGCTCGTCTTGTAGCTGTAGGGCCATGAGCTCAGGTCGACTTCTTCGATTTCATCCATCTCAAGCCGCGCCCCAAACCGCATGACTTGAGCCTTCATCTTTTCCATGAGCTCCGGGCCCATGATTCCATCGGGAAAACCCGGGAAGTTCTCGACGTCGGTAGTGGTGGTCAACTGGCCGCCGGGCTCCATGCCTTCGAACACCAACGGGGCAAGATTCGCCCGTGCGGAATACAAGGCTGCTGTGAGGCCCGCGGGGCCGGTCCCAGCGATCACTACGTTTTCAACTTCGTTGTTGGTTTCGGACACAGCATCTCCTGCAGTTTGCTGATTCATTTCGAGGCCATACAGCCGTTGTTAGCATTACCTTGGTGCTGCACATTGACCACCAAAAAAAGCCACTGAAATCATCGCACCAACCTGTAACAGTATTGACATGTCAACAAGCAACCTGCAACCAGAACGTGTGGAAACTGAGATCCGCGCCGAAGCGAAACGGTACGGATTTGATGAAGTTCGCTTTGCATCTGCATTTCCAGTCGCAGGAATTGACGAATACGACAGGTTCCTTGAAGATGGTCTCAACGGAACGATGGAATGGATGGCGAAGAGTCGACCGCCCCGAGCCGATCCGAGACAGCTGCTTCCGTCTGTCCGAACGATTGCGGTTCTTGGAATGCGCTACGGCCATGCACGGCCGCCAGACCCCGGTGGGTTGACTGGAAAGGTGGCCTGCTACGCGTGGGGTCGGGACTACCACAACCTGATCGGCAAACGGCTGCACCGAATGACCCGGAATTTGCGGACTGCTTTGCCGGGGCTGGAGACGTATGCAGGAGTGGATTCCCGCCCGATTATTGAGCGCGCTTGGGCCCAACAGTCTGGCATGGGGTTTCTTGGAAAAAATGCGCTTGCCATCATCCCGGCAAAGAGCAGCTACCTGTTCCTCGCATCGATTTTGATCAACGCCGAGCTCGCCCCAACAAAACCCCTCCGCGACCACTGCGGTTCCTGCCGGCGATGCCTCGACACCTGCCCCACATCCGCCTTCATCGGTCCGGGTCAACTGGATGCACGTCGGTGCATTTCGTACCTGACCATCGAGCACAAAGGGCGCATCTCCGCTGACCTGATGGAAAAGACGGGCCGATGGTTTTTTGGGTGTGACGATTGCCAAGAGGTGTGCCCGCACAACCCCGCCAACCCCCTTCCCGCCGACCCCGACTTTGCACCTCGACCCGGGCATGCATGGATGGACCTTGAGTGGGTGTTGAACACCGATGACGAATCGCTCATGCAGCACTTTCAAGGATCGCCCATCCGCCGGCCGGGCCCAACGGGCCTGAAACGAAACGCGGCAACCGTCCTCGGTAATCTGGGGGATGCGGCGGCCCGTCCCGCCCTGCTGCACGCGAGAACTCATCCCGATGAGTCGGTTCGGCACGCCGCTGTATGGGCCCTCGACCGTCTCTGAGCGACTCATTCAATCGAGGAAGCTCACCTCAAATGCGCGCTGCCGAGCCCGCTCAAGTTGGTCGGAAGACAAGGCGCCTGAGTCGCGAATCAGAGCAAACTCCCGCTCGAGATTGGTGTCACAGAGATAGGTGCCGTCGGTGTTGATCGTGATGGGCACACCCCGGTCGACAAAGGTGCCGAGGATGACTTTGAACTCATCGATCGACGCGACAGCCCGAGTATGCAGGTTCGAGGTGGGGCAAATCTCCAAGGTCGTGTTGCTCTCTGCGAGCATCTCCATCGCCCGTTCGTTGTATGCCGCTCTCACACCGTGCCCTATCCGGTCCGGTTTGATGCGTTCCACAACTGCGATAACGCCCTCCCCGTTGGTGGCCTGTGTCTCACCGGTGTGGATTGTGGTCCCGAGGCCGGCCTCGCGGGCCATTGCAAACATTGCCGCGTACTGCCCAACGGACTCGCCCAACTCGATGGTGTTGGACTCCGTACCTGCGAGATCGATCCCCACGATCCCACGACTTCGATACTGGATTGCCTTCCGAACAATTTTTGCGTTGGTCTCCGCATCAAACTCCCTCGCCAAACACAGAATAAGACCGGCCTTTACGCCGTACTCGAGGCAGGCCCTGTCCATGCCACGGAGCGCCGCGTGGATGATGTGGTCGAGGTCCCTCCGCCCGCGCTGGTTTCGCTTCATGGGGTTGAATCGAAGCTCGATTTGCTCCACTCGACTGCCTCGGTACTCCTTGCCGATGATTTCGTACACACTGCGTTCCACCGCGGCCGGAGAGCTTTGGATCCGCTCGGTCCATTCATGCAGAATCTTGAGGTAGTCGTCGAGGCCACGGCAACTGTTCGGGTCGACCGTGATCATCCGCTTGAACTCCCAGTAATCTTTGACGGGAAGCTTGAACCCTTGGGCATGCGCAATGGACCACATCACGTGAGGCGCAACGGAGGCTCCCAGATGGATGTGGAGGTCGCAGAGCGGCAGATTGGGTGGGTGGGGTAGGTTCATGTGCCGTCTGGATCACCCGCAATCGAGCTGTAGTCGAACAACTCCAGCACCCGCACCACACCGCCCGGCCCGTTGATTCGGCAGTAACAAGACAAGCGCGTGAGGTCGTTTGCAGGCGGACCCGGCTCTCGATCGCGCCCCTCGTGAGGTTCGCCCGCCACGTGTGCATCAATGGTCGACTGTTCCCGGTGTGTTTTGGTGGACAGACCCGTCCCGTCTACGACTTCAACCCGGCAGAGTCCGCACCCGCCATCGGGACACGGGCCCCCAGCGCGGCGGCCTGTGCTGATAGGCGATGGGAGGTCTTGGGAGGCCATCAGCAGGTTGTACCCTTCCTCTGCTCGAACCACCTGCGAGGTACCGTCTGGAAGGTTGTACACCACCGCATGCCGCACGATTTCTTGCGGACCTCCGTCCAGCATCTTCTTCAGGCGCTTGCGAATCCCAAAGCGGCTCAAGTCAGATCTCCCCCGGACTGCTCAACGTCAATCAGGCGGCTGACGACATACTCAAATGCTTCATCGACCGAGTCGGTCGTGAGAAACAGATTCGTATCCTCTGGGCTGATTGTCCCCGCCTCGACCATCGCATCGAGGTTGAGCACGCGGTTCCAGTATGCGGCGCCGAACAACACAAGGGGCAACGGGCGGCTGATTTTACCGGTCTGAACTAACGTAAGCGTTTCGAAGAACTCATCGAGTGTACCGA
>DEBL01000324.1:2124-5978 GCA_002348535.1 Deltaproteobacteria bacterium UBA2957 | reverse complement strand
GCGTCCGAATCCGCATCGGCATCCGAATCCGGTGTTGTGTTCGAGTCGATCGCATCAGCCGTGCCTGTTTCTTTTGCGGGATTCGAGGAGCATGCAGCCAAGCTGAACATCATTGGAAACAAATGAAGATGCATGGGGCCTCCGTTGGGGGGTCATCTGTCTATGTTCCGCTCAATATAGTCGAAACGAGCACTTGAGATGGTGCCGATGTCAAACCGCCAAGCACCTCCGGTATGAGGTGGAGATGCTACACTGCGGGCTGAGGAGGCAAGGATGCGCGCGATGCTGTGGCCGATGGTGTTGAGTCTGACTGTAGGGTGCACGGAAGCATCGGTGAAGACGGTGAATGCCACACCCACCGCACTCATTACATCGCATCCCGATGGCGCAGCCGTCAGTGCCGGATCCGACCTGACCTTGATCGGTCGCATCGCTGATGCGAACCATTCTCCTGCCGACCTGAAGGCCATTTGGATGGTGGACGGCGGGGTCGCCTGTGCGGCCGCAGAGCCGCTGGACGATGGGACCACCACGTGCACAGTGTCGCTGGGTGAAGGCGATGCTGTGGTCGTGCTCGAGGCCACGGACCCAAACAACGCGAGTTCCACCGATTCGATCACCTTGAGCGTGTCAATGCCCGATGAGCCGCCTGACAATCGACCACCGAGCGTCACAGTGGTCTCGCCCGTCGAAGGTGTGACATATGAAGGAGGGGTGCCCATCGAGCTTCGCGGTGTGGTGAGCGATGCGGAGGATGAGTATTACGATCTGGCGGTTTGGTGGATGCTGAATGGGACGGCGCGTTTGGAGGTGGCCAGCTCGTTGGACGACGAGGGCATTGCATCGGGCTTCACGATGGTGGACCCGGGTGTCCACATTTTGGAACTGGTCGCCGAAGACAGCGGTGGTCTGCAGCAGAGCGACAGCGTTCGCTTGATTGTGAGCGATCCCGAGGCGGATGCGGATGCGGATGCGGATGCAGACGCCGATGTTGACACCGATGCAGATGCAGATGCAGATGCCGATGCTGACGCAGATGCGGATGCAGACGCCGATGCGGATACAGACGCCGATTCGGACGCCGACGCCGATGCCGACGCGGATGCGGATGGAGATGCGGACCCGCCGGTGTGGGCTGAGGTCGATGCGGTGTTTGCGGACCTCGCTGTGAGTGGAGATGGGTCGCGGGTGTACGCCACGAGAGTATTTCGAGATGATCTGATTGCAGTAGACGGAGTCGACCTCGAGATCGTGGCTGAAATTCCGCTGGGGGGAGCGCCGTCAGCTGTCCGCGCGTCTATCGATGGGACGTTGGCCTTTGTCGCGGTGAACACAACACCGGGCACGCTTGTCGTGGTCGACATTGATCCGGAGAGTCCGGACTACCACACGGTCATCGAGACCATCACCCTCCCGGGCCAAGGTTCATTGGGGGTTGGCGTTCATCCGGACGGCACCGATGTCTATGGGACAACTCAGCGGCCGGTTCCGGGCAATGTGACCCGGTATGGCATTGGAGAGTGGTCGTCGCTGGGCATCATGACCCCACCGGGAGGGGGGAGTGCGACGGTGCAAGACGTGGTGTTTTCGCCCGATGGAACGCGCGGGTTTGCATCGGTGTTCCAGAGCAGCGCCGCGAACAACCTTGCTGTCTTCGATTCGGTCACCCATGCCCACCTGTATTCGATTGACTTAGGCCTCCCCTTTGATGGCGGAGGGCCAGGCACGCTGGCGGTCGCGGATCCCCCGACTGGGGCAACGCTATGGGTCGCCAACAACTCATGGGTGGATTCCGGCGTCACCGTCCTCGATGTCGAAACCGATTCCTTGCTGATGCATGCAGAACTGGGCGACGGCGGCGGCAATATTCCGGGGCTGTGTGTCACCCCCGACCAACTGCACATGATGGTCGTCCTCGAAGACACGCCCATCCGGGTCTACGACACGTCCAGTTTAGAGCAATCTCATGAATATGGACCCATCGACGAGCAATACGATTGCATCGTCGCGCCGGATGGAGAATCGTTCTACGTCTCAACTTCCGACGGCACAGTCCATCGGATTGACATGGATGACCTGACGGAGATGGCCTCCACCGATGGGTCCGATGAGAGTGTGGGTGACGTCACAGGTGAGTCTGGACTGGTGTACACGGCGAGCGATTGCTTCGCATGCCCGGAAGAAGATTGGTACGTCGCCGCTAAGGCTTTCGACGATGTTCGGGGGACATCTTCCGACAGCTGGCACACCACGTGGTCGGGCGACCCCGAATGGGTGGCGATTGACTTTGGCGAGGGCAATGAAAAGGCGATTCGTCACTATGCAATCATGGGCGCCGCGTTCTCGCCGTCGTATTCGGCGAAAGCGTGGCAACTTCAGGCGAGCCATGATGGGACGGTTTGGGATTCACTGCACACGGTGACGGATGCGTCCTTGACCTACGTGATGTGGGGGGGCGAACCGTTTACCGACTACAGCTTCACCAACGAAACGACGTACCGGCATTGGCGCATGTACGTGACTGAAAACATGGGCGGGCATGAACTGGGCATTGTGGAGATCGAACTCATGGAGAACCTCGCCGATTAAGTACGGGGCGAACCACTCCGTTGCGATAGGGGCGTCGTAACGGTTCACGCCTCTTTTACCCGCTTGCCTGACCCATCCGATGCTCACCGAACACTTCAGGACCATGGCGACCAATTGGTCCCAAACTGCAACCACGACCGAGGCTCGCTCGGCCGTCGTAGACTTGAGCAAGCAAATACAGTGCGCGCTCAACGAGGGTCGTTTGGTCGAGGCCAAGGGGCTTGCAGAACGCATGCACATCTTGTCGCAGAATCACGCCATTCTGCACTCGTATGGTCATTGGCTCAGTGCCCGTGTGCATCGTCGCGGTGGGGAGCTTCGGCCTGCGGTGCGCCACATGTACCTATCTGTGATGGCACCGTACGGAACGCTCCGCCGCCGGCTTCGGGGCGACCGCATCGCGCCGGCGCAGGTATCAGAGTAGAAGACGTTCACCAAGGCTGATCGAGGTAAGAACGACCAAGGTCTGTTAGTTCGCCCGGCTCCGCACCAAAGATGCTGGTGTGGTGGGGGTCGGGATCCCAGCGGCCAATAAACCAGGCGTAACGCTCGACATCCTCGCGGCTCTCGCACACCGAGACCATGTCCTGCATGGTCTCAAGTTGTTTCTCCGGGGTATCGATGGTCCACCCGGGTTCGCTGTGCCAGTTGGCCATTTCAGTGACCCAGAACGGCAGGCCAAACCCTTCGAGTCGGGTCAGTTGCTCGTCGAGTCCATAGTCGTACCAGTGAAAGGCGAGTGCATCGATCGCAGGGTCACGACCCGTGGCCGCCTGAAAGGCATCGAAAAAGGCCGTCAGCCACACGATGGGGTCTTCGTAGCCGCTCACGGTGCCCCATGTAATGGCGGGGCCCACCAGTCGGATTGTGCGCTCGTGGCGCGTGAACATGAGCGCTTGGAACGCCTCGTACCGCAGCCACTCACTGACGGCGGCGTCGGGTGTCATGTTGGCTTGGTCGGTCAGGTTGGGCTCATTGAGCACCAACACATCGTTGGTTGCAGGGTGTTCGATTAGCCATTCCTCGAGATCGACGTAGTCGGATTCAGGATTGTGGCCCCACAGCATGGGAACGAACTGCATGGTGTGGTCGGACTGCGCCGATTCGGGAGCATCGGTGGTGAAGTACCAGTTGTACCACCAACTGACGCCCGCTTCGATGGCGCGAAAGTCATCGGGGTCCGTTAGGTTGTAGGCGAGTCCACGCTTCGGACTTTTGGTTGGGTCGGTGTCGGCATCGGTGTCGGCATCGGCATCGGCGTCGGC
>DEBL01000324.1:521-1797 GCA_002348535.1 Deltaproteobacteria bacterium UBA2957 | reverse complement strand
CGTCGGCGTCGGCGTCGGCATCGGTGTTCGTATCCAGCGCATTGTGGCCACCGTCTGTGTCGCTGGCGCCATCGTCTGGCTTAGCGCCGCACGCTCCCAAGACACTGATGACGGCGGCGGACAGTATCCATGCTCTCATAAGGCCTCCCGGCCCAAACACTGTACTCCGACCCATTGCACCGGGTCCACTAGTTGGACTGTAAGCGAGGACCCGTGGCATCGTTTCCTCGCTGAGGTGACCCATGACGGTTCTTTCCGCACTGATGCGCGCGTTCGTTGAGGGGGTCATCCTGTATGTCACTTATTATGGCTTTTGCGGCTTTTGGTACGTTGTGCTCACGCCCTATGCCGGTCCATCGTGACGACCGTATGCGGTGATGGTCAGCCGAGGGCTGTCTGCTTAGGGTGCGTTGGGAGCGGAAGCAATGGCGACAGGAATCGTTTCGAAGCTGGTGTTGGTGCTGATCGTGAGCGCGACGAGTCTTGCGGCCGTGTTGTTTTTCAACCAAGAGCGGCTGATCTTTCACCCTGAGCGTCTGCCTGCTGACCATGCCTTCGACTTTCCTGTGCCGTTTGAAGAGGTGTTCCTGACCAGCGATTCGGTGCGCATCCACAGCCTGCTGTTCACGAGACCCGATCCGAAGGGTGTGATTCTTTATTTTCATGGCAACGCAGGCTCCCTGCGAAGCTGGGGAGGACTCCACACCGACTTCGACACGTTGCCTTACGATCTATGGATTTTGGACTATCGCGGATTTGGAAAGAGCGAGGGCAGCGTGTCGGGAGAGGCCAGTCTGCACGCCGATGCGCGCGCATTGCTCACAGCGGCCAAGGCTCGCTACCCGGGCCTTCCCATGGTGTTCTATGGGCGTTCTATCGGGACGGGCGTTGCCTCTCGACTGGCGCTTGAGCACGAACCACGCATGTTGATTTTAGAAACCCCCTATGTGAGTTTTCCGGACCTTGTCGAGCAGATCGCGCCGTGGGCGCCAACGCCGTTGTTGCGCTACCGATTGGAAAACGACGCGCACATTCGGGATGTTCGGTTCCCCGTGCACCTGTTTCATGGCGATCGGGATGAACTAATTCCGGTGTCGTCGACGGTTCGGCTTGCACAGTTGGGAGATCACATTCAACGCCACATCATTGTCGGCGCCCGGCACAACACCGTGCCTGCATTTGCCGAGTACCATCGGATTCTCGGACAACTGCTTGGCGACCCGTAATCGGCGGCGCCGAGTGTGGCCTATTTGATGACGATGCCACCGCCACCGCC
>DEBL01000324.1:0-191 GCA_002348535.1 Deltaproteobacteria bacterium UBA2957 | reverse complement strand
CCGCCGCCGCCACCGCCGCCCGATGGGCAGTCGCTGGCTGAACAAACGCGTGAACCGTCCCAGCAGGTGTAGGTGGCGCCGGGACCGTCGCAAACGCCACACTCATCGACGCTGGCGTATCCACCGCACGTCCCCTCGCAGTCGGTGGATATCATGCATTCGCCATCGCAGTTGTAGGGCCATGACATGTA
>DEBL01000403.1:20870-22161 GCA_002348535.1 Deltaproteobacteria bacterium UBA2957 | reverse complement strand
TGTTTGTTGGTGGTGTGGGCGGCAGCCTCGCCTGCGGCCCAAGCCGCATCCATCTTGTATTGCAATGACTACAACCTTTCGACGGACCGTATGGGCTTGGCGCTGGATTCCTACTCGGGGATTCATGACGTAACGAGAACAAGCTCGATGTCGTCGTGTGAGTCCATGATCGGCAGCGGTGCGTGGGATTTGGTCGTGTACGCTGTTCAGAACTATTCGCATTCCAGCCCGCAACTCAACAGCTATGTCAGCGCAGGCGGGTTCGCCATTATGCAGGATTGGACTCGGGATTCCCCGCGAGCTTCTGCGTTCAGTGTTGGATGGTCCAGCACCAACTTCTCAAGTCTCACTGTGCTGGATGCACGGTTGTCGGATGGCCTTTCGTCTTCGTTCGTGTCGCTGTCGAATCCGGGCTGGGGAACATACAGCCAGTCGTTCTCCATCTACAGCGGTGAGACGCTCGCCTCATCGTCCTATGGTGGTGCAGCCATCGGTTTAACGAACGGTGGCCGGACCATCGTCAACGGCTTCTTGACGGACACGATCACCGACACCACCGCGGCAAAAACGCTCTATCAGAATGAAATCGAACTGTTGCTCGGTGGGTGCGATGCAGACGAGGATGGCTACGAGGCCGTTCTCTGCGGTGGGACCGACTGCAACGATGACGACGCGTGGGTTCATCCGGGCGCGGTTGAAGTGCCCTACGATGGGATCGACAACGACTGCCGTGACGGTGATGAAGTTGACCTCGACGATGATGGCTACGGATGGGATGGGGTTGGCGGTCTCGATTGCGACGACACGGACCCGACCGTATCGCCTGCTGCCGCTGAGGTTCCGTACGACGGTGTCGACAACGATTGCGACGGTGAGGACCTCACGGACCTCGACGGCGACGGCTACGACTGGATCGGAGTCGGGGGCCTTGATTGCGCCGACGCCGATGCCGGTGTGCACCCGGGGATCACCGAGGAGAGCTCGGACGGCGTTGATGAAGACTGCGATGGGCTGGTGGATGAAGGCACGGACCGATTCGACGACGATGGAGACGGATACACGGAAGTGGGCGGAGATTGCGATGACGCCGACTCGGGAGCGCATCCGGGAAGCGTAGAAACGTGGGACGGTGTCGATGAAGACTGCGATGGAATCGTCGATGACGGAACCGTCGCCTACGATGACGATGGCGATGGCTACAGCGAACTGGACGGAGATTGCGCGGATGCCGATGCCTCGGTCAGCCCGGGCCATGTTGAGGTGTTCGGTGACGGCATCGACAACGACTGCG
>DEBL01000403.1:15806-20563 GCA_002348535.1 Deltaproteobacteria bacterium UBA2957 | reverse complement strand
GACGGCATCGACAACGACTGCGATGGCGAAGTGGATTCTGGAGCGGTCGATGACGATGGCGATGGGTATACAGTCGAAGCAGGCGACTGCGATGACGACGATCCCACGGTTCGACCCGGCGCGGCAGAGGTGGCCGATGGCGTCGATAATGACTGCAATGGTCTGACGGATGAAGGAACGACTGCATCGGATGACGATGGGGATGGTCACTCGGAAGACGAAGGCGACTGTGACGACACCAACCCGGGTGTGGGCCCCGATGCAGAAGAACGGACGGATGGCATCGACAACGACTGCGACGGTGATGTCGACGAAGGAACGGATGGGTTCGACGACGATGGCGACGGATTCTCCGAAGAGGCGGGAGACTGCGACGACACCTCGGCCGACGCATCACCCGGCACGGAAGAGGTGCCCGGAAACGGCATCGATGACGATTGCGATGGCGACGTGGACGAACTCGAGGGTGACCTCGACGGCGACGGCTATCTTGCGGAAGACGGCGACTGCGATGACACGAACGGATGGGTCAATCCCGGCTTGGCCGAGATGTGCGACGGTATTGACAACGACTGCAATGGTGAAGTCGACGAGGGCTGCGATGAGGTTGCCCTCGATGGTGACGAGCCAACGACTTCGCCAAAGGAGGGGTGCAGCGCCATTGGACAACGAAGTGTCGGATGGGTGTGGTTGTTGCCGCTCGTCGCGGTTGTGCGGCGCCGTTAACGCTCGTCGAGCGCAACAAGCAGCGGACCGAGCAGCAATATGTCGGTCAGCAGCGCGGCGAGCACGGCCCATGCGGTGAACCCGCCGAGGGTAAGGAAGCCGTTAAACTCGCTCGCGCCGAGGGTCATCAACCCGGCGATGAGTACCAATGAGGTGTCAAACATCGACCGTCCCGCCGTCGCGTAGGCATGATCAACCGCATCGGTGGCGCTCGAGCATGGATGCTTCGCTCTGTGACGCTCGTATGCCGTCAAAAAATGAATCGTGTCATCGACGGCAATTCCAAGCCCGATGGAGAACACCATGGCCGTCGTGGGTTTGAGCGGCACACCCAGTGCGCCAAGTCCAGCCAAAACAGCCAACAGGGGCAACACATTTGGAATGAGCGCGATGGTGACACGGCGAAGTGATCGGGTCACGACTGTCCATGCTGCGCCGATCAGCAGCAGCGCGATTACGAAACTGCCCGCGAACTGAATGGTCAGGGTGCGGTTGATCCACTGAATGACGTGAGCCACTCCGGTGATGCGAGCCGTGGCGCCAACCGGATCGAGTCGATGCGTGGCTTCACGCTCGATTTGGTCGCTCAGCGCCACCATGGCGTCGCCACCTTCGTCTTTAATGCGGAGCAGAATTCGCGTCCGGCTCCCATCGTCGACCATGAGGTGCTGCACGGGGTCATCTTGGCTGAGGGACGAGAGAAAGAGTGCTTGGGCAGCCGCCTCACGGGTTTCGGGCCACGGTTCCGATCCATCCCCGAGCACCGACCACGCTTCCGAAAGCACATCGGTCACACTGGATGCGTGCCCCACCAGAGGCTGATTTCGGAGCCAATCTGTCAATTCCGCAATTGCTTTTGAGGTCTTCGGTTCGCGCGCATCGCCCTCTACTCGAATGTCGACCGCCATGGGGAGCACTGCACCCATGTGTTCTTCCATAAACAACTGAGATTCGCCGGCCTGTGAACCGGTCAAGTCGGCAAGAATTCGGTACGCAACGGTGGTTTGGGAGCCCAATACGATCATCGCCACAGTGACGGCCGCAAACAACCCAATCATGGCGCGTCGATGGGCGACGACCCGTCTTCCAACGGCTTGGATAAACCGACCGCCTTCCGCCGCGTGGCGGCGCGCGGCGGCGCTTGGAGGCCTGATGCGAGCGAGGACTGGCGGGACCACGAGGAAGGTGGTGAGGTACGTGAGGATGACACCCGTACCGGCACCAAGGCCGAACTGCTGCACCGTGGGCAGATCCGTCCACGCGAGCGCCAAGAATCCGACAGCAGTTGTTGCCGTGGTGAGCAGGCAGGAAAATCCAATCTCTCTCGCTGCCGCGCGCGCCGACTGCTTGACGGCTTCGGAGTCCAGAGGTTCTCTATGGTCGTTGATGTGGTCGGAGAATCGATGCACAAGATGGATCAAGTCGGACGTCCCGACCACGATGACCACGGCAAAGAATGCAGGAGAGAAGGTGTTGAGCACGCCCCCAGCAAGGATGTAGGCTGCGGCGCTCGTCAGCAGTCCAAAGGTGATGGACACCAAACCCAGGATTACTTGGCGAGGATCGCGAAAACTGAGGATGAAAAACAGACCTGCGGTGAGAATGGAGAGCGGTACGAGCACCATCAGGTCTTGGAGAACCAGCCGAACGTAGGCGGTTCGAATGATGGGCATCCCCGCCAAGTGCCATTCCCCCGGGATGCGATCGAGGATGCGTTCGACCTGCGTGACAAGTTGGTCGCGTCCAGTGTGATTGTTGTGGGTCTCGGACACCCTCACAACAATGGCCCCTGCGCTCTCGTCGAGTGCCACAACCGTGCCGCGAATGAGTGGGGAGTCATCACTCGCATTAATTGGACGGGTTTCGATCACGCCCTTGGTGTTCTGGAGGCGTTCCATTGTGAAGGGGCTCAAGGTACTCTCAACGCCAGCCACGTTCGAAATCTCTTGCTCCGCAGTAGCGATCTCGGCGGCCCAAGGGTCTCCCGATCGCACAGCGAAAAACACAGTGTCATCCGCACCATAGGTCCGCGTGTGCTCTTTGTACTCGGCAGCCATTTTGCTGTCTTGCGGGTACAGTTGTTCGATGGAGAAGTCGACCTTGGCCCGCGGCAGCGCGAAGGCGATCACGCTCACGACAACGACCGCGATTGTGGTCGTGAGCGCGGGGTGTTCAATCGGCCATGTGAAGACCCTGAATCGGTCAGTGAACCAAGTCATCGTCGCCGGAACTGCCCCAGCCGCGACCGCCCTCGATTACATCAAACTTTGCGAGTTTTCGTTTCGTCTGCGCGTGCTTGTACCGCAGCAGTGTTTTGCGGATTGTGGGCATGATTCCCCCGCGCAGCCAGGCGTAGCCACACAACCAGCCGCCCATCCACATGGCGCTCCCGAGCTCTCGCTCGGCCAGCAGGTTGAGGAGGCACAGCAGGCCCGATCCCCAAGCCACCCACGACGCCTTGATGGGGATGATGAACATTAGGTAAATGGTTGCGTTGGGGCGGCTCAATCCGAACAACACAAGCAAGCCTGCCAGCAGGGGCTCAATGCCCAACCAAGCACCTCGAACCTGCACAGCGCCGATCAAGAGCAGTGCGAACCCGAACACGATGCAGCCAAGGTACGAAAAAACCGCGAATCGCTTCAGCTGTTCCCGCGTAAACAAGGGCTCGACTGCTGGAAGAATAAAGAAGATAAACAGCCAATCAAAGAAGGCTCGGGTGGGACTTCCGTTGAGGAAAAAGGCTGTGAAGGGCTGCCACGGTTCGAACCCGGCACCGAATGGAAGCCAAGCCAGCGTGGAGAGTACCGGAAGGCCCAACCAGCTTTCGGCCACCAACTGAATGACATACAAGCTCACCAGTGCGATCAGCACCGACTTGCTGAGTTCGGTGAACTGAAAGCCACCGCCCGATATTTGCATTCCGCGTCTCATCGCAACCCTCTAACACATGATAGGGGGGCGCATGTTCCTGATTATCTGGCTTGCAGTTGCCTCCGTTTGGGCGCACCCGTTTGGCAGTACCCTCTACGGGCACAAGACCGACGTGCGTGTGTACCCCGAGCGAGTGGAAGTGAACTACTTGGCCGAGATTCCAACGCCCGTGTTGCTGTCGGAGTTGCGGTCCTTCATGGAGGGCATTCAACGCCCAACAGTCGATGATCAAGCACGGCACACCGCGCAAATGCAGGCCGAGTTGGCCGACGGCCTCCGCCTGCTGGCCAACGGTGAGCGCTTGGCGTGGACGCTAAGAGACTGCGAGGTGCCCAGCGGCCACGGCGATTCGCGGTTCATCGCATACCATGTTTGCCTGACTGCGGATCTTCCTGAGGGGGCTCGGACGCTCAACTTGATCAACGGCAACCGACCCGATGAGGATGCACTCTTCTCCACCGAGGTGTTTGTGGACCCCGGTGTGGTGCTGGACGCCACCAGCCAGATCGATGTCGATCACCACGGTCAGATCACCGCCGACCGGAGCGGTGCATGGCGCGGTGACGAACGAGAGCGCGAACTGAGGCTCTCGTTTCGTGTTCGGTCCGATCTCGGTGTTGTGTTCCAACGTGGAGTGCAACAGACCGGGGGCAATGAACTCGCGCCCGCGAACCGTGCCCTCTCAACGGCCGAGCCGGATGTGCTGCAGAGTCTCATCAAGGGCGAGTTGACGCCGAAGGGCGTATGGATCGCCATTGTGATGGCGCTGGTGCTTGGCGCGGCTCACGCGTTTTCACCCGGTCATGGCAAGGCGTTGGTGGCCGCCTATCTGCTGGGCGAGCGTCGCACATACAGGCACGCCCTCATTCTCGGTGGAATTGTGACCGCGACGCATACCATCTCCGTGTTTGCTCTTGGCGGTGTTGCTCTCGGTTTGGCCGAGGTGCTGTCGCCGGATCAGATCCTTCCGTGGATGGAGTTGGCGAGTGGATTACTGGTGCTGGGCGTGGGCATTCAGTTGGTTCGGAGACGGGTTCTTGGTCGGGGCCATGACCACCACCACCACGACCACGACCACAGTCATCACCACGGCCACG
>DEBL01000403.1:0-15451 GCA_002348535.1 Deltaproteobacteria bacterium UBA2957 | reverse complement strand
ACCACGGCCACGGTCATGCCCATGCCCATGACCATGACGTTCACGGTCACGTCACGCATGCGCGACATTCCACCAGTTCGAATGCAGTTGATTCCGAAGCGGCGCATGCTGCGGCTCACGCGAGCGAGATGGCCAAGGTGAGTACACCGCGCGATTTGGTGTCCTTGGGGATCAGCGGTGGGATCGCACCGTGCCCTTCCGCCCTCGTGCTGCTGCTCACAGCCATCAGTTTTCATCGCATTGCCTTTGGATTGGTGTTGGTGACGGTGTTCTCGTTCGGGTTAGCGCTGGTCGTCATGGCGGTCGGAGTGGCGGTCATTGCGGTGGGAGATCGCGTTCGCAATCGAGTCAGTGGAGGTTTCGTGACGCGTACCTTGCCTGCGTTCAGTGCACTCGTGGTGACGGCTTTGGGCATTGGTTTGACGGCGGCGGGCCTCAACGCGGTGCGGCTAATGATGGCATCGACGGGGTAAATTGACTGAACAACTTGCCAGATGAACTCCTGTTCAGTATGCTTAGGCCAGCCAGCCCCCGGAGTGCATCATGACCGAACTCTCTCAGCGTCAGGCCGACGTGCTTGATTTCATCGCCACAACCATTGAGTCCCGCGGCCTCCCGCCGTCCTACCGGGAGATTGGAGACGCGCTCGGCATCGCGTCCACCAATGGTGTGTCGGACCATGTGAAGGCGTTGATCAAGAAAGGGTACCTGAAAAAACTCGACGGGGCACCGGGTGTGGCGCGTGGCATCCAACTCACAGCCAAGTCACGCTCCATGCACGCCAATGAGAATCTCATCGAAATTCCGCTGCTCGGCCATGTCGCAGCGGGAGCCCCCATACTCGCCGAAGAAAACCAAGAACGTATCATCAACTTCGATGCGGATTTGCTCCGCGGGTCGGGCCCCACATTTGCCCTTCGCGTGCGCGGCGACTCGATGATCGAAGAGGGGATCCACGACGGCGACATGGTCATCGTGCGCCAAGAGTCTTCGGCCAAAAATGGCGACATTGTTGTGGCGCTCGTCGATGGAGAAGCAACTGTGAAGTACTACTTCCATGAGGGCGAACGCATTCGCCTTCAACCCGCGAACAGCGCCATGGATCCGATCTTTGTTGGACGCGATCAAACCACGTTGATTCAGGGTACGGTCGCGGGAGTCGTGCGCGTGTACTGATCAATCCGGTTGCTCCGGGGTACCATCAGACCTCGGAGTGCCGCGCGTGAAGAATCCCTCAATCCCTGTTGTTCTCGTGCTGGTTTGTGCGGCTGTGCTGCGCGTTCTCCGCCTCCATGTTCGATGGGACGAGATTGCCTTGGCCTACGCCGCCTACGCAGAACCGCTCGTGGTGGCTGTCAAGGATGGCCACCCCTCCGCTCTTCTGGGCAGTTGGGTCGGACTGCATCCACCCGCTTGGGGTGTGTTGCAAGCAGTTTTGGAGGCCATCGCACCCATACCGTGGATCTTCATGGGAATGTCCGTGCTCTTCTCTTGGCTTGCAGTGGTTGTGGTCGGACGGTCGGGCGGCTTGGCAGCGGCTCTGGTTCTCGCCACTGCGCCGGTGCATCTGTTGGATGCCGCGGAGGTCAACAACTACCCGATGGCTGCATTCGCAGTCGCAGCGTTGATGGTGACCGCCCGCGGCCCGTGGCTTGCCTTGGCGATAGCGGCGGTCATTGCCGCTTGGAGTCATCTGCTTGCAGGGCTCGCAGCAGTGGTCATTGTGGCTTGGCGATTGCTCACACTGCGGCCGGCTGAAGCGCGTCTTCTTGCGTTGGTCACGGGCTTGGGCCTACTGCCCATCGCGGGTGGGGCTTTCCGTCTGATGGGTCAGGGGAGTACATGGTCCCAGCCTGAAGTGAACTGGCAGGCATGGGGTGATCTTGTGGTTGCGACGGTAGGGCCTGAGGGCCTGATTCTGGCGCCCCTAGTTCTCTATGGACTTCGCGGTCATCTCCGCTGGGCCTGGATGGCGATGGCCATTGGTCTTGTTGCATTGGTGGCGCTCGGCGCTGCCGCACCACACCAGCGGCCGTACTACGGTCTGATCGCGCCCATAGCCGCTCTGGCCGTCGGACAAAGCGTCACTCGCCACCCACGCCTTCTATGGCTTGTGGTGCTCTTGACCGTGTTACGTGGGGTGCGATTCGCCACCGAAGATATCGACCGTATTCGTGCGATTGGCATCGACCTCGAGCGTACCCGTGCGGTGGATGTCGCGTTGAGTCGGGCCGCTGTCGGGGATACGGTCTGGCTGGTATCGCCTGCACTGCAGACCGATGATGATAAGACGGCATCCAGTTCGGTCCTGTGGCGGTTTCGACCCTGGAAATCGGCACCGATCGCGCGCCCTGTGTCGTTTGAATACAAAGACTATCGATACGGCCAGCCTCGTGAAATTGGAGGACTGCACGTACACAGCAGCACGGAGTTGGAGGCCGCAACCTTTGACCACGTTGCGGCCGAAGCACTCGCACGCGACGCGACCATTTGGGTTGTCCTGTATGACTACGCACCCGCGACGGGAATGAAGGGACGAGTGAGTCGCGTCATGAAGCCCTATGCGGCCACCTGGCTGGATGTGGGGGTTGATCAGGGCCTCGGAACCGATCAACTGATTCGGTTGGATGGCCTGCGATGAGCACCCCTGTGGAAACGGTATGGCCCGTTGGGGTTGTCGTTGTGGTTTGGCTGATTGTTGTGGCTCGACTGAGGGGTGATCTGAAGGTGACGGGCCCCATGGCGGTTGTGGGCATTGCGGCCATCGGAGTCCGCTGTCTCTGGATTCCAGCGTGGACCGGGCACACCTTCGACGGCCACGAAGCGGAGTATTGGGATTTGTTTCGCGGGATGCGGTCGCCGACTCGAGGGGGCACCGTGATGGTGCCGGCCATGCAGTGGTTTTGGTGGGGACTTGGGCAGGTTCTCCCCACATCGGAACGGTTGGTGGTGTCGCTCATGGCCGCATTTGGTGTTGGCTCAGTTGCGCTTGCGGCGGGTGCTATCGGTCGCCTGACCGATCGGAAGTCCGGTTGGATGACGGCGGCGTTGCTGGTGCTTCATGCCGGTCATTCAGCTTGGTCGTCCAGTGCATACAACGTCATTGTCCCGCACTTTTTCTCTTCGATGGCGTTGTATGCCGTCGCGTCAGCTGTCCGGGGCCAAAAGGGGCCTTGGCGAAGCTTGGTGGTTCTGAGCATCGCCCTATCGATGGCGTTTCGACTGGACTCCGGCTCCATCGCGATCGCTGTGGTGTTGGTGGCGCTGCTTGTGCGTCCGGACGGTGCTTCGTTCTTGGATAAAATACGCAGATGGGTTGGGCCCGGTGTGGCGTGCATCGTCGTCACCGGAGCATGCATATGGCCCATGCTCTGGCCCGGAGAACTCCCCGGGTCGGGAGAGCGGGCATTGGCGTGGTCACTGAACCAACTGTTTCTCGCTCCTTACCACCCATTCGATCATCCTGTGATGGCGGCAGGGCTGGCGATGTCGGTGGTGCTGGCTGTTCGGCGCAGTCCCGGGGTCGCATTCTCACTTGTGGTCTGGGCCGTTCTGCATCACGGACTCATGGCGTCCTTTGATGATTTCGGTGAACGACACGCATTGGTCATTGCTCCTGCGTTGGCCGGTTTGGTGGGCGTCGGGATGGCCTCGTTGAAGCACTATGGGGTGCCGATTGTTGTGGGTATGAGTGCATTGAGCGCGGTTGATGTTCACGATACGGCGACGCGGTATTATGGCTCCGAAGACCGATTCATCGATGTGTTGAGCCGAGAACCCTATCGAGACTTGCCCCGCGTGCAGTGGTCGGGTTCGCCGCCTGCCGATTGCGGATGGGTTGCCGAAGATCAACGGGTTGCCAACCGCCCAGTGGCATCGCACTTCAACCTTTTGCGGCCGGAAGAAGAGGCCGCTTTGAGGGGTTCCACCGGATGCATCAAATGGTGCGCCGATGTGCAAGACTGGCGGTGGTCATCGCGCGGTATTCGCGACCGTGCGTTGCGCTTGCAGCATCTTTTTAATCTCACTCCATCTGCCGTGGTGGTCGATTCGTCCACGGGGTATGCATGTTTGACGATGGACGTAGGACATCGAAAGCGATCAGGAACACGACCCATCGATGAAACCAACGACCGAACATCACGCAGCGATATCGGGGTTCCTTGAGAAGCTCCGAAAGAGGGACCGTCGGCTGACATTGGCCGAGTTTGGCGCCCAGGCGACGGGTGTGTGCGTGGGTGTGAGTCTGGGCATGGCCATTGCCCTTTCAAGCGGGGTCGGCGCATCGTGGGTCGGCCCTCTCGGGGGGGTGGTTACCGTGCTGGGAGTGGCAACGGCCGCCGTGTGGATTGGTCGATATCGGTGGCCACAGAGTGAAACTGTGAGGGCCCAAGCGCGGCAGGTTGAGGCATGGATGCCCGGCCTGCGAGGCCGTTTGCTCACCGTGCTGGACCGGGGAACGACTGACGGCGGGAACTGGTCGCAAGCGCTGTTGGCGCGCGCTGCCGATCATGCAAGCCGGGCAATGGCGATCATCGATCCGCGACGCATTCATTCCGCGTTCCGTGTCCAACGGGCGTGGGGCGTCGTGGGACTGGCCGCTTTAGTGGTGTTCGGGGTGGGGTCTGCATTGCCAGTGAGTCCGGCAGAAGCGATTTCGGTGGCGTTCGGCTCCAGCGCTGCGGAGATTCGATTGGCCGATTCGACTATGGCCGACGAGTCCGACGCGGCCGTGGTGGGCGATATCCACCTGCGGTACGTGTACCCGGCCTACACCGGGCTTGCGAACAAGTCAGTTCCCAACAGTGATGGCACCATCATTGCTCCCCCCGGAACGTCGGTCACGGTGCGGGCTCGGACGGCCGATTCGTTTCAGGCGGTGGCCATTGAAATCGAAGGCGGCGACATTGTCGACGGCACCATCGAAGGCGGAAGAAACGTCGCCTGCGAGATGACGGTTGACGAGAGTGGGCGGTGGCGGTTCCTCTTGTTCAGTGGGAACGAGGTGACCTCGAGCGCGTGGTATGCACTCAATGCGGATGCGGACGCTGCCCCGGTTGTGGTGCTGTCAAAGTCGGGGAAAATCAATGCGCCGCTGGACGCTCCCCTCGGGATTGGTTGGCAGGTCACCGATGACTATGGCGTGGTTCGTGTCGCCCTTGTTGTGGAACGGGAAGACGGTGAAGTTGAGCACGTGCTGCGGGAACCCATCGATTCACCGCTCACCTTGGATGGGGTTGCCTCCATGTCGCCTCGGAGCCTCGACTTGTCTGCCGGGCAGACGGTTTCGATGCGCGTGGTCGCCATCGACAACAACCGTGCTGCGGGTGGCAACCGCGGCGAAAGCGAGTCGCTTGTGGTCAACGTGCTGGGTCCACGAGGCTACGGGCGAAACTTGACCGCCCACTATGAGCGATTGCTGGACGCGATGCTGATGACCTTGGCGGACTTTCTTGAGGAGCCTGTGCCGCCCGTCAACACGCGACCTGAACTGGTTCGCTGGGCGCATTCGGCAGCCGAGCGTTTCGATCCCGTTCGTCGCATTATGGAAGACCAATGGGGTGACACCCCTTCGAGTGGCATCGATGGAATGTTGGTCGCGGACGTGCTTGAGACCTCGGCAAGTCTATTCCGGTTCACCCTGACGACCTTCGATCGCGAGGTGGGTGCGATTGGTCAGCAGCCCGTTCGGGGTGACATTGATACGTTTTCATCGCTTCACAGCGAAACGGTCATTGCCCTTGAGACGGCCAGTTTTGTGTTGGACACGATGATTCGGGAGGTCGGTGTCAATGAACTTACGCGCATGGCACGGAAGACGGCCGATGCGGCGCGGGATGTGGCCGATGATGCGCAATCGGTTGACGATGTCGGGGAACTGAATGCCCAACTCGACCGCCTTGCTCGACGGCTGAACCAACTTCGAAAGGCCGCTGCCGACCTGAGTGACGAAGCGCTGAGGGACTTCACGAACAGCACTCTGGACCAAGCCGGTGGATTGATGGACGAGACGCGCAAAGCGCTCGCAGAAGGTCGCATTGAAGAGGCGAGGCGAATGATGGACGGCCTCGCGGAGCAACTCGCTCAGTTTGCCGAAAGCCTCGAAGAACGTCAGCAGCGTGGTTCATCGGAAGCCAACGACATGAAGGAACGTTTCGAGGCGCTCATGGAAGACCTCGATGCGCTTAGTGCCCAACAAGATGAAGTTGCGGAGGAGTTGGCGGACATGCAGGAAGACTTTGGCGCTTCCTTCGCAGAGCGAATGGACCTGTGGTCCAAACTCGATGACCTGTCCAAACAGCTCGAGGTGGCAACAGCAGGCGCCCTCACTGGGACAGCCGACGGGAGGGGTTGGCGGCCGTTCACGCTTATCAGACTCCAAGAGTTTGCATCGATTGGTGCTGGAACGCGGGACAGCGTTCGGGCGAGGGATGCTCAGGGGACTGCACTGCGGGTCACGGAGTTGGTGCGCGACGCCGAGATTACGGAAGGCTTTGTTCGGCGGGACCGGCTGCGAACACCCGGCCCAGCCAACGGCGCCGCCGTGCAGTCACGGATTGTTTCGGCTCAGGAAATTGCCGCGGAGATGGCGGAGCTGCTGGCCCGGCTCGAGGATAGCCCCGGACAGTCGAATCCAGAGATGGAGATGGCCACTCGAGCCATGTCGGACCGCCAGGGGCAGCTGCAGGACTGGCAGCGAGAGTTGTTGGATGAAGTGCGGGCGATCGAGGGTGCGATTCCGACCGCAAAAGGCGACGCGGCGCAAAGCATGGAGAACGCTGGCGGATCGATGGAGTCAGCCCGGGAGTTCCTAGAGGACGGGGTGGCCATCGCAGCGGAAGGGTACCAACGCGAGGCCGCTGGAATGGTTCGCGAGACCAAAGAGCACCTCCAGCAGGCCATGCAGGACCAGCAGCAGATGCAACAAGCCATGCGACAGATGCAAGGTGAGAAGAGTGGCGCAGACGGCGAAGACATGACCAATCAGGCACCGCAGAACCAACCCGAAATTCCAAGCCCGGAGTTGTTCAAGACTCCCGAGGCATATCGAGAGGCACTGTTGGAGGGCATGGCCGGCGACGTACCCGAGGAATTCAGAACCTTAAAGGATAGATTCTATGAAGACCTTGTTCGTCAGTAGCCTGTGGTTCATCTGCATGGGTTCGGCGTTGGCTGCACGGGCCCGAGAGGGGTTGGCGTGCCTCGAGGTTGGGGACCTCCGGTGCGCGATCGAGGTTCGCGATGAGGTTGTGGTGTCGGGGGATGCGTCGGAAGCGGCCCGCGTGCTGCAACTCCGCACGTTGTTTCGGGAAGGACGGTATGAAGATGCCGTCGCGGTGCTCGAAGCGCTGGAGCGGTCGGGGCTGGAGTCGGCGCAGCGGGAGACCAACCCGTATCGCGGGTCTGCCTTGGCGAGCCGCGGCATGGTGGAAGCCCAGCGCGATGGGGTGCGTGTTCGACATGCCAAGGGCATCGAGTCGATTTTGCGGGATGAAGCACTTGAGGTCATGGAGCGAAGTCGGTCGACGTATGATGCCTTATTCGGAGGCGGTCCGGACCACGATGTGCTGCTGGACATCTTCCCGACCGCATATCGATTCACTCAAGCCAGCGGCTTGCCCCCCGAGGCCGTTCGCACCACGGGAGTGGTGGCGCTGAGCAAGTGGTCTCGGCTTCTCATTTCCAGTCCGCGGTCTAAGGCGCGAGGGTACGGTTGGAAAGATACGGTTGCACACGAGTACATTCACCTTGTGGTGTCTTGGCGCAGCGCCGACCGAACGCCTGTTTGGCTGCAAGAGGGGCTTGCCAAACTCTTGGAGTCTCGATGGCGCACGGGTAAAGACTCCGTCTTGACGGTTCACCAACAGAGCCTGATGCGGACCGCGCTCGAAACCGATGGATTTGTGCCGTTCGAGAAGTTCAAGCACTCGATGGCCTACCTCGACTCGGGTGACGAAGCCGCGCTCGCTTTCGCTCAGGTAGCCACACTGGTGCAGCATGTTCTCGAGCGAGGAGGGGTCGGTGTGCTGCCGGTCGCGATGGATCGGATTCGAGACGGCGAGTCGGCTGAGACGGTCATGTCTTCGCTTGGGGGATACACAGATTTTGATGAATTGATGGCGGGTTGGAAGCGGTGGGTTGGATTGCAAACGCTAACCGAAGCCTCCGTAGCGTCTCTCCCCGTGGTGTTGGATGCGGATGCGGATGACTTCGAGGCCGATCCGTTGCTGGCGATGGATGCTTCAAAGATGCGAGCGGCCCGCCTTGGAGAGTTGCTGCTGGAACGCAACCGACCGCTTGCTGCGCTCATCGAGTTTCGGAAGGCTGCCGAGGGTGATGGCCCAGTCAGCCCGCTCTTGTTGGCTCGGGAAGCCCAATGCTTGGAAAAACTGGGTCGGATGGAGGAGGCGCTGGCTGTGTCAGCCAATGGAGTCAACCTCTATCCAGAGTTTACGCCGCTGCTGAAGACGCGCGGCGCGCTCTTCGACCGGCTTGGAAATCCGACCGAGGCAGCCAAGGCATGGGCGGATGCCCATGAACTCAACCCGTTCGATACCGCCGTACAGCAGGCACTGATCGAAAACTATGCAGCACTCGGGCGGTCCGAATCGGCCGACCGACACCGTGCGATTTTGCGTATTCTCCAGACTGGGGGCGCCGCGGAAGTGGCGCGTTAACCAAGGACATCATGGACACATCACACACCGACGACATTGAACTGTTTGAAACCTTAGCGAAGGCACGGGATGAACTGACTGCGGCGATAGGGTCCCGTATTGTTGGCCAAGACGCCGTTGTGGAAGCCATGCTTGTGAGCCTGTTTGCCGGGGGCCATAGCTTGTTTATTGGCGTTCCAGGTTTGGCAAAGACCCTCCTCGTTAGTACGGTCGCCGACGCATTGGGCCTCGAGTTTGGTCGGGTTCAGTTTACCCCCGACCTGATGCCTGCTGACATCACCGGAACCGAGGTCTTGGACCAAGATCGGGACTCCGGACGTCGCGAAATGCGCTTTTTGCGCGGGCCCGTGTTCACAAACTTGCTCTTGGCCGATGAGATCAATCGCGCCCCGGCAAAGACCCAAGCAGCGCTGCTGCAGGCCATGGCGGAGGGGACGGTTACCGCCGGAGGGACCGCGCACCCGCTCCAACCCCCGTTTCTCGTGTTCGCGACGCAAAATCCGATTGAGCAAGAGGGAACGTACCCGCTTCCTGAGGCACAACTGGACCGATTTATGTTCTCCATTCATGTTGACTACCCAACTGAATCCGAGGAGGTGGCCATTGTTGAACGGACGACGACCGGCGACCCAGTCAGCATCCAGCCGGTGTTGGACAAGGCCACTCTGGTCCGACTTCAGCAGCTTGTTCGACGCCTGCCGACATCCACCGATGTGCACCGGTTTGCAGTCCGGCTTGCGCGCGCCACTCGTCCGAAAGAATCGCCGGTGGCGCTGGTGAACGAGATGGTGAGTTGGGGTGCGGGCCCCCGTGCCAGTCAGTTTCTTGCGCTGGGTGCTCGTGTCCGAGCGGCGTTGCACGGCCACGAAGTGCCTTCGCCGGCGGATGTGCGTGCCGTCGCACACTCCGTGCTTGATCATCGAGTGGTGGTGAGCTTCAAGGCCGAGTCAGCAGGGTTGACCTCCGCGGACATTGTGGACGCTGTGCTGGCTGAGGTGAGCGAATCGTGAGCATTGTCCCATGGGACGCTGACCTTCTCGATCGCATCGAGCGCCTGCATTTGAAGGCGCGCCGTGCGGTGGAGGGTTGGCGTCATGGCGGACACGTCAGTCGCAGTCTGGCCACCAACATCGAGTTTATCGACCACAAGGAGTACGCCCCGGGCGACCCGATTCGGCACCTTGACTGGAAGGTGGCGGCGCGCACGGACAAGCTGGTCATTCGCCGTCATCAAGCCGAAACCATTGTTCCCGTGTTGATCGTTCTGGATGCGAGCGGTGACTTGGGCACCGGTCAGGGGCCACCCGATCTCGAACGGTCAAAGTTGGGGGCCGCCGTGACAATGGCCGCGACGTTGGCTGTATTCTTGAGCAAGAGAGGCGACCCAGTGGGCCTTTCCATCGTGGGGGGAGACGGAACCTTCGACGCTCAAATACCGCCAGGACCCCGAACGCTACCGGCCGTAATTCGGTCCTTAGCCAGCGTGCGGTCGGCCGGAATGGCTCAGCTCAAGTCGGCCTTCGAGCGCGTTGGTGAATCCATGCCGAGGCGGAGCGTTGTCATTGTTGTCAGTGACCTCATGGAGGAGCCTGCGGTGTGGGGCCCATCGCTCGGCGTATTGGCCTCTCGGGGTGTGGATTGTCGTTTTATCCACATTTACGATCCCGATGAATGGAGCCTCAACTATGACTCTCCGGTGGTGTTGTTTTCTCCAGAAGACGGTGCATCGCTGGCGATGGATCCCTCGGCTGCCCGGTCGGCGATGGCTGATGTGGTGGAAGACTATTTGCATGATGTTCGATCCGTTCTTGGGCAACACCGATGCTCACACCACCTCGCGTCCATCGACGCTCGCATGGATGAAGTGATCGCGGCTGCATTGATGGGGCGCTCATGACGCTGAGCTGGGGCACACCATTGGCGCTGGGCTTGCTGGGCATGCTCGCCATCCCGCTGTTGGCTCATCTGATTCGGCGGCGTCCGGATGACCAGCGGGCCTACGGGGCCATGTTGTTGCTGCAACGGCTACCACGGAAGATTCGGCGGCGACGACGGATTGAGGACCGTCTGCTTCTCGCGGCGCGGTCTCTCCTGGTTGCCGCAGTTGTTGTATTCGTGGCGCGCCCCCAGCTTCAGTGGCCCGGTGCGATCCCCGAGTTCGGCGGCGCAGAGGCGATCGTCATCGTGGTCGATGACAGCATGTCCATGGCGCTTCAGGGTGACACCGGTGGCACGCTGCTGGCGCGGGCACGACGTGAGGCTTCCGCATTTGTGTCAGCGTTACCCGATTCAACGGCCGTCGGCGTGGTGCTCACCGGCGGTACGGCGTCGAGGGTCACGGCGGGTCTTGTCTCCGATCACGCACTGGTGCAGCGGCAGATATCCGGGATTGTCCAGACCCCATTCTCAACGGATCTGACGGGTGCCATTCGATTGGCTCGCCAAATGTTGGCGGGCGAAGGGGGCGAAGTTCTGGTCTACACCGATGAAGCTGGCGAGGGTGTCGTGGAGGCCGCCAGTGCGGAGATTGACTTGCTCACTCAGCAGAGCGGTGCCCTTGTTCCTCGGCCGATGCACGCATCGGACCCCGCCAACATCGCGATAAAATCGGCGACGTACGGTAGCGGACCGGAGGGTGGTACCGTGACCGTAACGATTGCCAACTTCGGGCCAGAGGCCCGAGAGGTCCCGGCCAGAATCGAACTGCCGGATGGGGTTGAGATCACCGCCTTCGTCGAGGTTCCCGCTGGCGAAGAGGCCCGAAAAGACTTCACCGTACCCCGTGTCGCAGAGGGCGGTATTGGGAGTGTCTTCATCGATGATGACATGCTCACGGCCGACAATGTCGCCAGCTTCCACCTGCCCACCATCGGAGCGAGTCGCGTGCTGGTTGTGGAAGGGGACCCGGGCCTGACACCGGTCGCATCCGAGGTGTACTACCTCGAACGCGCATTGGCACCATGGGGACGGCTCAGTGGCATGGGTGGCGGAGTCCTTCCCGACATGACGGCTCCGTCGGGAGTGGACAGCCTTGATGCTGACGCCCACCGCCTCGTGTTCATGGCCAACGTGGCGGATCCGGGTCCATGGGCAAATCGTCTCATCGAGTTTGTGGACAGAGGCGGGGTCTTGGTTTTGTCCCTCGGCGATAATGTTGCCGCAGAACGAACCAATGCGGCCCTTGCGCAGTTGCTGCCGAGTCCGCTACGGCGCGCCCGCTCGCTCGCAGCCCCGGGCGAACCCGGGCGGCCGACCGTGTTGCCGGATACCACGGATCCGCTGTTTGCACCCTTCAACAGAGGGGGGCTCGGAGGCTTCGCGAACATACGCTGGCACCGGGTGTTTACCGTTGAGCCCTACACCGACGATGACGATGTCCGAACATTGTTGTCCATCGAGGGGGGCATCCCGCTGTTGCTTGAGCGTCGGTTTGGATCGGGGCGCGTGTTGCTGTTTACCGGAACCATTGACGCCGACTGGGGGAACTTTCCGCTTCAGTCGGTGTACATGCCGCTCATTCAGTCCATGGCTCGAACACTCGGTGTTTCATCATCGGGAGCGGCACAAACCAAGAATGCCGTGGTTGGCGAGCCCACCTCCGTGGAGGTGCCTGCCTCCGTCAGTGAGGCCCAAGTGGAAGGGCCCAACGGCATTGTGGAATCCACCTTTAGCGATGGCGCAATCCGGTTTACACCCATTGAAGCGGGCGGGCATCGCGTGATCAGTCCCGGTTTGCCTCCGCTGGCGGCAGTGGCCGTCAATGTCGATGTCACGGAGTCAGACGTGAGGCGCTACACCTCGCTTGCGAAAACGTCGGCCTCGGTTGACCCTGAACGGTTCATGAACACGGCCCCGTTGTATCGGTATGCACTTTGGCTGGCTCTCGCGCTTGTCGGTGCAGTCGTCGCATTGGGGCGAAGGAGAGAGCGCAGTCATGCCGTTTGAAATCACCCGCCGATCGATGGTCGCCGGCATGGCTGCGCTGTCCCTCCCGCGACCCGCATTCGGACTGGGGGCGGGAAGCTTGTTCAATGTGGCCGAGCTGACCATCCCCGGTGCCAGCATTCATCGCCCAGAGGCATGGGGTCGGATGCTCCATGAAGTGATTCAGGCCACCAGCATCGAGGCGGACCCTAAAACCGTGCAAGTGAGCCCGGAGGATCCCGCTTTGTTCGAGCACCCCTTCGCCGTTTTGGTTGGCGATGCGGCGCTCCCTGCCTTCAGCGAGGATGCGATTCGGCAGCTACGCAACTACATCTCGTACGGAGGGTTTCTGCTGTTTGATGATGCAAGTGGAACCGGTCGCGGTGGGTTTGCTGATTCGGTGAAGCGAGTCACCCAGCGCATTTTCCCCACGCGACCATTGGCTCCACTCGCCGGAGACCATGCCGTCTACAGAAGCTTCTTTTTGCTGGATGAGCCCGTCGGGCGGACCCGTGGGACTGGAGTGTTGGAGGGCATACAACTGGGGCCCACCACGCCGCTTATGTTTTGTCCAGCTGATCTGTCTGGCGCACTGGACAGGTCGGCGGATGGGCGCAATCGAACGCCCCTTGTTGGCGGTGAGTTGCAGCGCCGAGAGGCGACCAAGTTGTCGATCAACCTTGTGCTTTACGCGCTGACGTCCAACTACAAGCACGACATTGCGCATGTGGTTGAGTTGATGCGAGGAGGCCGGCTCGAATGATTCAGTGGCTTAGCGGTGGTGGGTTGTCGAATGACGGCACGCTGATTTGGGCTGGGGAGTCGTGGGCGGTTGTCCTTGTGGCTGCCACGGCAGCACTCGCGCTGGTGCTGACGTACCGGCGTGGTGGTGAGTGGCGTCGAGTGGAAATCCTGTTGTGGGGACTCGCATTGGCAGTGATGGCTTGGGCAATGGCGGAACCCCAGTGGGCCGAAGAGACGGGTCGAGAAGAACCCGGCCATACCGTCGTGTTGGTGGATGCAAGCCGCTCAATGAGCGTGTCAGATGGTCTCCAACGCCGCTCCGACAATGCTCAAGCGATTGCTGGACAGGTGAGCGAGGGCGCCACCATTTTGTCGTTTGGACGGACCATCGAGTCGGCGGCGACCGCGGACGATTGGACGGGGGGCACAGACATTGGCGCAGCTTTGGAGGCGGTGGCGGACCGCTATCTTGGTCAGCAGCTGGCCAGCGTGGTGTTGGTGACCGATGGGATCGACCGAGGCGGCCTTCGGGGGGCCCATGCGGCCGGGTCAATGTCAGTTCCCGAGCTGCCCGGTCCCCTCACGATTTACCAAGTTGGGCGGAACGAAGGCATGGTTGACCAAGCCATTGAGGACGTACGGTCCGGCGGATTTGCGTTCCTGCGCACGCCATTTCATCTCGAGGCAAGCGTGAGTGGCCGGTCCGGCGAGCGACTTGAGTTGACCCTGCGACGCGAGGGCCGGCTGGTGGATACGGCTCGCGTGGTACTCGATGATGCAGGGCGCGGTCGCGTCCGATTCGAGGTTACGCCAACGGAGGTGGGGCGTTTCGTCTGGGAGGTCACCCTCCCTGTCGCAGCCAATGACGGAGTGCCCGGAAACAACCGCTTCCCCGTTGTGGTTCGTGTGGTCCGCGATCGGACGCGAGTCTTGCAAGTGTCGGGGTCGCCCAGTACCGACCAGAAATTTTTGCGATTGTTTCTGAAAGAAGATCCCAGTGTGGACTTGGTCAGTTTCTTCATCCTGCGAACGCATCAAGACTTTGGGGCAGGGTGGTATCCAGATGAGCTGTCGCTGATTCCATTTCCCTATGAACGACTCTTTACGGAGCAGTTGAGTACGTTTGATGTTGTTGTGTTTCAAAACTTCGACTTCAAACCATACTTTGAGAATGGACCAAACCGATTGTTGGGCAACATTGCCGATTTCGTGCGTCAAGGTGGCGCATTTGTAATGATTGGCGGTGACCGGAGTTTCGACCTCGGAGAGTATGCAGGCACACCCATCGAGTCGATCCTGCCGGTGAGGCTCGGGCTATCCGGAGTGACGGCCGCCGAAGGTCGTTTTCGACCAGTCCTGACGGACAATGGCGGCGGTCATCCCGTCACCCGCATCGCGGGTTCTCCTGCCGACAGTGAACGCGCTTGGCAAGGGTTACCGGAGCAAGATGGCATGAATCGCAATCGGGGACTCGCCGATGATTCGGCCGCCCTGTTGGAACACCCCGAACTGACAGTCGATGGGCGTCCAATGCCAGTCCTTGCTGTTCGAGAGGTGGGCGCGGGCCGGAGCATGGCCTTGATGTCGGATGCGTCGTGGCGGTGGGCCTTCTCGGAAGCTGCGAAGGGCAGGGGAAATCAGTCCTACCTGCGGTTTTGGAAGGGAGCCCTTCGCTGGTTGGTCGCCGATCCGGATGACCGACGGGTGGTTGTGCAGCCGTCGGTAGAGAATGTGTTGCTCGGTGATGAAATGCAGGTCTCGATTCGAGTCCGTGATGCGGGGTTTGGGCCCGTAGCCGGCGCCGGGGTGTCCGGATGGGTTGAGGCACCTGACGGCAACCGGACTGCGATTGAGACCCAAACCGACGAGTTGGGCAGCATTTCCGTACCAGTCAAGCCCACCGCGGAAGGCGCTCATCGCGTACGTGTATTTGCAGACGGCCATGGCGATGCAGAGACGGTGTTCAGCGTGACTTCGCGCGACCCCGAGTTGGCGGAAATTACGCCTGACAGCCAATTTTTGAGCGGACTTGCCGCTGCGTACGGTGACCGCGGCTTGTACGTTCCGGTCGGCTCAGTACGCGATCCGTTGCGGGATCCAGATGC
>DEBL01000374.1 GCA_002348535.1 Deltaproteobacteria bacterium UBA2957 | reverse complement strand
CACTCAGCGGTTTAAGCACGTCCACGTGGTTCTGCATGACGACATAAAAGCGGATGCGTCCGCAGTGTATCGGAGCGTCCTTGAATTCATCGGTGCCGATCCATCTTTCGTCCCCGACTTCTCGGTGGTGAACCCCAACACGCAGGTTAAAAGCCAAGCGGCTCGGCGGCTGATTCAACGCCTGCGATTTGGTCCCCTCCGCTCTGCATTTCCGGGCCCGATCCGGTCTGTCGGGCGCATGGTTTTTGAGGGCTTGCAGAGCTTCAACACCGAAGCGGTTGAGCGCCAAGCGATGGAGCCAGAAGTTTCCCGCCGGTTGGTGGGAGAATTCGAATCCGACATTGCGCGCCTGTCCACCATGCTCAATCGCGACCTCACGGAATGGTCGTCGGCTCCGTAGCCAACAGGACCTCGTTAACGATCCACTCAACGTCTGGCCGAGTCGCCGTCAGCGAAAGCGCGCGCACAGTGCGGTTGGGGTGCGGGTTTCGCCAGTGCACAGCGTAGGCCATGGTGTTGCCGGTGCGCTGTGTGCGGGATGAACCGAACAACAAGCTGCCGCGACCGTTTCGGTCGGGGTGCTCAGTGTGCATTCCGAGCCGCACAGGGTCCAGTTCCACCGTTTGGCCATCGGTGTACTCGATGGTTGCGCGACCCACGATCAGCCCGCCCGATGAGCGCGCCTTGCGGTTGTCCTTCGCGAGCGCACCAAGATTGCTTCGATCGTACCGGGCTGCCTGCCACACCTCGATGTGGCTCAGCGTTTGGCCCTCAAGCGAAATCTGTCGAGTCTCGCCGTCGGTGAGCGTTTCATCGATCTTGAGCGATGCGTGCCATTCAGGCGTATGGGTCAGCCCGGGGCGGTAAGCCGGGTGGTTCCGGAGTGCGTCGACCGATGTGTCGATCGGGATGGTCTCAATCGATGGGTTCCATGCAGTGGCCCCCGCCAAGATCACATTTGACCAATGGTGATAGTCCCGCGTGGGACCAGCGGTGCCTTGGAAACTGGACCACGGCGTGGCGTTGAACAGCGCCAGCGCTTCCCCCGCGACGCCACGAGCGATCGACTGCAGTCCCGGTCGCTTCCAGTCGGCGTAGCCGGTGTTGCCGCGGATCACGGCGTATCCGAGGGGGGTCAGGGTGCCGACGGTGTCACCGGTGCGACCCCAAGAAATGACGTGGATGTCTGGGCGAATGGATTCAGGGATTCGCAGAGCGGCTCGATGCATTTGGTCCCATGCTCCGTGCCACCCCGGGACCAGCATGTCGGACCACACCATCGGCTTTGCGCCCAAGGATCCGAGCGCCGTGTGCGTCCACATGAGGTCGTTTGTGAGCAGGGCCCAACGCGGCGTTGCGGCACACCGAGGGCAGCGCTGAGACTCGTGCTTCCATCGGGTGCGCCAGCGAATCTCGTCGTGACCCACGTGTACAAACGCGGGCTTGCCGAACAGTTCATGCAGCTCAGCATACAGGTCCGAAAGCAGTACTCGGGTGGCCGGATGACGTGTGCAAAGCAAAGCTTGTGTGCTCTCCTCCATCAACTCAGGTCGTGCGGAAGTGATCCAGTTGGCATGAGCTGGCGAGTTGATGGCTGGGATCACCGTAATTCCATGCCGTTGCGCCGCGCTGATGACACGCCGTAGTTCAGCGTGGCTCCACGCATCTCTTCGGGAAAGCTCGGGGTGACTTTGGTATTGGAGGCCACCCTTCAGTTCGAGAATAAGGGTGTTGAATCGAGCGCGGGCAACCACCTTCTCGATAAAATCGATGGTTTGCTCCGGCCTGACCATGGGTCCATGTTGTGGGCTGACTTCATGGAAAAGGATTCGCGTCGCGATGGCCGGTGCATCCGTGATGTCGACGGCCGCCGCTTGGCTTTCGGTTCCGAGGAGGTCTGCAGTGGCAATCGCCGCGTACAACGCCCCTGCTGCGGTTCGGCTTTGAATCTGAATGCCTTCCGGTCGGACTCGAATTGAGTAGCCCTCGGCGGGAAGAGCCGCATCGATACCGAATCGAATGTCGGCCGATTCGCAGGACAGCGAAGGGGAGATCGGCGCAATGCGTTGCAGTTCATTGCCGAGCCATTCTGCAGCTGTCCTTTGCGCACGATTGCTGGCGCAGATGCGCGGGCGTTTGCTCAACTCAAAGGCAGGTTCATTTGTCAGATGCAAAGTGCGAGGCGGCGGGTGGATGCCAAGCTGCTCGGCCGTGGTGGCTGTGGGTGAGACCCATGAAACAATTGCCTTGCTGAGGGCGCCACGGTGGCGGACGGTGACGTCGTATCTGCCAGTGTGTGGTGGCGCTGCGAAGGGTTCATTTCGCCGAACTTCCACGGTCCATGGCTTGTGTATTCCTCGCCCTCCCGTCGGCAGGAAAGGTCGGCGATGACGCACGGTAATCACCGCATCCGGCACGGTATCAATCCACCAATTCTCTTCATCGGTGTGGACGGTTATCGAAGGTTCAGCTTGGTCTTCGGGAGCGCTCCAAGCGGTAACAGGTTCGCTAAACCGTGCACCTGAACCGGGATCCCACGTGTGTACGGTCGCGGTATCTTCATCCCAAATCTGGATGTGCATGCCCAGTTCGGCGGCGGCGTTTACCGGCCCCTCAAGTCGATGCATGGTTGTGCCATTACTGGCTTGGATGAGTTGCGCATCGGATGCAACCACTGAGTTTGGCCGCCGAACGACCACCTCGACGGTCTGTGTCTCTGATAGACCGCCGACTCGAACTGCAAGATGGTGATCGTGGCGTACGATCTGTACCTGAGCTCGGATCGCATGTCCCCGTGCATCTTCGAACTGCCGGAGGGACGGTGCCTTGGCCCAACACCTTCTTCCCATCGACGTGCAGTCCACAAGGCGGAATGCCAGCCCGGGTTCGGAAGGGAGGGTCCGGTCTGCAGCCTGCACTTCTGTCCCGAGAATGAGCCCCAGAAGTGCGATGATCACGTGGATACTAAGTCCTTGACGCAGCGTTTGTAGCCTTCCTTGATCCCGCCAAACACCTCGGGCTGTGAGGTCACGACGGCCCGCCCAATGGCGAGTGCCATGAGACCGGAGTGGGCCCATGCAAACCGCGCGACATTCGACGGTGTCTTCTCGCGGTACCGCCTGAAGAAATAGTGCTGGGCAAAAATCATCTGTCCCAGTTGTGCAGGGTACTGGATGCGACTGACGGGGCTTTCTTTGTGAAGCAGTTTTGCATGAGGGGTCTGGAGGATGGTCCAGTTTCGACCCACGCGGAAGGTCATGTCTACATCTTCATTCTGGCAGTAGCCCGGCAGAAACTGGACGAACCGTTCCGAGTCAAAGACCTCGCGGCGAAAGGCCATTCGGCAGCCCTGTGCAACGGGGACTGCCACAATATTTTTGGGCTCCGTGAGAAACCGAACCCCACCCGCGGTGTACAGGGCCGGGTCTTGGTCGGATGTCCAGTGGGTGAGTCCAAATGAACGGTACACCTTTGATTTCCAGCCATCAATGGTCGCTGGCGGATCGATCAACGTACCTTGAACGCACCCAACCGGAGGCGTTGTCTCCATCGCGAAGCATTCCAGCACGCGTTCGATGTACTCCGGCTCCAGTTCAACATCATCATCGAAGAAGAAGATGATGTCGCCAGTGGCGTGGTCAAGCGCGACATTTCGCTGGATGCACAGCCCCTTGTCGCTCCTCCGGTATTTAAGTTCGATGCCTGTGTCCCCAAGATGGTCTTCCATCTCGGACTCAAGGTCACCGGGATCCCCGGCATCCACCACAATGAACTCATCGGGAAGCACAGTTTGGTGGGCGAGGGTCGGCATGAACGCCGCCATGTCACCGGGCCGATTGAGCGTCGGAATGGCTACGGTGACCTTCATAAGAGGAGAAATAACCCCGTGAACACCGCGAGTGCAGCGCAGCCCAAGTACATCATGAGGCGCCGCCGCTGCTGTTGTGAAGCGGAATCGAATGGCCGTCGATTTTTGTCCCGTCGGGCGCGGATTCGCATTCGCCAATCGTATTCCTCGGGTGTGAGCCAGTGCTGACGGCCCGCGGAGTCGGTGTACAACTTGTACCCCTGCTCTTTGTAGAACTCGGCCCGGACGCGCTCTTTCAGTTCTTCCTCTGCAAGGATTTGACGCTCCCGCTCCCGCTCTCGCATCTTCTCCTTTGAGCGTACCTCACGGTGTTCTTGGGCTTGCTGCCGGGAGCGATGCTCGTCCATCAGGGCGTCGCGAAACTCGGCCTCGACCCTTTCGGCCTCTTCCGGGCTCAGCACCGTCTTTTCGTTACTCATGGCCAGACTCATCGTTTCGAACTCCTTCACTATACCCAGAGGGTCGGAAATTCGCTGCAGACTCTTCACCCTTACCCGCGATCGCTCGCTCCCAGAGTCTGATGAGTCGCGTGCACACGACTTCATTCTCGAAGTGCGCTTCGACGCGCGATCGACCCGCTGTACCCATGCGCAGACGCAGTTCCGGGTCAAGAAGCAGTTGAATCAATCTGTCCGCGATCGCCCCGCGGTCGCCGGGATCGACCATAAACCCGGTCTCGCCTTCGATAATCTCTTCGGGGGTTCCGGCGACGGGCGTGCCAACGACGGGTAGCCGCGCCGCCATGGCTTCCAGCACGCTCACCGGAAGGTTTTCGGCGTAGCTGGGCAGGCAGTACACATCACTGGTTTGGAATGCTTGGATTTTGGCTTCGCCCGCGGTCCACCCCATCACATCAACGCATTCCGTGAGTCCCAGCGCGTCCACCCGCGCTTGAAGTCGTTCGGTTTCACCGTTCCCAGCAAAGCGAAAGCGTGCGGTCGGTACGCGTTCGCGGACCACAGGAATGGCCTCAACCAAGTCAAAGGCCCCCTTTCGTTCACCCACCTCTCCCATCATCAATACAGTGAGGGGCGCAGTCGGATCCCGGGGAGGGGGAGGATCGAACGCATCGATTTCGACAGGGTTGTACAGAATCTCAACGTTGGATTCGGTTCCCGACCACACAATGCTTTTGGCGTAGATGGCTTTGTGCAGCACCAGCACGAGGGCAGCGGTCGAGAACATCCGGCGCACTGCAGCCGCATTGGTGCTGTTTGCGTTGGTGAACTCTTCGAACACCGCCCCATGGATGTGAACAACCACGGGAACCCCGGTGAGTCGTGCTTGTTCGAAGTACGCGAGTTTTCGGTAGAAGGATCGTCGGTCCGCGACATGGATGTGAAAGACATCAGGGCGGTATCCACCCACGAGATCCCGGATAAAGCGCGACTGACCGAGAATGTTTTTTCCGATCTTTTCGGCCACGGTGCCTTCGCCCATGGTTTCAAAATACCGAACATCCACACGTTCAAATGCACGGCTGCGCAGCCACGTGCGATGAACTGCAGTCATGCCGCCCGGGACATCGAGGCCCGGCCCGATCATACCGACCTTTAGGCGTTCCCCCACTCGAACCGTCCTTGGAATGGCCACCCGAAAAACGGGCGCGTGGTTGATGAAGGATGGGTGAACACGGGTCCGATCCCGGCCAGTGCAGCGAACGGAGAGGGTGCCTCGAGGCGGTCCACTCTGGCCGAAACCGCGCGCAGATTGTTGGTTCCTGCGCCTCCCTGATGACGACGGCTGCAGAGTTCGCATTTGGCTCTGTGGTTCCCGGAATACGAACCGTTGTCAACGAGATAGACTCGATCCATTGTGTTTACCCAAGCAGCGTAGGGGGGAACCTTAGCTGTGTTCGGATCACCTCGCTACTTTGCTTAGGGGTAGCGAAAGCACGGAATCAATCCGATACTATGAAAGCGACCGAGCGCCAGCGTCTCGGACCAGAGGAAAATCGTGAACTTATTTTCGTTATTCATTGCCCTAATCGTAATGTTTTCAACCGGCGATGCGTGGGCTGATGATGAGTCCTACGTGTTGGGTGCGGGGGATTCGCTGTCCATTCAAGTCTTCGAAGAGGCGGAACTGAGCGGGAATTTCACGGTGGGCGAAGACGGCGTGATTGACTACCCGCTCGTGGGTCGGGTGAGCGTCTCTGGCCACACGGCAAAGGGACTGGACGAAGTTCTGACCAGCACCCTTGCGGCTCGCTACCTAAAAGATCCCCAAGTGCAGGTGGAAGTGACCGAATATCGGAGCCATCCCGTGCAGGTCCTTGGAGCGGTGAAGACCCCCGGCCTCGTTCACCTCAGCGGCCGCAGCACAGTGCTCGATGTGATTGCCAAGGCGGGCGGGGTCACTGCAGGTGGTGTCGCTGAGGTTCGGATCAAGTTCGCGGAGGAAACGACGCCCGACGTGTCCGTCTCTCTGGAGCAGTTGATGGGGGATTCCTCGCAGAACATTCAGCTGTCCGCGGGCGATGTCGTACACATTTCAGAGGGCATGGTTGTTTACGTGTCGGGAGAGGTCAACAAACCGGGAGCCGTGGCCTTTACCAAGGGCCTCACAGTCACCCAAGCACTTTCCAAATCCGGTGGCATGAAGAAAACCGCACGAACTCGGGATGCCTACATTCTCCGCGCTGATCAGCGCATTTCGGTAAATTTGAAGCGGGTCTTGAAGGGCAAGGCTGCAGACATTGCGCTCGAACCCGACGACCAAATTGTGCTTCAAGAGAGCGTCTTTTAGCCCTAACCGAGCCGGTCGGGTACGCCACCGAAGGTGCGCCCGACGGGAGCTTGGGATGGAAAAATGCCACAGTCTGTGTTTCTGTTGATGCTGTCCATCGTTGGGTGTGCGGACAATGAAGCGTAGGGCGGCGCTCGCCGTAGCGTACGTTGTGAGGTTTGAACTGGGTCAGGCGCATCCGGGTCCATCCACCGCCGTTTCCAGAGGAGTAAGCCGCGCTACTCCTGCATGTACCCTAGTGCTTCCAGTTGGCGGGCCGTTTCCGGGTCGATGGTTTGAGTGACGCTGGCTTGGCGGTGTGGCGGCAGTGCCTGTCGGATGCGAGTCACGTCGTCCGCTTGTGAGGGCGCGAGGTTTTCGAGCTCATCCGGGTCTGCCTCGAGGTCGTACAGTTCGTCACCCCAGCGTGTCTCGATGAGCTTGAGGTTGCCCACACGTGCAGACCGTTTTTCACTCCCGAACCGCATGGCTTGGGCTCCAACGGCCAAGGTGTCATCGACGGACTCTCCAAACACTTCTCCCAGCGCGTGCCCATCGCCGGGCAGTGACCCCGCTGCTGCGGCGCGCAGAATGGTGGGCACCACATCAAATGCGCGGACCGGCCGGTCGACGACTCCGATGGGAACGCGAGGCCCCCGCACCATAAGTGGAACGTGGGTCAGCTCTTCGTACAACGTGTGTCCGTGCCGGGTGAAAGGCCAATGGTCCTTGGGGTAGGGGTTCTCGTGTTCCCCGAAGGTTTCACCGTGGTCGGATG
>DEBL01000230.1 GCA_002348535.1 Deltaproteobacteria bacterium UBA2957 | reverse complement strand
GCCCTTCACGATGCAGCCAATGGTGCTTGGCAATGCCGTCGTGGCTGGCGACTCGAGCGGTCGAGTTCATAGCTTCGACATGGATGATGGTGGCACCATTTGGACCCTCGATATCGAATCACCGGTCACTGGCGAAGGGGTTGTTGTCGGCGATTCACTTGTAGTTGGCACGGCCAATGGGCAGTTGGTATGCATCGGAACCTGACCACCCAAACGTTCCAAAGGGGCCCTGGGCCGGGCAATCGAATCCTTGCAGTCGGACTCCCTGAGTACCTTGCGGTGTCGGGCGATTGGATGGTTTGGGAATCGTCTGGCGGCGTGTTCGTGCAACGCGACCGCCGTGTCTTGTTTGTTGCAGTGGACCGGTTGCTCAAGGTGTCGATTGGCGAAGACA
This sequence comes from Deltaproteobacteria bacterium UBA2957, assembly GCA_002348535.1. GTDB lineage: Bacteria > Myxococcota_A > UBA796 > UBA796 > UBA796 > UBA796. The sequence goes on along the minus strand of DEBL01000230.1, from coordinate 4,827 downwards.
AGTGCGTTGTCGCTTGCTGTTTGGAGGCTGATGATCAAGTTGTTTTCATCGATTCATCACTATCGACATACGTTTTCGGCATTGATGGAGCATTGATGGGTGTCGGAGTTGACACAGTCGTTTTCCGAGGACCCAACGGATGCGTGGCCCACAGGGTGGGTTCCGCCGAAACATTACCCCTGCCAGTCGGCGCGAAGGACGGCGACACCGTGCCATTTTCGATTGGATTTGGCGTTGTTTGGTCTGATGGTGCCAACGTCATGCGTTTGCGGGCAGGCAATCGCCCCTCAGTTGTTGGTTCGTTGCCCTCGCCTCCTCGTGAATGGGAGGCCGGACCCCAAGGGTCATGCTTGTTTGATGTGGACGGAGAACTTTGGTGCGCTGCTCCTCGAGGGGGACTCGTTCTGTTGGGTGCCTACGAGATCGAATCGTGTCGTTTCAATGCCCAAGGCAGCCGGTTGATGGTCTGCGGGCCCCGGGGCACAGAAATGTTCGACACCTTGACCGGAAAATCGCTTGGTCGGGCGGGGGCCTCATCATGGCCTGTTGGGTTTGCAGCCGTTCCCTTGGTGCTCGATGAGGACCACGGTGTCATACGGACCTTTGACGGGACCGTTCACGAGGCTGGGTTGGCACCCTCGGCTGTTTGTACAGATGGCGACCAAGTGTTTGGTCCTGGAGGAACTGCGTGGCACCGACTTTCCGGCGAACAGCTTTGGAATCACGCACCGCTATGCGCAGAACACCTCCTCATGGTCGATGAATCCCTGATTCAGGTGGGCGAACGCATCGAAGTCTTCAGTCGGGATGGTGACGCTATGGGCACTGCACCGCTCCCGATTGACCCGGATCTTGAGGGCGAACTTGTCGACGTGCGCGCCGAAGGCGGTGGAATTCGGTGCATATGCGAACACGGTTGGGCCGATATCGAGCTCTCGGGGCGCCGACGAGGACCTTTTTTTGAAGGCTCCCCGCCACCCCAAACCGATGATGGTCTGGGCCGGTACTCGACGACCACGCGGTCAGACTGGCTTGCCGTCGATGGATCGGTCGATTCAAGCGAAGGCCGCGTCATGGTGTGGACCGAGGACGGCTTTCTCGCTCAGGTAGACGAAGGCTCACTGCGTTAACGCTCTCGGCGCGAATGAACTGCTCAATCTGGTTGATTGATGGAGCAGGTGGAGACACCGAGCGCCTGATAGGTCAAGCAGGCACCGCTAAGCGCATTAAAAAGCAGCACGGCCCCCAGAGCGGCCAGCGCAAGTGGATAGGCAGTCGCGCCCATGACGAGCGGCGCAGGGAGAATCGCTGCCGCCACGATCAGGCGAAGGACGCGTTCGGCTTTGTTCTGGTTGACTGTAATCATGGCTGGTCCGAATAGGTTGCAGGTGAATGAATTTCGCCGCCCACCCCCGAACATTCGGTTGTTGGGAACGTGCGCAAACGTAATCCACTCGGCTCGAACGCGCCCGATCCGGAATTTTTTCTGACCAATGCAATGGAAGCGAAGACACTGACGTCCTCGGATTTGATCCGAACCGGTTCTCTGTGTTGGGCACATAACGCTCGTGAAGGACCGCAATGGACCGCCAAAAGCACTCGTTTCCTGTGTGTCAACCGGTAAACGCAACCCATTCTTGTGGGGGCACTCCGTCCGTTAAACGCTCATGTGCGGGCGTGCCGGGCTGTCGGTCGTAAGCGACTGATGCTACGATTCAGCGCGGATGGTTCCGAGTCTTGGAGGCACTCATGCAGAAATTATGTGTCTTGCTGCTGGTCGTAAGTGGGTGCGGCGAAATGCAAGAATATGAATGTTGTAACGACGGTACAATCGAAGTCTGCACATGCGCGACTGATACGCTGTGTGCCCAGCAAGCGTTCACCGACCACGGGGATGGCACGTGTTCAACCGGTGCAGCGGATGCGCCCGACACCGGAACAAACTGACATCACATGCAACGCCAAGTAGATGGTATGCCTTGTTTGGTTTCTAAAAACCAACGGCTTGGTCTCGTCGTGTTGTCATCCCGAACATCCACCTCCTGCTGCGACGATGGCCACACGCAGGAGGGACCCAGCTCGCCACAGCATTGTTCAGCACACCATTTGTAATGGTGGGCGTCAAAGGACCTTAGGGGCAGGGATGCGGAAGATGAGTGCTCTACTGCTGTTGACCGGTGGAGACGTCGGCGAGGAAGAGTATCCGTGCTGCGACTATTCCACTCTGACTATCGAGACCTTCACCTGCCCAACGAACGCCATGTGTATGCAGCCAGACTGGACCGACAATGGCGACGGCATCTTCTGGTTTGAGGACTCGGCGCAGCGGGCCACGGCGTCCGAGGGCCCTGTATCAAACCACCGCCGCAAGGAAGGAATCCCGTCCGGAGTACTGTGGTCGCGCCCACCCGATTCCCAGCGGGTTTCAGACCGTGGCACGAGTTTGGGAACCTATTTTTCGAGTGCTTGTCGGCAGGTCTCACTAGCTACAACCCCCTATATCACTCCATAAACAAGCATAGATGAAGCAGCATTATCGCCGACCGGCGGTGGGGCTTACTCTACGGTGACGGACTTGGCCAAGTTTCGAGGTCGATCGATGTCGCGTCCCATCGCGAGGGCGGTTTGATAGGCAAGGAGTTGCAGCGGAAGAACGGTCAAGAATGGAGTAAACCAGCGGGATGTCCGCGGCACAGAAATCGAAACATCCGCGTGTTTCGCAATGGGATCTCCTTCAGTGTGGATCAGCGCCACTCGGGCTCCGCGCGCTCGGCACTCTTGAAGATTCGACAAGGTCTTGTCTCGAACCTCATCCTCTGGGGCAATTACGATCACAGGGCTACCCTGTTCAAGGAGCGCTATCGGTCCGTGTTTCATCTCCCCTGACGGGTAGGACAAGCACGGCACGTAGGCCAGTTCCATGAGCTTTAGGGCGCCCTCTGCGGCGACGGCGGCGGAAAGCCCGCGCCCGAGAAACAGCACCGATCGACAATCCTGAATCCACTCGACCACCGGGGCGACGTTGACCTCCTGCTGCAGATAGGACTCGACCAGATCAGGCACCATCATTAACTCTTCAGCGAATGCCCTCGCCTCATGAGGCGCCAGCGTGCGGGCCCGTGCCAACTGCAGCGTAAACACATACAGAGCGGCCACCATATTACTGAAGGCTTTTGTGGAGGCGACAGCCATTTCCGGGCCCGAGTGTATATACACACCGCTACCGCATTCCCTCGCAATTGTGGACCCAACCACGTTGACAACACCGCGAACCTGGCCCCCCTTGATCTGAACCTCACGCACTGCTCCAAGCGTGTCGGCGGTCTCACCAGACTGACTGACCGCAAAATACAATGATTGCGGATGAATCACTGGGTTCCGATGTCGGAATTCGCTGGCCACCTCAGCTAAGGCGGGGACCCGGGCCAACTGCTCAATTGCGGTTGCGCCAACTCGACATGCGTAGTGAGCAGTTCCACACCCGAGAAGGCCGATACGTTGGATGTTGACCATCTCGCGGCTGGACAACTCGAGGCCGCCAAGGTTCGCTCGGCCGTCCTCCGCAACAACCCTTCCAGACAGGCAGCGCCTCAACGCCTGGGCCTGTTCGTGCATTTCCTTGAGCATAAAGTGTGGAAAATCGCCCTTTTCGGCTTCAGCCCATTCGGCCTCTAAGGTCTCGATTACGGGGTCGCGTGCGTCACCGTCGAGCAGCTGGGTCGTTACGCCACTGGCTGAAATCAGCGCAATTTCGCCGTCTTGCAAGTACACGACGCGACGCGTGTACGGGACAAGTGCGTGCGGGTCGGATGCCAGAAATGTTTCTCCGTCGCCGAGGCCAATCACCAAAGGGGAGCCATTCCGCGCTGCAATGATGGTGTTGGGGTGGTCTTCAAACAGCACCGCAATGCCCCAAGTGCCCCGAACAAGTCGAAGCGCGGCTCGAAGTGCCATTACCGGGTCGGGCTGCTCCTTCAGGCACTTGGCAATGAGATGGGAAAGGACCTCCGTGTCGGTTTCCGACCGAAATACAACGCCCTCGTCCTCCAAGCGCTCCCGAAGGATGGTCGCGTTTTCAATGATGCCATTGTGCACGACAGCGATCTTCCCTTCTGCATCAATGTGCGGGTGAGCATTCTCGACCGTCACGCCGCCATGGGTCGCCCATCGGGTGTGGGCGATTCCAGCCTTCCCGTGTAGGTCTTCTGGCACAACGGCCAACAGGTCCTTTACTCGCCCCACCTGTTTATGGACGTCGAGGGTCTCGGACGTGACGGCAATCCCCGCCGAGTCGTAGCCTCGATACTCCAGACGCCGAAGGCCCTCCAGCAGAATCGGAGCGGCCAAACGCTCGCCAATGTATCCAACTATTCCGCACATACGCTGTAGATTCCTCCGGGGGCAAGCCCCCGTAACCCGCCAGCCAGGGTCCGCGTGCAAGCGGGGCACCCGATCGGTTAGGGTGGCATCGTTATGCCAAAGTTTCGACTCAATTCATCCGATCCCGCCGAACCCCAAGGGCACATTGAAGCCCCCACGCTTGTTGGTGCCTTAGCCAAGGTCCTTGGTCGGTTCTCTCCGGAGTCATCCGGCACGGTCAACATCGATGTCTCCGTCGACGGGCTGGCCGACGTTTGGGACGATGACACCGACCACAGAGTTCGCTTGGAGCCCGAGGATATCAGCGTTTTCGAGGTCGGGACCGACCCGACCGCCGAACTTTGGGATGCGCCCACTCCGGGTTCCGGTGCACGCAGCGCGATGGAGATGAGCGCGATCGATGAATCCAAGGCGATCGATCCAATTAAGGCCATCGAATGTTCCGGG
>DEBL01000356.1:897-3455 GCA_002348535.1 Deltaproteobacteria bacterium UBA2957 | reverse complement strand
CCCGACCCAGATGAACATCGTGTTTCCGGACGCGCTGCACTTGATCGGTGGGCAAACACAGGGTCTCGCCAACTGGCTCCCCTACTCCATGATGATCGGTGTTGTAGGCTTCATTGTTTGGGGACGCAGTCGCGCCTTGTGGGGAATGCTGTGCGTTGCAGGGGTTGTGTTTGCCTTGGGACCCGGACAGCAGATTGCCGGATCGGCCGTGCCAATGCCCTATTGGGTGCTTTGGAAAACAGTACCGGGACTATCGGGTATGTTCCACCCCGATCGATGGATTCTCGTGGCAGGCTTGTTTTTGTCCATCGCCGCTGTGGAGGGGGTGGCCCGGCGGTTTCCTCGGGCAACATGGCTGGTCCCGTTCGGGGTTATGGCTCAATTGTGGGTTCGAGGGAATGCTCCGCTCCCAACGTGGACTCCTTCGCTGCCGGCGCATTGGCAAGCGCTCACCGCGGATTCGGTGGAGGGCGCTGTGATTGTGATTCCCATGGACTACGGGCAGCTTGCGGGCCAATACCAGTGGGTCCATGGTCGACCACTGCTTGGGGGCATGATCGAAGATCAGCCTTGGCGCCATCCGCCAGAGTGGACCGCCTATATTCGCTCGAATCCATTCCTTTTGAGTCTGCGATCTGTGAGTTACGGTCGTGGCGGTTCAGGAAAACCCGACGCCAAGTCGGTGTCTGAACTTCAGCGCGATGGGTTCAGTCACATCGTGTATGACCATCGCAGTTGGGTTCAGAGCCAGCGAAAAGCCACGTCCGAACCGCTTGCAGACCTGATGAGTTTGCTGGGTGATCCGGTGTTTGCCTCGGCCGATGGTGCAGTCTGGCGATTGTCCGACTTGGGCGATCCGTAAACTGTCGCTTCTTTGTTTCAAGCCATCGGCGGTTTGCGGGTATAGACTGGAGCAGTGGAGGCCAAGTCATGAGCCCAAAATCTTCGATAGTAACCGCTGCGCTGCTTTGTTTCGTAGTGGCTTGCGGTGCCGATCCAAAAGACCCGAGTGCTGGAACGCCGGGGCAGAATTCTGACTCGAATCCCTCTTCTATGGACGATACGGCCTCGGGTGTCGATACCTCGAGTCCATCCGACACCGGGGATACCTCAAGCCCCGCTGAGACAGATGCTGATGGAGATGGGGTGAGCCGAGAGGCGGGTGACTGCGACGATGATGACCCCAAACGGTTTCCGGGCAACGACGAAACCTGCGACGGGATTGACAACGACTGTGACGGCGAGCCGGATTCACCCAACCCAGTGGATGGGATCACGTGGTACCCAGACGACGACGGTGACTCGTGGGGTCGCGAGAGCGGCGCCGTTCTCACATGCGACGTGCTCGAAGGGCACTCGAGAGTGGGCGGCGACTGTGATGACGATGACGATCGGGCAAACCCGGGCGCCACGGAGGCGTGTGACGGCATCGATAACGACTGCAATGGGACCACCGATATTGGCGCAGTAGACGGCAGAACATTTTACCGCGATAGCGACGGCGATGGGTACGGTGATGTCGACACCACGACATCGGGATGCGAAGTGCCAGTGGGCTACGTGCTGAACGCGGATGATTGCTCCGATCTTTCTGCAACGGTCAGTCCTGATGGTGTGGAAACCTGCAACGGAGTTGATGACGACTGCGATGGTGTAGTGGACGAAAGCTTCGAATCGGCCATGTGGTATCGCGACGCGGACGGTGATGGACGAGGCGATCCACTGGATGCCCGGCTCTCGTGCTTTCCGCCGTCTGGCTACGTGGTCACATCCAATGATTGCAACGACAGCGACTCAGCCGTGCACGGAGATATGTCTGAACTCTGCGACGAGAAAGACAACGATTGCGACGGGATCATAGATGAGGACCTTTCCGATATCCTGTTCTACAGAGACCTCGATGGCGACGGCTACGGAACGTCGCTCGATGTGCTCACCGCCTGCGCTCCAACACCCGGATACGTGTCCGAGGGTACGGACTGTGACGATACCGATGACGATATCCGACCCGGCCGAACCGAAGAGTGCAACGGAATCGATGACAACTGCGACGATACCGTCGATGAAGGGTGGCCGACCTATCCGTTCTTCCCTGACCTCGACGGCGACGGCTACGGCGCGGGGGAGGCGCTGGAGGCCTGTGAGCAGCCCCCCGGCTACGTACTCGATGAAACCGATTGCGATGACACAAACGAGTTGATCAACCCCGGGATGTACGCAGACTGCGAGGGTGGCGGCGACGAGGATTGCGACGGTGAGGTCGATGAGGGTCCGGAGTTCACATTTTACCGAGATGTGGATGAAGACGGATTCGGCGACGCGGACACCACCATGGTGGCGTGCGCTCCTCCCGAGGGCTGGGTGTGGGACGATACCGACTGCGATGATGCGGCCGACGATGTCCATCCCGAACATCGCGAGGTCTGCACGGATGCCATTGACAACGACTGCGATGGACTCGGAGACGACGATGATGAAGACTGTGATTGTCCCGACCACGGGTACACCGAGGACGAAGACCTCGGCTCCAGAACCGGTGATGCCGTAGCGTCAGGAAG
>DEBL01000356.1:0-466 GCA_002348535.1 Deltaproteobacteria bacterium UBA2957 | reverse complement strand
TTCGATACCGATGGCAGCAGTTTTGACACGCTGCTCCGGATTTTCGACGCCTGTGAAGGCACGAGTTTGGAATGCGATGACGATGGCGGCGAAGGAACGCGATCAATGGTCGACAACTTTGCCATGAGCGAGGGTGACGAGGTGTTCATTATCGTCGACGGCTTCAGTTCGTCTTCCTCTGGTGATTACACACTCAACATCAGCTATGACCCTGCATCGACCTCTGAAGAGACTGAGGAATCGGTGGTCCTTGACTACGATGAGGACATCGGAGACGCGACAGGAGACAGCGTCGCGACGGGTTCAACAGCGGGGATGTCGAATGATTATGGCGATACGTGTGGCGGTATGTCTGCACCCGACGCTGCAATGTTGTGGGAGGCTCCGTCATCGGGGACCTACGAGTTTACGACGGATGGTTCGGCCTATGACACGGTTTTATTGCTCTACAACGCAGTCAGTGGGG
>DEBL01000160.1:18252-18372 GCA_002348535.1 Deltaproteobacteria bacterium UBA2957 | reverse complement strand
TTGACGGAGAAATCGTCTTCCAAGGGAACGCGTCATCCACGGCGGACTGGTCCGACCACTCCGTTGACCTTTCCGCCTACGGTGGCCAATCCGTGCAACTCGGCCTTCAAACCCGAGCGA
>DEBL01000160.1:0-17908 GCA_002348535.1 Deltaproteobacteria bacterium UBA2957 | reverse complement strand
CCAACCACCACGCATTTTCCGCCTTCGCCGTGCCCAAAATTGTGGGTGCCGCTGCCGCCGGTGGCCCCAGTCGCATCGTTGTGATCGGCTTGGATACACTGCGAAAGGACCATGTGGGCGTTCATGGGTACGACCGACCCGTGAGCCCAAGCATGGACAAAATCGCAGGCCAATCGATTGTCTTCGAGGAAGCATGGACGCCTGCACCGCGAACCCGACCCAGCTTTCGAAGCGCAACAACAGGCCGCTGGCCCCTCAATGCAGTCGGCGCTCCCACCCTCGGTGAGGTGTTCGCAGCGGAGGGCTGGAGCACCGCGGGCTTTGTCGCGAATGTTCAACTCGCACCGCGACTCGGTTTCGCGGACGGATTCGATGTGTGGTCGTACGACAACATGGCAGACGGCGACAAACAGGTCGATCGGACCTTGGATTGGTTGCAAGCAAACAGCCAACAAGATGCATTTGTATTTCTCCACCTTATGGATCCCCACATCTTTTATGAAGCGCCCAAGCCCTTTCTCGACCGGTACGCGGGCGCCTTCGACAACGAAGGATTGAGCGACCGATACAATCGTTGGGACATCAACAAACGCATGGAGACCGATCGCTTATCCAGCGAACAACAGCGGTGGATCGAAGCCCGGTATGACGGTGAGATCGCCTTCATGGACCGGCAATTGGCCCGGCTCGTACAAACCATCGATGGTTTACCCGGAGAGACGCTGATTGTATTCCACACTGACCACGGCGAAGAGTTCTGGGAGCATGGCGCCTTCGAGCACAACCACAGCTTGTACAACGAATTGGTCGCGGCCATTTTGTGGGTGCGACCTCCGCGGGGGTGGGGAGGAGGACCGCACCGGATTTCAGCACCCGTTTCTCTCGTCGACATTGCACCCACATTGACGAGTTTGGCCGGTATCGACACGAAATCCGTACCCTTCGATGGCGTTGATCTGAGTCCGTTTTTGAGCGCAGACAAAGCCAGCCTTGCGCCTGCTCTCGCAACCGACCTTGAGGCCCGACCGTTGCCACTGGGTCACATGATGTTCAACCGAGAGCAGTGGGGGGTGATCCATGCAGACACCAAATACATCCTCCACACAGCTTCTGGAGAGGAGGAGTTGTACGATCTCAACGCCGACCCCTCCGAGTCGGCCAACCGGGCACCTGAAGTAGACACGACCGGCATGCAGGGACTCCTCTCGCAAGCGACGGGATGGCCTGTTTTAGCCGGCTGGCGACTGCAGTTCACGAAGCTCCCACACCCCACCACGATCACATTTAAACAACCCATTGGGCGTGCCTTCATCCTTGATCCAGAGGTCGATAGACTGCGGCGGGCCAATCTTGAGTGGGGTGAGGTCCCGCCCCTTCAGGCCAGCGACGTGGCCACAATCACCACTAATGAGGACCGAACTGAGATCACCATCCTGCCCGGGACAAACCCCTCTGGGATCCTGTTTATCGAAGGGCCAGGCGAGGATGACCGAGCCGAGGCGACCTGCACTCTCGGCGGTTCAAATCTTCGTCCGCGAGGCCGATCAAGCCTCTGCTCTCGACGGGCCACTCTCTCCGCCGGACCGTTGCTATTCCCCACGGATGACGCGGGCACACAACGAGATGCCCCAGAAGAACAGACCGTCGAGGCGCTGCGCTCCCTCGGCTACCTCGACTGAGCGACCTGCCGATTATCCAGCCCGGGCAGTTCGTAATCGGGCGGCTTCACTGTGTCTTCATCGGAGGGTTGGTAGCCTTCTGGATTCTGAGAACAGTGCGCGCAACAATCGAAGGGATCGCCCTCAATGAACCCTCGGCGCATGGCCGTCAAGACGGGTCCGTTCCAGAGTTCCGCAAAGGAAGACGTATGCAGGTTGCCCGCGAGCGGGCGACCCGGCATGGGGCACGGGGCAACATCCCCCCCAATGGTCACAAAGACCCCGTTCTGCAGAAAGTGACACGGGACCGTTCCACCCGCCTTGCGAGACCATCGAGCCATGGCGATTTTGCGAGACAACAGCCCGCGCAGGCGGTCAACACGGCGGTTCGACATCTGGCCCAATTCACCGAGTGCGAGGCGAACCTTGGCGCGTTTCGATGGCACCAGTCGTTGCCCGTTCATCAGCGGAGGCAGGTTCACTCGAAACCCCAACTCATCGGCGGTTTTTTGTGCACCGATAAGTGCCTTATCGGCTCCGAGCGGATCGCTGAGCAGACTCTCAGGCTCCATCTCGGGTACCAACACCGTGAGGTGAGCAACGTCCAAGCGGTCGAGGCCAAGACGGCTGGCGAGGCGCACGAGTTCGTCGAGTTCGCTGACATTCCGACGCATCAACACGGAGCACATCACCAACCGTGGCCGAAGGTGACGCTCCAGTTCATTGCGGATTCCAACCACCATTTGAATGTTGCGGATGACCTGTTCAAAATCAGCACCCACCCGAATGGACTCGTAGGTATCGGCGGTGGCCCCATCCACGCTGAACCGAATCACCGCGGACCGCCGAAGGACTCGCCTAAGCAATCGAGTGTCGCGCATCAGCGTCCCATTGCTGTTTAGGCTCAGCTCCGCACCGGCACGCTCGACCATGGCCACAAACTGCGGCAAGCGAGGGGTCAGGAAGGGTTCACCGGCCACCGTCAACGACACCTCGCTCACCCCCGGTGCGACCTCGCGCTCGATCCGCGTCAGCAGGTCGAGGTCCATGGACCTCCGCAGTTTCGTCACTCCGCTGAGGTGAGACCCACACATCACGCATTCGAGATTGCACCCGAGCGTGCTCTCAAGATTGAGGTTGACCGGGTGCGGGACGGGGGGCAGGGTTCTCACATCGATAGTGTAGCCCCACGGGCGCGCTTGCACACCCCACAGTCGTCTTCACCGACGGTCGACTATTGCGCCTTCGTTTGGCCTACACATGCCTCAAGGTGCGTTCGCACCTTCTCGTAAGACCACGGTTCTTCGACTGTGCTCGGTTCGGCATGCTGCACGCTGATCCCAAGCTCGGAACAAATTTGTTCGGCATACCGGCGTCGCTCCTCCCCCACCGGAAAGCGAAGGGCAATCGTGACGCGATGCGCCGGATCAACGGCAAACATTAGTTCGGGAAGTGTGGTGCCGACAGCCGAAGCGACAACCCTCGTCGGCAGGCCCGAGCCTACCCGCAAACGGATCAACTCTTTGATTCGGTCGGTATCCAAATCATGATGGTCATTCTTCGAGGGCAACTCCAGCACTAAATCCCCTGCAACCGTGATGGCTTGCGGCCACGGAATGCTGCTGTGGAGGTGATTCAGCACCGCCTCCGCACAAAGCTCAGAGGCATCCGGTCCCGCCAGTGATCTCGCCACGGTAGACTTGCCCACGCCGGGGGGGCCGGCAACAAAAGCCACAAGGCGCTCCTCAACAGGTGACGGCAGTGACCGACCATCCAGAAAGTCCCCGCTGGTCCCCGAAACCACCGCTGGAAGCCCATGGCCGCTGTTGTCGCGGAAAAAATCGGTCATCGGCTACTCCGGCGAACGTTCCGAAGCTCGCTGCTGGATATAGGTGACGATGTCTTCAACTCGAGAACCCGGGCCAAACACCTTCGCTACACCGCCGGCCTCCAACTCTTCGATATCTGCATCGGGAATGATGCCACCAACAACCACCATGACGTCCTTCATGCCGCGCGCTGCAAGGGCATCAATGATTTTTGGGACGAGGGTGCCATGGGCGCCCGAGAGGACGCTTAGACCGACCACTGCCACATCTTCTTGCAGCGCGGCCTCCGCGATCTGGTTTGGACTCCTGTGGAGGCCAGTGTAGATCACCTCCATGCCAGCATCACGCAGGCCTCGCGCCACGACCTTGGCGCCTCTGTCGTGGCCATCAAGGCCGGGTTTGGCCACTAAAACGCGTATTGGGGACGGGGTCATAAGCTCAATCCAAGTAACTGCGACCGGTCACCGACCGCTGATGGTGGGAGGTGCGTGCGTACAGAGTAGTGATCCACACGTCTCGACACAAACGCTCACGTGCAATTCTTTGCAGTTCGGACCGCCACTGATGGCCCAAATCGCCGTGCCGGCACGTCCGCCCCCATCCTTCAGGGCGTTCCGCGTTGCCATAAAGTCGAGTCGGCCGGAATCGCACGGGTCTGCCAGCGTTGCGGATGACTGGCCGGATCGATCGGTGCAGTTGGCCGCTGTGCACGCCCCACCGAGACGCTGCAGGGCGGACATCCACCAACCAAACGCAGTGCGTTGGCAGTTGCGACAATGGATTCCCGACCCTCGCCTGTCTCAAGGAGCAATCATCCACGGTGGGTACTCATGCGCCGGTGAATGCAGCCCGCCGCTTTTCGAGGAATGCAGCCATGCCTTCCTTTTGATCCGCCGTCGAAAAGCAGAGCGCGAAATGTGCACGTTCAGACGCCATTGCGGCGTTCGCGTCCCGCCCTTCCGTCTCGTGAACCACCTGTTTCACCCATCGCAAAGCAGACGGGCCATTCCGTGCAATTCGATCGGCAAGCGCATGGGCCGCACCGACAACGTCACCGTCCTCGACGATCCCGAGGGCCAACCCTATCTGGACGGCCTCCTCAGCAGGCACATTTCGTCCCGTCAACATCAACTCGAGGGCGCGTTGTCTTCCGACGCGGCGAGCGAGGCGTTGCGTACCCCCAAATCCGGGTATGACCCCCAATTTCACCTCGGGCTGGCCAAATACAGCACTGGGCGAGGCGAGGACTAAATCGCATGCCATCGCCAGCTCGCACCCGCCGCCGAGGGCAAAGCCGTTCACCGCAGCGATTGTGGGAACGGGGAACGTCTCGAGCATGTCGAAGACGGCCTGCCCCCCGGCCGAGAATGCTTCCGCCTCTTGGGCGCTGAATGCAGCCATTTCGGCGATATCGGCACCTGCAGCAAATGCTCGTTCACCGGCACCCGTAATCACAAGCGCATGGATATCGATGTCTCGCAGTTCTCCCAGCACGGCAGCCAACTCATTGAGCAACTGAGAGTTGAGCGCGTTGAGCGCCTTCGGTCGACTGAGGGTCACAAAGCCGATGGCATCTCGGACTTCAAGTTGAATGGTTTCCATCGTATTCACCCTTGGCTGTAGTCGTAAAAGCCACGGCCGCTCTTGCGCCCCAGCCAACCGGCTTCCACGTACTTGCGAAGCAGTGGACTTGGAGCGTACTTGTCGTCGCCCAAACCGTTGTAGAGAACCTCGCAAATGGCGAGGCATGTATCAAGGCCAATGAAATCCGCGAGCGTGAATGGCCCCATCGGAACATTGGTGCCCAACTTCATTCCTGTATCAATGTCCTCCACGGAACCAATGCCTTCGTAGAGGGCTTGGCAGGCTTCATTGATGTACGGCATGAGAATCCGGTTGACCAAGAACCCGGGTACATCGCGGGCCACAATCGTGGTCTTACCCATGCGCTGTGCGGCGCGTTCAACGGCTTCGAACGTCGAGTCAGACGTCTGCAGACCGCGAATCAACTCCACCAACTTCATTACCGGCACCGGATTCATAAAGTGCATGCCCATTACCCGCTCCGGGTTTGTGGCCTTGGCAGCGATTGAAGTAATCGAGATCGAACTGGTGTTGGTGGCGAGGATCGCGTCTTCTGACGCCACTGCGGAAAGGCTCTCGAAGATCTTGTACTTCAGGTCGACATTCTCCGTTGCGGCCTCGATGATGAGCTGGCACTCACCCACGGTGGCCATGTCCGTGGAGCAGTCAATGCGGGCCAGAGCTGCCGCAGCATCCGTTTCCGATATCCGATCCTTTTTTACCATCCGTCCAAGGTTCTTTTCGATGGTCGCCACGGCGCGATCGAGGGCATCCTGACTGATGTCTGTGAGCTTGACATCAAAGCCTGCGCACGCCGCAACATGAGCAATTCCGTTACCCATTTGCCCGGCACCCACGATTCCAATTGACTGAATTTCAACCATCTCACCCTCCCGTAGCCCCGTTTGTCAGGGGACCGAGTAGTAACGGTTGAACGGCTGGGCCTCAACAGTGCAACACAGGACTTGCAGATATGCCCGCCGCAACCGAAGATGAGGCCATGCGTCATACCCTGCGAGGATCACTGACAACCTGGGCACCGGCCGACTTTACAGGGCTGGATGTTGCAGATGCGCCGGCCGCATTCAACCGCCGTGATCCGGGAGAATTGCTCTATGTGTCGGGCTGGAGAGCGGCTGGATGGATTTCTGCGCACCTCCGACACCAATCAACCCCCTTCGGCTGGCTGTGCCTCGACGGGTGCCGAACCGTCGCAGACTGCGTCTTGGTTCTCGGCACAGCCCTCGACCTCGCCGTCCCGGGTCGGATCGCTGATGTGGCACACGCCATGGGCGAGCAGCGCCTATCGGATGTGGGATTGGATGCCCGAATCGTTTCGCCCGATCTTGCATCGCCCCTCGCGGCGGCGGTTTCGTCGCTGGCACCCACCACCCGTTGGTGGGTCGCGGTGCACGAACCCCTGCCGGTCCCCAATCACGTCACGACTCTCCAGCCTGCACCCCCCGCTCCTGCAGAACCGATCCCCGCAACCACCGAAGCAGGCGTTTGGTTTCCAGCCTCGCCCCGGGTCACGATCAATCTAGACCCCAGTCTCCAGCGACCGGATGCCCGGGCTGGATCTGTGCGCGTTGACCTTTGTATGACCCTTCAACGGCAACCCCGACGGTCGCTCGGCGCGGTGGTTGACGGTCTCATTGGTGTTCACAGCGAACTGTTTAGTATCGCTACCGAACAGCCAAGCGAGGCCATTGAACCGTCGGAACTTTTTGGCCTGCGATTGCTCGCGGAGAATGCCAGCGATGACAATGTCGCCTGCCTTGCAGGTGCCGCGGCCATCCGGTGGCGCATGCGATTCGGTCAACCCACCGAGGCCTTGGAGCGCGCTGAACAAGTCCTTGTCCGGACCCAGCGTGCTGATCCAGCGCATCGGGCACTCGTGATCTGGGCCGAAGCCGTTGTTCAACTTCAAACCGGATCGCTGCACCGTGCAGAGGCGCGCTTTGCAGATGCCATTGCCCTCGTGGAATCCAGTCGGGACAAAGGCCTCTTGGCTACCATGAACCGTCGGTGGGCCGATCGACTCGCCTCCAGACGACTGTACCGACAAGCCAGTCACCGTTATCGCGTTGCCCTCGGGGTCTACCGGCAGCGGGGCGATGCAGAAGGCGCCGCAGCGACTACGCGCGGGACAGCCGATCTCGCCGTGGCTGCAGGAGAGCAGTTCAGCGCTGAAGCGCTTTTTGACCAGGCCGACATGAACACCACCACGGCTCATGAACACACGAACCGACTGATCGGGCGCATTGGGCTCGCCATTGCCGCACGCCGCTGGGGGTCCATTGAACAAATGCGCGATCGGATCCTGCGCATCGGACTCCCCGGGCCAATTGACCGGGCGAACCTTGAGCGCCGTGAGGGGGATGCAGCGCTTCGAAACGGGGACACGATCAGTTCTGAGTCTCGGGTACAAGCGGCGCTGGAGCGCTACGAACGAGTCGGTGAACTCACCGCTGCAGCGGACTGCAAGCGAATGCTCGCGGACATCGCCGCGATGCAGGGTGACATGGAACGTGCATACCGCCTCTACCGCCATGCGGTGGACTCCCACGCCCGTTGCGGTGACTGGCTTGGGATTGCGCGAACCCTCGACCACATGGCCGCGCTGGACCGAAGTCGCGGGTATTCAAATCAGGCGGCGACCCTGCAGGATTTGAGTCGAGAGATTTCCATTGCTGGAGGTGGAGCGTGATCGAGGGCACCGTTTATCTGGTCCTGACCTATCTCTTGGCCTCCATTCCCACTGGACCCATCTTGTCATCGTTGTACGCCGACATGGATGTCACACAGCACGGCAGCGGAAACATCGGAGCAACCAACGTTCACCGTGTGCTCGGGGCGCGGTTCGGAGTCGCCACGTTAGCGGGCGACATCCTGAAAGGGTTTCTCCCGGTATTTGTGGCTCCGCTCGCGGCGGAGCCTGCATGGTTCCCGCCGTTGGTTGCCGTTGTCGCGTTCATTGGCCACTGCTGGCCTGCCTACCTCGAGTTTCGAGGTGGCAAGGGCGTGGCCACCGTTGCCGGAGTGCTGGCCGCCTTGTCACCGCTCATCGCGCTGTTCGCTGCAATTATTTGGATGATCATTTTCCTTGCCCTCCGGCGGTCCAGCGTGGCGGCGCTCGCCGCAGCCGTCGCGATTCCCATTCTGTTTGCCGCCCTCGAACCCGACGCGCTGTGGGCCGGTGCCATCCTCTGTCTCGGCCTGATCCAGCGACACCGCGACAATATTCAACGAATATTAAGCGGGGAAGAACCGCCTATGAGCAATCGATAACGTCGCCGCACACATTACCCTCGCCTTCTTCCCAATCCACGCACTCCAGCGTCGCCAGCGTATCAAGGCAATCTGCAGCGGCCCGTTCATCGTAGTTGCAGCCATCCCGTTCCAGCCGGTCCTCTTGCGTGTCTTGAAGGTCTTCGACGCAGATGGACAGGTCGCCATCGTACAAGTCTTGAAGTTTGGCCGGGTTGCACTCTGCCCAAAGGTCACAGAACGCTGGCGGGTATTCAGCCAAAAATGTCTCAGCGGTCGCGGACTCAGTCCCCGTGTCGGTGCCGCAGTGGACCGAACTCAAAGAGACCGCACAGACCGCAGCCAAGGCCCAATGCCTGCTCGATGCGAGAGGAGACTGTCGTCGACTCGAGGCGTTGTGCACCGGAACCTCCATGCTCAGTCGGTTGAGGGTAGCACGGGTGGCATCTCCCGCGGGGCAACCTTCGGCTCTGGCACACGAAACGGTAACCCCTCAGACGCTCGCTGCAGCGCGAGGCGCTCCAACGGCTGGATGACCCCCAAGTCCTTCAACATCGAAAGGTGTCGAACTCCGTCGACCGTACGTCCGCGCCGAGAAAGAATCCATAGCCATACTCGCCGCAGTTGGTGGGCTTCCGGTTGCGCAGCCAACAATTCCTCAACCACATCCTCGCCCCGAGGATCTCCAGACATCAGCCGGGAATGACAGATTCCTTTCCGGATCTCCCACACCCCAGCACCACACGCTCCGATCGCGGCTTGGTAGGCGTCAGCCGCATCTGCATAGCGCCCAAGTCGGAGCAGTCCCTGTGCATGGGTTCGATGGGCAAAGCATCCACGGAGGTTGGGCTCCAAGAGCATGACCGCGTCGTGCGGGCGGCCCCATCTCATCAACGCGTCCGCATATCGATTGACCGCATCCGGCTCCATGGAGAGCGCACGTCGAAATAACGCTTCGGCTTCGTCACGAAGACCGATCTGGTCCATCACATGAGCCGCCTGGCGGTGGCGATCGGCCCGTTCGGGAAGAATGGTGCGCGCCTGACTCAGGGGCGTCTCAAACTCACCGCCAAACAGGGCCTCTCGAATCACATCAGCCGGTGAAGTGGAGACAGGCAAATCCAATGCCAGCATGCGAGCCCACGCCGATCGGGCCCGCTCCGGCTCACCGTTGCGCTGAGCGAGCCGAGCGCGATCCCGCCACAACCACGGCATCGTCGGGTCCAAATCCGTCCCCATTTGAAGCACGCGGTCGGCCTCGGTGTATCGGTCTTGCAACGCATGAACCCGGGCCAACCACTGAAATGCATGGCGCCCCAAGCCGCGAATCGCTGACCGTTCGAAATGACCAGCCGCTGATGCCAATGCTTCGGTTCGGTCGTGACCGTTTTCGATGGCGTTCACCCATTGCTCGCCAGCATCTTGGGACTGCTGCGGGTTTGACCAATGACTCAATCGGCCGTCGCCAACTGCAGCGGCCGCCGCCAAACCCAGAACCGCGACCGCCACCACTCCGCGCCAGACCCCAGCCGGAAGGCGGCGACCTCCACGCTGGGGGCGCGCAAGGCCCACCACAGAGCCCACACCGAGCACGGCCAACAGCGCATGACTGTGCAGCCGCAAGGGAAAGTCGGCCAGTGCGGCCGTCGCCATCACAACGAGCGACCCCAACCATCCGGCAATCATCCACCGACGATCTGGACGCTGCTCCCAACGAGAGAGAGCGTTGAGTGCAATGCGAACCACAGTGACCAGCGCAACCATGACCAGCGCGAATCCGACCAAACCCTGCTCCGCAACCAGTTGCAGATACTCGTTGTGTGCGTGGGTGGCTGAGTTGAATTCGGGGCCACTGCGGACCATCCGAAGCGCCGTGGCAAACCCGCCCGAACCAACACCTGTCACCGGCACCTCAGAGGCGATCTGGAGGCCAGCTTCTATGAGCTCAACCCGCCCGGTCATCAAGGTGATGTATCCAGCATCGACCATCTCGGTCACCGAAGGCGCGACCCACGCGCTCAGCCACCCCAACACACGCTCTGGCCCCGCAAGCAATCCTGTTGCCACCGATCCGGCCGAAAGCACCCCGACCGTCCAACGGGACCGACGCCCGCCTGCGGCTGCCAGCACCGCCAACACGCCGGCCGCAGCTGAAACCACCGCGCCCCGACTACCCGACGCCCAAACCCCAAACAGAAACACACTCGCGGCAATCGCAGCCATGCCTCGGTCAACGGCGCGCCCATTGGCGATCCGCGTAATGCACAGCGGCACGAGGGCCGCCAAGAATATACCGCCATGGTTTGGGTTAACGAACGGCCCAAAAAAGCCGTCTCGATTCTGCGAACCGAGCCCCAAACCGTAGATGGATTCAACCTGCAGCAACTCGTGCACCACCATAACCATCACAATCGCAATGCCCGTGCCGATTGCTGACCAAATGAGGCGAACGTTCCGACCCGCGCGTGTTGACCATCCCGCGACCCCAGCACCAAACACGATCAGGGCAGCCGCTTCAGCCCAGCCAAATAGTGCGCGCCAAGGCGCCAATGCCAGCGGCCGAACGGCTTGGTCTGTTAGGCCAAGGACTGCCTCAACGGGTCCGGCTAGTTCACCGTGAAAGGCAGCGCGCAGACCGCTGCTAACGGGGATCAGGGGTGCTGCCGTGATGAGCAAGATCATCCCCATAAGCGTGCAAAGGAGGCGCTGATCCTCGTACCGGCTCCGAGCCATCAATGCGGTCCCAAGGACCAACATGGCTGCCGTCACAGCCAGACGGCTGGTCGTATGGACACCACCGTACGCCAGTACCGCGCAAGGCAGCAGCATCAAGGCCGCCGGCTCGAGAATCGAGAGCGGTAGTTCCAGTCGATGGTTTGTTGAGGACGACATGCAGTGATACCCTACACGCTATTATTCGGTTGCATCTCACGAAATCCTGACGCTAGGGCGACGTAAAATCAACCATTCTGTATCCGGGCACTGAACGAATCAGCGCGCAATACCGATAGCAGGTCTGTATGTTCCAGAGCGATAACGAGAATCAGCGCGAAGCCACCCTTCTCCATTATTGGAGAATTCTCAAGAAACGGCAGATAACGGTGGTGATGTTCTGCGGAATCCTGATGGGGACCGTGGCGATCGGCACGCTGCTGTCAACACCGTTCTTCGGCTCAACTGCCACCCTCGAGATCAGTCCGAACACGCCCAGTGTTCTCGGGCAAGACAATCTGAGCGAGGTGGTAAACCTCTCCGCTTCCGACGAGCGCCGCGCCTACTACGCCACCCAGTACCGGGTGATGCAGAGCCGATCGATCATCGAAGAGACGGTATCGCGACTCCAAGAACGGCACGGCATCACAGACTTCGATGCCGTCGAGTCACCGTTCAAGTTCTTCCGGCGTCACTTGGAAATCAAGCCGGAGCTCGACAGCCGCTTGGTCCATGTGACGGTCGAATACCCGGACTATGAGAAAGCGGCGCTGTTCGCGAACACGTTGAGCGAGACCTATATCGAGATGAACCTCCAGCGTTCACTCGACACTGCAAACTCAGCGTTCACTTGGCTCCGCGACCAGCAAGAGGTGTATCGCCAGCGCAAATACGAATCGGACCAAAAAGTTCACGAGTTCAAATACGAGAACCGCTTGGGTGAGATGCAATCCGTGCAAGGAACGCTCGATCAACTGCGCGAACGCCTGAGTGCAACCCACGCCGAACGAATCGCCCTTGAGGCCACCCACGCGCGCGGAAAACAACTCGCGTCGGCCAAGCAATGGGCCGGTCTGGCCACGCACATGAGCGAAGACAGTCCGGTGCTGCAGAATCTGTTGCAAACCTACCGAACAGCAGAACAAGAGTTGGGAGGGCTCGCCGTTAAGTACCTCCCCGAGCACCCCAAAATGATTCGAGCGCAGGCCAAGCTCGACGGGCTGACCACCCAAATCCAAGCGCAGGTTCTCCAGTTGATGACCGGTAAGGATGCGGAAATCAAGATGGTTCAGGAGCGCGAAACCGCCCTGACGATGGCCGCGCAACAAGCGGAGGAGTCGCTCAAAACGTTAGAGAAGAAGGGAATTGAACTGGCCTTTCTGCAGGCCAATGCCGATAAGAACGCAGGTCTCTTCTCCAGCCTCGACACGCGCATGAGCGAGGTTGACCTCGCAAGCCTCGTACAGGCCAACAACATTTGGTTCATCGATCGCGCAGTCCCCTCCGCTGAGAAAGTTCGGCCGAAACTGACGACGAACTTGCCGATGGCCATGCTGATTGGGCTGCTTGGCGGCATCGCCCTCGCGTTTTTCATGGAGTATGTCGACTCCACCATCAAGAGCCGTGAAGACCTCGAAGAAGTGGTCGGGGTGCCCTTCCTCGGCGCCGTTCCCGTGCTGACTTCCTCCGACCTGCTCAGTCTTGAGAGCGAGCGAGACCGATCCATCTACGTCAACGCCAGACCGCGCTCAACCGCTGCGGAGGCCCTTCGCAGCATTCGCACGAATATTCTGTTCCGAACCCCCGACAACGGGCCGCAGAAACGTCTCCTGATCGCAAGCGCAGTCCCCCGAGAGGGCAAGTCCTTCATCTCGTCAAATTTGTCATCCATCATCGCCATGACGGGCAGCCGTGTGCTCCTGATTGATGCCGACCTCCGTCGCCCAACGCAGCACAAGTTGTTTGGAATCTCAAACGACCGCGGCCTCAGTTCGGTCTTGGTCGATGGCGCACCGATCGCCTCGGCGATCACACCCAGTCACGTGAAGGGGCTCGACTTAATGCCGTCGGGTCCCCGACCGGCAAACCCCGCGGAGCTCCTCGGATCCAGCCGGATGACGCGAATGCTCGACGCCCTCACTGCGTACGACTTTGTAATTATCGACTCGAGTCCCATCGGTGCGGTCGCTGACCCTCTGATTCTTTCCCGCTTTGTCGACGGGGTGATGATGGTGGTTGAGTCGAACAAAACCAACCGTGACCATGTGCTTCAATGCCGGTCACGCATGGCTGAGGTCAAGGCCAACGTCCTCGGCGCGATCGTAAACAAGCTTGACATCCGCCGCACCGGGTACGGCTATTACTACTACTACGACTACAACTCGACCTACGGCGACCCTCCCGAAGAACGGCAAACGGGGTGAATGAACGATGCGCACCTTCCTGATTGCGTTCGTCCTCTCTTTCTTTTTCGGAATTGGTCTGACGTGGCTGATTCGAAACGCCGCAATACGTCTGGGCTTGTACGACAAACCAGAAGGGCGAAAGATTCATAGCACACCGATTCCGCGCTTGGGCGGGATCGCCGTCGCCACTGCCTTTTTCGTACCGCTTCTCGGGCTCATGCTGTGGTCGAACGACATCTCCACCGCCTTCTTTGCTGAACGCGGCCTCCTGATATCGCTGCTCGGCGGGGGGAGCCTGATACTGGCCGTGGGCATCCACGATGATCTGAAAGGTTCACGCGCGCTCACAAAATTGATTGGTCAAGTCACGGCCGCGATGGTCGTGTTCCATGCCGGTGTCCAAATCACTGTCGTGAACATTCCGTTCATGGGGCTGATGGAGCTCGGCATTTGGACCTTTCCCGTCACCGTCTTCTGGATCGTGCTGGTGACGAATGCGATCAACCTGATCGATGGCCTCGACGGCCTCGCAGGCGGGGTCGCTGTGCTCGCGGGCACCACGCTGTTCATCATGAGCCTCGTCGAAGGAAACGTGGTGGGGGCGCTGCTGTTGGTCTCTATGGTGGGCGCTACACTCGGCTTCCTTCGATTCAACTGGAACCCAGCTTCGATTTTTTTGGGCGATACGGGAAGCCTGTTTCTGGGCTTTCTTTTAGCGGTCACAAGCACCCACGGCTCCCAGAAGAGCTTCACCCTCTTCAGCATTGTTGCCGCGCTGGTCGCGCTGGCGCTGCCCATCTTCGACCTCTCAATGGCCGTGATTCGCCGGTACCTGATCGGCAAGCCTGTCTTCAGCGCAGACCAATACCATGTTCATCACATGCTGCTTCGAAAGGGTCTTTCGCAACGGCAAACCGCCCTGATTCTCTTGGGCGGCGCCAGTGGACTGGGTGGGCTTGCGCTCCTGTTCATCTACAGTTCAGACCGAATCTCTGCACTGAGCATCCTCGCCCTTGCCGCGGTTGCAGGCGCAGTAATTCACTTTCTCGGCTACGCCGACATCATCCGCGCGGGGCGACGATCAAGGCTGTTCAGCGACTTGGAAGCGGCTGCCAATCAGCGGACTCGCTCCGTAGAAGAGATCCGTCAAAACCTGCTCGAAGCCAACACCGAGGAGACTCTATGGCAGCTGATGGTGCCCGCAGGTGAGGCCCTCGGCCTCGAGTCATTCCGGTTTGATGTGATCGCCGGCACCGAGGCAACAGGCCTGCAGCGACGCAGTCTCGAGTGGAAGCGAAAACGACCCGGCAAAGGCAACTCTGTTCACATTCAGACGCTCAGCAAGGGTGAATACAGCGTTTCAGCGGGCCGAATCATGTTTGGCACTCTGCACCTCGAGTGGCTGCAGGAAAATGGCGTGTTTGAGCCTCATCAACACGCGCTGGGACGCATCCTCGCAGATGCCTTGGCCCAAGCCATCTGCACGGTTCGAGGATTGGCCCCCATCAGCGAACCCGAGGGTGTACGCCTGTAGGCGTCTGGAGGCCGCATCAATACCCTTCGCGATCGCGTGGTCGAAAACCTACTGTTGTCGCTGCCGAAGCGGCCGGACATCCTCGCAATTCAAATGGGAGCGAGCTTCATCTTAATGGTGCTCCTCGCGGGCATTATGTTCGTCGTACCGCCCCTTCAAGTGGCCGTCAGCGTTGCGTCCATTTTGATCGTGATTTATTTCTTCACTCGGCCTCTGTTTGCGCTCATCGCCATTTTCATCGGGCGAGGCGTGCTTGACCTACTGTGGTGGATTCCGGGAACGATTGCCGGTCTAAACATGCTTCAGTTGTTTTCCGCAGCTGTTTTTGTCCTTGTGTCAACACAGTTGTTTCTGGACCTCAAACGGATGCAAAGCCATCCGCTGTTTCGAGTATTTTTGGGCTACCTCGTGCTGATGGTCATTGCGACCGTACGGTCTGACGACATTGGGCGAAACCTCGACAGCGTTGTGCGGTACACATCGCCCTTCATCCTCATGTTCATGGTGTCGATCTACTTCACCGACCGCGGCCTCCGTCGAGGTCTGCTGTTCTTCATTGCGCTGGTGGGCTTGATCCCGCTCACCACGAGTCTGTTCCATCTTGTTTCCGGACAAATGAATGCCTACACACTGCACGGGTATGACCGGTTGTTGGGCGGATACAAAAACCTTCACAACATGGCGCTCATGACGCTGGTGTTCTTGTCTCTTTGGACCTTCTGGTTGATACAGGCTCGCTCCATGCTTCACAGCGTGGTCTTGATCGGTATCATCGGCCTCAGCTGCATTACGCTCTACAAGACCTACATTCGGACCGGAATCCTTGGTTTCGCCGTGTTTGTCGCAACCGCCCTGCTGTTCTCGCGGCGATACCGAACCTTCGCCATCACCGGTTTATTGGCCGGGATTGCTGTACTCTTCAGCACCGACCTGCAGGACCGATTCAGTGACCTGCTGCTGATGTTTGACACCGACAATGTCATGCTCGACAAACGCAAGCTGGGCAGCGGTCGATGGGGCATCTGGTCAATGTCGATGAATGAATACATGGCCCGTCCCATGTGGGACAAAATCCTCGGAATTGGGCTCGGTGGCCAGCGTCTGATGACGCTCGACTGGGTGAAGATGTTCCACTCCAAACACATCACCCTCGACCCTCATAACGACCAACTCTTGCTGCTTTATCAGATCGGCCCCTTCGGAGTGTTGACGTACTTGGCGATGCAATGGGGCGTTATCCGGGCCGGGCGTGAAATTCTGAGCATGCCCGAGGCGGATCGATTCGCACGAACCCTCGCCATTTTTGTGATGGCCTTCACGGCCATGGTCTTTGTGACCAACTCGGTGTCCAACAGCTTTGTTCATCGCACCAGCCCGGGCTGGTATTACTGGTGCTTCTGCGGCTTGCTGTTCGCAGAGTACGCAGACTTGCGCAGAAAAGCACGCCCTTCTCCCCTCGAGATCAAGGCCCTCGCCGGAACGACATGATCCACATCCCTCCCCCCCTGCTTCGCGGCGCCCTGTTTGGCGCATTCCTGCTTGCGATGGAAGAAGCTGCGAACCTCGCCACCGGCCAGCCCGCGCTGTCGCTCGATGAGGTGATGCAACTTGCTGCTTGGTACGTCGGCACCATGGCCATCCTCGGGACCGCCACCCGCTCGCTCAAGGAGCCTATGGCCCATGTCCTCGGGTTGATCGGCATTACGGGCGGATTCATGGCTGGAGGCAAGATCGCCGAAGAACTGTGGTGGCGTGATTTCAGTCAATGGCAGGCCAACGGGATTGGCTACTCCTTGGGCGCAGTTCTCGCAGCGGGGGGACTTTGGGCCAGCCTCGCCGTAAGCCGTTCAAGACCCCGTCTTCGTGTGGCTCTGGTTACTGCCGCCATGGTGTTTCTTCCAGCATTCCGGGCGATGAACATCAACGCCTACGGCTCGGCGCTCTCACCCGATGCACTTCGGGCAGACGCGCTGTTACTGCTCCTTTCCTTGCTGTTCGCCGGTGGCGCGGCCGGACTGTCTTCGTTGATCCAACGTCGGA
Source organism: Deltaproteobacteria bacterium UBA2957 (assembly GCA_002348535.1). Taxonomy (GTDB): domain Bacteria; phylum Myxococcota_A; class UBA796; order UBA796; family UBA796; genus UBA796. The sequence goes on along the minus strand of DEBL01000160.1, from coordinate 876 downwards.
GTCTCACCGCTCTCGCAGCACTGTTCGCCATCATCGCCATACCCACAAGCGTTATTCGAGCCGCGAATGCGCCTACGCTTCCCCCTCCAGCACCGCCAGATGAGAATCGTCCGGATGTGTTGCTGGTCGTCATTGATACCCTGCGGGCCGATCACCTCGGCGCCTATGGTCACCCCGTCGATACATCACCGAACCTCGACCGATTCGCAGCGTCAGGCCTTCGATTTAGTCAAGCTGGGAGTCCCGCGTCGTGGACCCTCCCGAGCTTCGGCGCCTTCGTCACGGGCCAGTACCCAAGCGGCCACGGTGCCGGCCTCAACAATGGCGAAAAAAACCTTCAATCTGCGCTCGACCCCGAGGTCCCGACGCTCGCAGAACGGATGGCTGAGCGGGGATACCGAACGGGCGCAATCGTGACCAACCCTTACCTTAAAACCAGCTTTGGAATTGCTCGAGGCTTCGACACCTACTCGGACGCGCTCGGCCTGGCGCACATGCCGATGTTCGTCCAACCGCTACGAATGCTAAAGATTCCAGTCATGAGTGGGCGGTATTTCTATCGCCCCGCGGATCTCATGGTGGACGAAGCCATGACTTGGTGGGATGCCATGGAAGGGGGGCCCCGCTTCCTCATGCTTCATCTGATGGACCCGCACGACCCCTACAACCCACCTGCGGAGTACGAGCGGTTGATCGGCACTCCTCATTCAATGGCTGTGCTGAATCAGTACGATCAAGAAATCCGGTTCACGGACACCGAACTGGGTCGACTCCTCGACCATGTGAGTGCCGAAACATGGGTGTTTGTGACATCCGACCACGGTGAGACCTTCGGGGAACACGAGGACCCCTATCCCAAGGACCATTGGCCTTTCA
>DEBL01000197.1 GCA_002348535.1 Deltaproteobacteria bacterium UBA2957 | reverse complement strand
CCCCAAGGGACTCGATCTTGGCGACGATGCGGCGTTGTTCGTTTTCTGGGGCGACTGGGACAATCAGTTTACGGATCGCCTGAGGTCTGGCGCGGATGAGTGAACCGCCTACACCTGAGACATCCTTGTTCAACTCCCGACGGAAACTCGCTTCGGAAAAAGCATGTCGCAGGTACGCCGGGAGTGTCGCCCCATCTGACCGAACCACTACCCATTCAGTCGAGGCAATCTGGGGAAGATTACCGGGTTCTCCCACCACCTCGACGCGGTTGATTCGGGGGTTGATTTTGCACAGCAGTACGTCACCCGGTCCGACGATTTGCTTCGACGACCCGATCTCGCTGCCCTCCAGAATCTCGGGGCCGTGTGGGTAGTTCGGCACGCTCCAGAGTTCGTATCGTTGGTCTTCAGAAGCCGACGGCGTGACCTTTGTGGTTTTCGGAAGACCCAGATCGTCCAACGTCGTCCAAGCCCACCCCTCCGGCAGCCCCTCCTGCCCGTCGCTCACAGGCTCACCCCCGCCTCGGCATCGCCGTCGCCGTCGAGCAGCTCCATCAGGGCTTGCATCTCTTCGGTCGCGGTTTGCAGGTGGAGCAGAATGTCGGCGGCGATTTCATCGGGCTCGGGCAGGTCTTCGGCCCGCTCGACCGACTCATCGCGCAGCCAGGTGATGTCGAGGTTGTCGCCCCGTTTGGCGATGTCTTCGCGGCTGAACACCCGAAACCGGCCTTCTTCGCCCTCGTCGGTGCGGGGGGCTCTGCCGTTGGGGTCGGTGCCGTAGGCGTTCACAAAGGGCTTGAGTGTGGCGGCGGTGAACGGCGTGCGCTTGCCGAAGTTCGGCATGTTGGTGCGCAGGTCGTAAATCCAGGTCTCGGTGGTGTTGTTTTGGTCGGAGTGACCGCGCTCAAAAAACAGCACGTTGGTTTTGACGCCCTGGGCGTAAAAAATGCCCGTGGGCAGCCGCAAAATGGTGTGAAGCCGGCACTTGTTCATCAAGTCGGTGCGAATCTCCTGGCCGGTTTTGTCTTCAAACAGCACGTTGTCGGGCAGCACCACCGCCGCACGGCCACCGGGTTTTAAGTTCCGGTAGATGTGCTGCAAAAAGGCCAGCTGCTTGTTGGACGTGGGAAAGGTGAAGTCGTCGCGGGTGGGCCTGCCACCGCCCTTTTTGGTGCCGAAGGGCGGGTTGGTCAGAATCACATCGGAGGCCGGCAAGTCCTGGCCCAGCGGTGAGAGGGCATCGCCCAGTTTGATGCCGCCTTCGATGCCGTGAAGCATGGCGTTCATCATGGCGAGCCTGCGGGTGTCGGGCACCAACTCCACGCCGTAAAAGGCCTGCTTGCGCTGAAAGATTTGCTCGGCTTCGGACAGATCGAACAGGTCGTCGGTCTTGGCCTTGATGTGGGCATCGGCGCAGATGAGAAAGCCCAAGGTGCCCGCGGCCGGGTCGCTCACCACTTCGCCGGGTTGGGGCTTCATGAGCTCGACCATGCATTCAATGAGCGGCCGCGGGGTGAAGTATTGACCGGCACCCGATTTTTTCTCGGCGGCGTTCTTTTCGAGCAGCCCTTCGTACAGGTCGCCCAAGCCCTCTTGCCGGGCCGAGTACCAGTCGAGCACGTCGATGTCTTGGACGAGCTTGGTCAGGTTGCGAGGCTGGCGAATGGACGACTGGGCGTTTGAGTAGATGTCTTGAACGGTGCCGCCGGCATCGGTGCCCAGGTGCACGAGCATCTTGCGGTAAAAGTTGAGCTGCTCGACGCCCTGAAGGGTGACCAAGTTGCGCCAACGGTAGCCCTCGGGCAGCCGGTCTTCGCGGCCGGTTTCTTGGGCCATCTTCAAAAACAGCAGGTAGGTGAGCTCGGTGACGTACTGGTGGTACGTGATGCCGTCGTCGCGGAGCACGTGGCACAGGCCCCAGAGTTTGGAAACAATGTCTTGGGTGGTGGTCATGGTCACTCGGGTGTGGGAGTGTTTCGGCTACCCAACGGGGAGCGGGACAGATTCGGACATGGATTAGAAAATGGGTTTTTGGTCGGCGGACGGGGCGGCGTCGTGCCAGATTTCGTTGTGCAGCTTGCGGAGCAACCCGCCGTGGGTGTTGTCGACCAGTCCGTCGAGGCGGCGATTGAAGCGCTGGTTGATGCGGTCAAACCCACCGCCCTGAACACGAAAGTTGCCTTCGTTGAGCACGGTTTTGTCGACCACGTAGTCGCTGCGCACGGCCTTGATGATGCGGTCCCACCACGTTTGTTGGGTCTTGCCGAACCGTTCGCTCTGTGCGACGCGGCGTTCGGCCCGATCGACCCGTTGCTTGAAGTTGATGAGGTCGGTCCCCCGTGCCGCGAACAGCAAACAGCCCAACAGACCGGCAGACAGGGGTCGGGAATGGCCGGCTTGGGCCGCGCACAGGGCTTCGATGCGCTCCAAGCTAAGTCCGGATTCAGCGAAGGCACCGGTCAATGCGCGGAGGTCTGCGCGGGTCACAAGGTCGGGCCACTCGAGCGCTGCGGTCAACCGCTGCCATTGGCTGGTGGCGACTATCGCGCGGAAGTCATCGAACGAAACGCCATTGGGGTCGGCGACTGTGGGCAAGCGGTGCGGTGGCGCTTCGGTTGAAAAACCCTGTTCGGTCAGCCACCTTCGCACGCCGGCTTCGCCGGTGCCGTCGTTGAGGATGGTGGGCACGGTGGGGAAGCCAAAATGAGTGAACCGGTCGTCGCTGAGGGCGGCTTTGACAGCCCAGTACAGGTTGGTGTGATCGCGCCAGTTTTGGCTTTGCGGTCGTTGGCGCGGGATGGCGCTGCCCATCGACTTCGCGGAATCGCCGGGCGGCCCACCTTCAGGAAGTATATCGAGGAGGATGGCCCGAAGTTCTTCGATGGGAACCGCACCTTGGGCGATTCGATCGCGCAGAACCCACAAGTCCCAGAGCACGCGCGCATTGGCTGGCGACAACTGGGACTGAATGTCGGCCAACTCAACCGAAGCGCTTTGGTCTGCAAGGGTCGCAAACACATTCAGTATGGTGTTGCGAACCGCGTCACCATCGATGGACCGCGAATGGGCGATTTTGTTGCGGAGTCGCCGGAGTTGGTGGAACGTTTGGTTGATGAGGCGAGGAGATGGTCGCGGATTGGCCATTTCGACGGGCGGTGTTTTGTCTTCGAATGGAGTTTCAACGTTCACGTCCTCGGCCATGTGGGCCTGCACGTGACGCAGCACCCACACGGCACCGGTTTCCTCCGACGCATTGGCATGGTTTTTGAGCTCAATTCCCAGGCGCTTCAAGCTGGCAATTTTCGCTCGGATTTGGCGTCGCTCCCTGGGCGTATCTTCGCGCCCGAGGCGCACCATGACCTGCTCAAAACTGTCGGCTTGCTGCCAGGCTGCGACCAAGGCAACGAAGCCGGAGGAATCGTTTGGAAGACCGTCTTCAGCGGGTTCGTGTTCCAGGGTGTCGGGGTTGCTGCATTGCGCGATGGCGGCGTTCATTTCAGCAGCAGTTTGATACCGAAGGTTCCGATTCACCGCGGTGGCTTTGTCGTAGACCCGCGCCAAGGCCCGTCGCACGGGACTGTCATCCTGTTGCGGTTCAATGCGGGGTTTGTGACTCCCAAGACGCTCGTTGTCCAGATCTGGATCGGTCCCGGTGAGCAAGAAATACAACACCCGCCCTGCGGCGTAAATGTCGGTCCGCTGATCGACCAGGCTGGATTGATCGCGTTGTTCGGGTGCTTGATACAGTTCCGTGCCGCCCGCCGGCGCCAGACCACCCGTGCCCGTTGCCGTACCTTGGGCTTTGGCAATTCCAAAATCGATGAGCTTTATGGTGCCGTCGGTGCACCACATCAAGTTCTGCGGTTTGATGTCGCGGTGCAACACCGGTTGAGGCGTTCGGGTGTGAATGAACTCAAGTCCTGCAAGGAGTTGGGCCATGACGTTGAGGGTGTCTTCGTCTGAAATGGGATGGCCAGCCTCGTTTCGCCGGTTCACCACCTCGGTGACCGTTTGGCCGTTCAACAGCTCCATCGAGTACCCCGGTGGGTCGGCAATGACCTCCATGAACTGGACAATGTTTGGGTGACGGCTCATCGCGCCGAGTTGGCTGAGAATGCGGCGTTCCTTTTCGAACCGTTCCCGGGGGGTATGAAGCTGCGCTTTGTCGGGTTTGAGAAACTTGACGGCCACGTCGATTCGCAGAATCTTATCGTGGGCGTGATGCACGACTCCAAATGTGCCCTCGCCAATCTGAGGGCCCATGTCGAATCGTTCTGGGGGGGTGGGAATTTCGTTGCGGCGTTTTGGGCCGTGCTTCAGATCGGTTTTGCTGGCATCGGCGAGTTCAAGGTCGAAGCGCCATATGTACTCGCCACCGTCAAGATGGCTTTCGAGCCATTCCCCTGCATTTTTAAACGGGTTTTCACGCTTGCACGTTCGGTAAAATGCGTCTTCAGTTGGTGTTTTTCGGACGGGGTGGCAGTATCTTATCTGGTCCCCTTCAATGCCAAGCGCAAACTGAAATTCCACGGGGGAACTGTCCAAGTTCCAGCGGAAAAACGGAAAGAGAATCAGGCCCCGCTGATGTTTTTTGTCGAGCAGAAGAGGCACTTTGGCGGGCCAGTTGGTTTTTGAACGAAACACGATTCTTTTGGCCGTTTCGTCGCGCCCTCGGAAGTCCATCCACGTGATGTCGTGGCTGACTCTGCCCATGGCCGCGGCGGCGTAGACGTAGCCAAACCGGTAGTTCCGTAAGAATTTGACGCGCCTGAGCAACCGCTCGAGGGCCGGCTTGATGACGCCCAGTTTTTCCTTGGCTTCCGACTCCGTGACTTGAATGTCAAAGTGGGCCACATCGTTACGGATTTCGCGAATGGTGTCCGCGTTTTCTTTCCAATCTTCTTCGCGTTCTAACGTGCGCATTTCTTCGACGAACAGGCCGTCCGGTTGGCTACGGCAGAACTTGGTGGTTTTGCCAATGAGCATGTGCAGATCGTTGATGGTCGGTTTGCGAAGCAACGCGATCCACTTGGCGGCTTTTTCTTTTGGAGGGTTCAGGCTCAGGGCATCGGCGATTCCGATGTACGCCAGCGTGTGAAGGACCGCTTGGTACAAACGTACCGCGTACGCGTACCGGAGTTCGGCTTGCGGGGTGTGGGCGTATTCGTGGTACAGCGTCGCGATAGGCAGCGGCAGCTCGGATTCGACCACGATTTCGGTTTGCTCCCAACGGGTTGGGGTGCGGTTGTTGCCGTCGCTCACGCCGTCCCCCGTTCGGTCCACACTTCGCCGTGAAGGTCATCGAGCACGCGCTCGAGTTGCCCTTCAAAGATTTTGTTGAGCCGGTTGTAGCCGCCTTGGGCCTTGAATTGGCCGCGGTCTAAGGCTGCGCGATCGACAATGACTTCCTGCTTGAGTTGGCTGCCGATGCGGTCGAGCCACTTGCGTTGAATGGTGCTGAAGGTGCCGGCGGCGACCAGCCGTTTGATGGCGTGGTCGACCCGCTCATCGTAGGGCCGCAGCGGCGAACCGATGGCTTGTTGCCGGATGAAGCCCATGATGCCCGCGGCGATGTCTTGGTTTTTGGTTTCGGCCCAAGCGGTGCGCAGGTTGGCGGCTGTGTAGCCGGCTTCATCGAGCGTGAGCTTGAGTTCCTTGAGTTGCTTGCGGGTCAGTTCGCGGGGACGCTGCGTGACCACCATCAGCGCGGGCAGCGCATTGATATTGTCGTTGATGAACGCTTTGAATCCTTCGAGGTAATCTTCGGGGCGGGTGGCCGTACCGTAGCCGCGCTCGATGCCGATCAGGCGATCGTCGTGATCGAAAATGTAGATGGTTCGCCCCGATACGGGCGGCAGTTTGTCGAGAAAGCGGCCCACGGTGGGGTGTTCGGCGAAGAAGGCCTTGATGTCAGAGGTGTCGCCGGATTTGAGCAGTTGGGCCAAGCCGTCGGGCTCGATGCCAGTCAAGGCTTCAAAGTCGGCGAGGGCGTCGCCTTGCAACCGGTTCTTGCGTCGGTGGAACTTCACCAAGAATTCGGCGGCGGCGGACTCGCAGTGTGCGGGATCGTCAATTTGAACCAGCTCGTCGGTGAGTTCGGCAAAGCTCAGGCTCTGCCGGGTGACCACGGGTTTCATGGTCGAGTAATCCTGAAGGGCCGCGTACAGATCGACGGCGTCGTAGATGCGGAAAAACTCTTTGTCGATTTCCGGGCACAAGCGAGTCGCCCGGCCCAGCATTTGCTCGTAGAGGATGCGGCTGCGCACCCGGCGAATGAACACCAGGTTCGAGATGGTGGGCACGTCGATGCCGGTGGTGAGCAGGTCGACGGTCACCGCCACGTTGGGCAGTTGTTCATTTTTGTAGCGCAGGATTTTTTGGTTGGGCTTGTCGGATGCGCCCGTGATTTTGACGACGGCCTCGTCGTTAATGGGGCCGTAGACGTTGGTGAATGCTTCTTTAAGCAGGGTGACGACGAGATCGGCATGGCTGTCGGTGGCGCAGAACACCAAGGTTTTGCCCGGCAGGTTGGGGTCGATCTCTTTGGCGATGGTGTCGCAGATCACCCGGTTGAAATCCTCGGTGATCACCTTGGTGTTGAACGCGCCCACATCGAGGTCGATTTCGTCGGGCGTGTTGAACACTTGAATGTCGCCGGTGCCGCTTTCAAATGTGGTGATTTGATCGCCCGCTTCCCAGTGAATGCCCGACTGATTGAGTTCGGTGAGCAGGCGTATCGGCGGCTCGTGGTCGACCAAGTACCCGTCGACCACCGCTTGGCGGTAGGTGTATTGGTAGGTCGGTGCGCCAAAAATTTGGGTGGTGTGCAGCGCGGGGGTGGCGGTCAGGCCGATGCGCACGGCATCAAAGTGGTCGAGCACCCTGCGGTACTTGCTGACGTAGTCGCCCTGGTTGCGAAAAGTCAGTTCGCTGTCGCTCATTTCTTTGTCGAGGTTGTAGCCGCGATGCGACTCGTCGACGATGATGCAGTCGTAGCGATCGACGGGGATCTCGTCGTCGGGGTCAGACGCGTACATGATTCGCTTGACCATGCCTTGGACTGTGGCCACCTGCAGTCGGGTATCGGGGTCGGGGGCGATGTCACCCAAGCCTTTGACATCGTAGATTTCGTCGAGGCTGTGCAGGTTCTCAAGCTTGACGTTTTTGAACGCGCTTTCGGCTTGCAGCCCCAACGAGGTGCGGTCGACCAAAAACAGCACCCGCCGGAATCGGTTGGTTTTGATCAGTCGGTACATCAGGCCCAGGGCGGTGCGGGTCTTTCCGGTTCCCGTCGCCATGGCCAGAAGCAGTTCGCGCCGGCCTTCTCGAATGCCCTCTTCTGCAGCCTTGATGGCGGCGAGTTGGTAGTCGCGGAGCCCGAGGTAATCGGTGCGCTCGTCGTTCAACGCCGACTCGGCCTTGTCGTGGTCTTGCCCGAGCAGGCTTTTGAGCCCCTCGGGGGTGTACCAGCCGTCGAGGGGGTCTGGGTGATTGGTGGGGCGGCGGGCGTCCAAAAACCAGATGCCGCTTTTGGTGCGCAGCTGCCGAATGTATCGGCGGCCGTTGGTGGCAAATAGAAACGGTATTTTGTATGCGCCCCAGGGACCGCCAGGGAGGCGTTCATCGCCCTGGATGACGTAATCTTGGCTGTAGCGCTTGGGTTGGTCGATGGCACCGGCGACGTCTTTGCGCATTCGCTTGGCTTCAACAACGGCGATGGCGGTGGTGCCAACGAAGAGTACGTAGTCGGCCGGCCCGCTGGCCGTAGGCCACTCGGCAATGGCGATGTTTCGGCCTTTGGTGGGGCGGGTGCCGTTGCTGAAGCACAGGTCTGTGGTGTCGGCTTCCCATCCGGCTTTTCGAAGTTGCGCGTCGATCAGTACGCGGGTTTCGGCCTCGGAGTAGTCGAGTTCTTCGGCTGCAGTTTGCGCTTGCGCGATGACGGCCGCCGTTTGCTGAGGCTCAGCGGTTGCCGTCGATTGAAGCGACGCAAGCTGGGCTTCAAAGTGGGCCTCCATTTCGGTGGCCCGTTGTTCGCTTTCCTCGGCGAGGGCGAGCGACGTTGCGGAGTCGGCGTAGGCTTGTTTGGCGCGCGCCTCGGCCTCGGCCAATTGTTTGGCCTGTTGCTGCGTGCTGTGCTGGAGTGCCTCGGCTTCGGATTCACTTTCCGCCAAGGCTTGGCGGAGCCGCTGCAGCTCGGCTTGAAGTTGGTTTGACGCGACCCTTGGGTTTGGCGGAGGGACAAAGCGGCCGGCTTTGTGTGCGCGGTTGCCGAATCCGCGCTGGAACCACACACCGAGGCGGGTGGCGACTTGGAGTTGGCGGAGCGCCTCGCGTGCGGTGCCTTCGTCTTCGTGGACAGCCCGGTTTCCGGCTTTTCTCAACGTGTGAAAGAGATCCGAGATGTCGTGATCGATTACCCCTTCATCGCGCAGCCGTCGTAGCAAGTCCAGTTGGGGTTCACGGGTCGAGGCGTACAAGCCGGCGTAGGCTGCGGCCTGTTGGGCCAAGTGTTCGCCAAACTGCCGGAGTTTGAACAGGGCTGCGTTGGGATCGTCAAACACGTAGCGTTCGGCTCGCGCCCCGAAATCGACAAGGGCCGGTTCAAGGGCGTAGAGGTGTCCGAAATTCGGTGATTTCGCGCCCGGTCCGGACGAATGTGTTGCCCCTGTGCCCATCAAACCCTTCTCCCACGGTGCGATCGCATGCGGTGGGCGTGGAGTTTATGACAGGTTGGGCTTGGAATTCCACCGTTTTAGGAAGCCATCGCCCGAGGGCAATCAGTTTGCCCAAGACAAGGTGGTTTGCAGAACGGCCGTCCCAAATACGAACGATGTGCCCTGAATGCCGGATGGAGTGGAAAAGTCAACCAACACGCCTTCGCCAGACTCCCGAATGCTCCAGTTGGCTTGATGAAGGCTGGCGTGGATGGCGAGGGCCAACGCGTTTGGCGGCATGGACGGAGCACCGGAAGACTCGGCCGCGTTTCCGGTTTCGAGTTCGACCGATTCAATGGCCATTTCGATGCCCTTTCGGGCGAGGTCGGCGGTACCAAACAGTTCCATGTTTACGAGGCCCCTGTCCGCATGAGCAATTGCCACGCCGCGGGCGCCCTGGGTGGCCGACTCGACCCGTTCGCGTTCTTCCGGTGTGCGTCGGGCACGGATGATTGCGGTTCGTTCGGACTCATGGTGCAGCGCGCTTTCAAGAGACGATGTTGCAGAATGAACGCCCTTGCTGGTCAGCACACGGTCGACGTCACGCCATGTTTCCCCTTGATCGTGTGCGCGCTCCCTGTGAAATTGACGGGAATGCGAATCGCGGCGTTGCTTGCTGCGCATGAACTCGGATGTTCCGGTTCGTGCAGCGTGAAACCGCCGACCCGTGTGCGTGTTCCATCGGCCCGCTTCCACACACCGGACGGGCACGTCGACCTGCATGCCGGGCATGACCAATGTGGGTGTGGCCACAATTCGGGTTTGAGCACCACCGGTGAGAATTACCCCGGATGGAAAAAACACTGGCACAGTTCCCTTGTTGAAGGCTCTCACGGTGGGAACCGACGGCTGAGGCAGCTCCTCAATCACGATGAACCCCTTTTCAATGGCTTCCGATACATGCTGAACTCTGGGTTCGGGAACCGATGGCAGGTCGACCGGCGTGACCTCGAAGCGGTTGAGTGCCAATGCGCTGTCGCGCGGTGCGGACGATTCGAGTTGCTGGCAGATGGATTGAATGGCAGGGTGATGCTTCACGGACTCTCCTTGGGTTTGCGACGTCACGGACTGATGATTCACAGCGTCCATGCGTCTGAATGCACCCAACGGGCATGCCCCAGCACTCGGACATGGGTGGGTTGAAGGACGGCCATGTCCGACGGTATTTTGGTGCCCGTTGGGTAGGGTATGGTCGCCGATTTTGGCACCGCAAAACTGGGAGGTATCGTGGCTGGAAAACTGAACTTAAAGCCATCAAAAGTCTATTTTTTGCAGTTGGTCGATGAGGCCGATGGTGCTGCACTGCCCTTTGTGAAAGTCGGTGTGACCGATGGGCCAATCGCAACTCGGATTGCGAGTTTGCAAACGGGAAACCCGTTTCGAATTGTGGAATATGCTCACATTGAGTCCGAGGCGGGCACGATGGTCGAACGATTCATTCATCGAACTCATGCCGATCACCGTGTTCGCGGGGAATGGTTGCGGTGCGAACCGGCGATGTTGGATGCCATTGTGGCTGAGGCTCAAGAATACAACTCCGACTTGAGCCTGAAGGCCCCGTTGGTTCGTGACTACGATCAAATGGTCGCCGTGGATGCTGTGTTGCCAGCGTCGACGGAAGCGATCGGTTTGCGGGCTTTGGCGGAGCCATTGTTGTTGAAAAAGCTGGAGGTGGACCAACGCGCAAAAATGGTGTGGTGGCGATTGAAGGCCCTGGTCGGATCCGCCGGTGCGATAGACGGCGTGGTCAAAGTGACCGTCACGGAGCCAAGGCGAACCTTCGACAAACGACGTCTGAAAGCCGAACACGCCGCGTTGTACGCGCAGTATTGCGTCAAACCCACCCACCGCTGCAGCTTCAATTTATTGAAGAAGCCGACGGTTGCCGCATTGCCGGAACTGAAGCGCGAAGTGGCGCTGCTCGCTGACGCTGTGCCGGAAATTGCGATTGAGGATGTCCGGACCGACCAAGTTATGCCCCGCGATGCCCGTATTGAAGCGCTTCATGCAGAGTGGTTGGAGCTTGAGGTTCAAAAGTCGCTGATCGGTCGTGACCTTCAGCAGATTGAACTCGATATTCGACACTTGTGCGGTGCGAACAGCGGCATTGAAGGCGTGTGCAGCTACAAACGCACCGAGAGCATGGAGTTTGATGCCGATGCCTTTAAGGGCGATCACCCAACCCTGTTTTCGCAATTCCAAAGCGTGGGTCAGCCGTCTCACAAGATTGAGTTGCTGAGAGCGCGGAGCTACGCATGAAGGTTCGATTTATTGCGGCCAAAAAGTGACCGAATGGCGCCTTTTCTGGTTGCTTGGATGCGTTAAAATTTCTTGAATGACCGCCGCGCTCGTGGGCCCGACACCACACCCGCCGAGCCGGACCGAACACATCACAGCGTTTCAGTGAGCAGCCCCTTTGGGGGGTGTCTCAGCCGCGCTTTTGTCTCATCCCATCAGTTCAAATTTCACAATGGAGGCCCGCTATGGGGCGTCGGCATCATTTTTCAATTCAGTTGCGGAACGCGATGTCGTTCGCTGCGCCCTCTGCAGGCCCCGAGCTTGACCAGTTTATCAAGGCCATCGATCCACAGGTGTACCTCAGTCAAATGGAGGCTGTTGGTCACAACCGATGTTGGTTGGCCGGCTGTTTATTTCGGCAAGGGCAGTACGACGACGCGGTCTCCATGTTGATGTCCGTCGAAGCGGTGCAAACCCAAATCATGTTGGCTCAAGTCAGCATTTTTTCGGGCACTACAAAGGCCGGTGAAGCGTGAGTCGACACGCTCTGTATACCGCCGTGAAGGAACGCACTGGCCTCGCGTTTCAAGAGTTCTGTAAGCATCCATACGCCCCGACCGATCTGCTGGTGGGTGCAGCCGCCCTTGTGCCCAATGCGGGTCCGGGCAGTTGGTTGAAAGCGGTATTGGCGCGCAATCCCGGCATGCCCCTTGAAGGGTTGAAAATTCTAATGGAGAGTCGTCCGACATCCGTGGCTCAAAATCCCAAGTTCAAACTGCTCCTCGCGGCGGATCCCGCCTTTTTGGATGGGTGTTCAGTACAAGCGAAAGCCGGGTTGGTCAGGTTTTCAGAGGGAGAACCGCGACTCATACGCCGGTTGGCGGCGTCGAACCGAAGTCCGACTGAAATCCGGATTTCAGCCGCTCAAAACCCATGCTGCCCTCCGGATATTCTTGAACGATACCATCACCATGCGTTGGCAGTTCGAGTCGCACTGGCCCGCAACAGTGCCCTGAGTCCATCGGCTCAATGGAGGCTGGCGGCTGACAAACTCGCGGTTCGGACCAGTTTGGCAACCAACCCCCATCTGATTTCAGCCTTGTTTGAACGCTTGAGCATCCGCGGCGAAGACGAGAGCGTTCACATTGCGTTGGTCAACAACTTCAATGTGCCCGATTCAGCCCTTGTTTGGCTGAACGCTGTTGGGTCGGCCGAAGTGAAAAATCAGATCAATCGGCGTTGGGGAAAACGAATTGTACAGGGGGCAAAGTCATGAAGCGCCTTATGCATCAGTTGCGCCAAAGAACGGTCGCTAAATGGTTGTGTCGCCATCGCGACATCCAAGACGCGGAGGCCGCTGAAGCCTATGTGTCGGACCCGTCCACACCAGTGGACGACTTGGTTCGCTTGGTTCGTCATGTTCGGCATGGGACTGGCGATCCGCTCAAGGGAGTGCTGATTCAAAACCCAGCGCTTCCCATCGATGTACTGCTGAAACAGGTCGATTCAAACCCGATCGAGGTGAGCCGCAATCCGGTGTTCCGAATCCAGATGGCAGCGGATCCGATGTTTTTGGATTCCATGCCCCAGTCGACTCAACAAGCCTTGGTCGCGGCACCCGGGATCGATGCCCGCATCATTCGATACTACGCCACCAGTCGAAGTGCGCCGAAGCCGGTTCGTTGCGCTGCTGCGCGAAATCCGGATTGTCCCCAAGACCTAATGGAATCGTACCTTCGTCATGCGTGGGAGGTTCGACGTGAACTGGCGAGCAATGCGTCGTTGCCGGTCAGACTTCAACACCGACTGGCTGCAGATCCACAAATCCCGGTTCGGTTGGCCATCGCAAGCCGACCTTCCGTCGACCCGCTGGTGCTTGTGGCGTTGGGAACCGTAGACGAAGACCCCTACGTCCAGTTTGCTGTGGCCCAAAACCCGAACACCTCCGAGTCGGTGAGGTTGCGTCTTCAGTCGGCCGACTACGGGGGTCGACGTCAAGAGATTCAGTTGCGAAACCGCTGCGACATCAAACACAGCTACCAAAGCATGCTCAGACAGGTGCTTGAGAGCTTGTCTGATGTGTTCCAGAACTACTGAGGAGCATCATGAACATGTCCAATCATGCGCGATACAGGAGCGCACAACGAAACATCTCGCCCCGTGTCGTTCGAGCTGTGTTGCGGTTTGGTCGGTTGATTCGAGGCTGCGACTGCGAAGTCTTTTTTATCGGTGAGCGTGAGGTGGCTCGTGCGCGACATGCTGGGATCGAAATCGACTTTGCTCGGAACACGCAAGTGGTTTGCGGTCACGACGGAGCCATCATCACGCTGTATCGGACCAACCGACCCATGCGCGAGTGGTCTCAACATCGACGGAGGCAACGCGCATGAGTTTGATTGGTAATATGCTGCGCAGTCACGGGTACTCCGACTGCCCATCGGTGTGCGCCGACCCGACGATGCCGCCCGACTTGTTGGTCAAGCTGGTGCGTTGTGCAGAACAGCTTCCAGACCCCCGCGGGCACACGCTGGCGGCCAATCCAGCAGTACCCATCGATCTGCTGGTTCCGCTGCTTCGGCATTACCCCTTGTCGGTGACTCAAAACCCAGTGTTTCGAATTGCGTTGGCCACCACACCGGGCTTCATCGAGTCCTTGCCTGAGTTTTCCCACCGTCAAATCGCCAGTAGTGAAGGGATGGATCAGCGATTGATTCGCATGGTGGCCGGCGAGCGGCGTCATTCCGTGTGGGTCCGGGAGGCCGCAGCTCAAAACCCATCGTGCCCAATGGCCATGTTGGAAGACTTTCCTCGCCATGCCTGGAAGGTACGGCGCGCTCTGGCCAATAATCCACAGTTGACCGAAAGCCTGCAACGGCGCTTGGCTCAAGACCAAAAGCGCCACGTTCGGGAACAACTCGCCGTCCACCCGAATCTACTTCCCGAACTGTTCAAGCAACTCAGCGAACCCACCGAACACCGGTTCGTTCGAATGGCCCTGCTGCGAAACCCCAATGTGCCGCAGTCGGTTGTCGAACGAATTCTCGCCGAAGGCACGCCAATGGTGCGCGAAGCGGCACGCTTTCGTTTGGACACCATGACCGATCAACAACGAGAACCCACACCCCCAACATCCGAGAGGACCCACGATGACTCCCAACCAATTCGCTAAACAGTACGCCCGCATCATCGAGGCCAATGATCGGACTCCCATCATGTTGATGGGCGCTCCGGGGATCGGAAAGTCATCGCTGATGGCGCAGGTTGCACAGCAGTTTGAATTTGACGTGATTGATTTACGACTGGGCCAAGTGCCCCCGTCTGATATTCGAGGCTTGCCCATCATCGAAAACGGACGCTCCTGTTATGCGCGCCCCGATTGGCTCCCAGAAACGGGGCAGGGCATCTTGTTTTTGGATGAATTGACCAATGCTCCACCGACCGTTCAAGGCTTGGCTCAACAGCTGCTGCTGGACCGAAAGGTGGGCGAACACCCGTTGGGTGATGGCTGGTTCATTGCGGCGGCTGGAAACCTTCGGGAGCACGGAGCCGCAACCCACGGCATGCCGACACCGGTCGCAAACCGCATGTACCACTTTAGGTTGGAGGCGGATTTCGACAGTTGGAAGGCCTATGCACTTAAGCAAGGCCTGCATTCAGACGTGGTCGGGTTCCTCAGCTTTCGGCCCGAGTTGTTGTTCAAGTTGGAACGCAAAGAGTTGGCCTTCCCAACGCCCCGGTCGTGGGAAGGTGCCAGCCGGCTTCATTCGATCGGCATGCAAATTGACCCGGCGGTGGGCACCGGTTGTGCCGAGGAGTTCCGCGTCTATTGTGAAGTGGTCACCCAGTTGCCGGATTTGAGTCTTGTGCTCAGTGGTGAAGGCAAAGCCGTAGCGTTTCCACGGGAGATCAGTGCCCGGTACGCGGTGTGCGTTGGGTTGGCGATGCGGGTTCAAGATGAACACGAGGCGTTGCTTGCCTTTCGTTGGTTGAACGACCGCGCAGGCCCAGAGTGGGTGCAGATGTACGTTTCGGACTGCGTGGTGGCGCTTCAACGGCTGGGCCGAAGTGGTCATTTTGCGGCCATGGTGGGCACCGAACCCACACTCGAAGCGTTCATCGAATCCACGATTTCGGCGGTGTTTGCATGAGCGGTTCCCTCCCACCCGCAATCGCCAATT
>DEBL01000130.1:18006-22271 GCA_002348535.1 Deltaproteobacteria bacterium UBA2957 | reverse complement strand
GATGTGTCGTTGTCAGAGCGGACTTCGATGTTCAAGCGGGGTGAGGTGATGGAAGTCACCCTCGAAGATGCCGACAGCGATGATTCGGCGACGATGATGATGACCCCCGAGCAGCTGCGGGCCAAACTGGCCGCCAACATCGAGCCGGAGAGCGGGCCCAAAGGCATCTCTCCACCCGTTGCGAGGCCCGACCATCATGCGGTTCAGGTAATGGACCCACAGGGCAATCGACACACAGTACCGATTGAGTCTGGTGACAGTGTTGCCGGTGCGATTGTCGCGATGGTGGGCCGGGTCGTGCCGCTTCCCATGGATCAGATGGGCGGTCTCCAAGGTTGGTACCGACTGTGTCGGGATGGAAAGCGCATCGATCCCCGCGCGCGGAGCGTCGAATTAACCGGCCGACCGACTCAGCTCGAGTGGGTTCCATCGGGCACCCGAGTGGTGGAGGTGTCGGTTCGCTCGGGCAGCAAAGATGTGCGATTTAGCAATCCGATGGGCACCACTGTGCCGGTTCGCTCGCTCGTGATCTTTCTCGCGGAGTGGTTGTCGCTCCCTGCCGGAGACTGGGGAATGCATGTGCAGGGAGACCGACTCGATGATGGCGCAATTCTGGCTGACTTTCAGGGGACCGGACCGATTTCGGTCGAGCTGAGGTTACCGGATTCATGAGTCAGGAACGCTGGGATGTCCAGCTCCGGTTTTTAGCTGGCCCCTTGGCGTTTGCAGGGGTTCGAACGGAGCGCGGTCCCGTCATTCGAATTGGTGCGAATCCCGGGCCCGGTGGGTTGAAGACCGAGGGCTACCGGGGCATCGACGATCGCCACGCGGTGATCACCTGCTACGACGGGGGAAGCGTTTCGATTGCGCCGGTTGGTGGCAACCCAGTTCGTGTGGGTCCGACGGAATATGTGGCTTGGGAGGAACTCCAGCCGATCACCAAGCCTGTGTATTTGTCGGAGGGCAATGCCGTTCATCTGGGTCCCCTAGCGAGAGGCTGCAGCTTTGAATTTGTCGGCGCGCAGCGGCTAGGGGTGTGGGAACAGGGTCACATTGCCTCGGGCGCTCCCCAGATGGCAATGGATGTGTCGGACGCAACTCATGCCTCAGGGACCGTGGATCCCGGAACCGGTGTTCCTCGTTGGTTCATTCCTGCCATGGTCTGCCTGTTCATGTTCACCCTGACTGGTGTGGGACTGAAGTTGTTTGGGCATCTCATTGCCGGAACCCCAGATCCCCTCGGCGTCACCATGGAGGGCAAGGAATACGTCGCAAGTGTCGATCTCTCAGAGCCCATCGAAGAACACCTAATTGAGGGGCTCAACGCGCCGTTTTCCGAATTTGTGATGAAGTACAACGCAGAGTTGTCTGGGCAGCCGAAACTCCGATCGGACCCAACACTGTGGGATCAACGCTTTTTAGAGTACGTGACGCGATCGTTTAAGGCTCATGGCCGCATGCAAGCATTTTGGAAGCGTATCGATGCGGTGCGAAAGGACTATGGCTACGTGGTGCGTCAGTTGCGGCAGGCCGGCCTGCCGGAGGTGTTCGCTGCCATCCCGTACCAGGAAAGCCGGTACACATCGGACATCACTTCCAAGGCTTGTGCTGAAGGGTATTGGCAGTTTTTGCCGGAGGCCGCGAAGCGAGCAAACATCGAGGTGAGTGGATGTGCTTTTCGGGGAACGAGCACCCTGTGGTCGCCCACTCGCTTGGTGCCGGTGATCAACGTGATGAAGCGGGCGCCGTATGTACAGAACCAGCGTTGCCGAATCACGTCATGCAAGGTGGACGAGCGGCAAGAACTTGCGGCGTCTACGCGAGGGGCGGTTTGGTCCCTCGCCGAAGCCTACGAGGACCGAGTCTTCCGTGAATCGGGTGCCGCAGTGCAACTCACTATCCTCAGTCACAACGCTGGCTATGATAACAGCCGGTACGAGGAAAAGCGGGTCAACCGAATCAATATTCTCCCGGCCTATGAGAAACACCTCAAAGAAAACAAACTCAACAGCGCGCCGGACTTCTACGGGGACAACCTGACCTGCGTCGACCTGAAAGAGAAGGACTATGAGTCGATGTCTGCGACCTGCGGTGGTGTGCTCTGGAATCACACCCAGCACTACGCCTACAACATTGTGGCGCAGCATTTTCTTGCGGTGTGCTACTACGCGAAGAACTACGCGAATGAAAATTCGTTCTCGCCATGGAAGCAATGGGCCCGCGGAAACAACTACTGCGAGCAACTGATCGAGGTGCCCACAAAAGAAGAGGTCGATCGATGGTAGGTATGCGTCATGTCGTGGTCGCGACAAGCCTTGTGATCGGAATGGTTGCGGCCGGATTTTTGGTCACAAAGGAGGACATTGTGCCTCCTGAAACAGCCGGTATTCATGTCGCTCGGTCCGTCGATCCGCTGTTGGGTATCGAGTACACAAAGAGCAACCGCCGCATCAATATGAAGGCATTCGGACTTTCGGAACGAATGCAACAGAGTGCGCTGGACCGCATGCGCCGCATTGAGCAGCGGCATGGGCGAAAGATAGAGTTGCTATTGGAGGGTGCAGACAACCCCAATGCGGTGGTCGATGCGTTCTGCGGCGATACAGCGCAAGTTCGGCCTCGGTATGCTGCGCTTCGATTCTTGGTGAAGGAAAAAAATGGGTTGCGCAATGCACTGCGGGTCTCGTCGGTGACCGGACTCGATGCACAAGACTGGGCCGTATTGGCGCCGGTCAGCGACGTGTACGAAGCGATCGAGTTGATCGACAACCGTGAAAAGGACGCAACGCTCATGGCGCTCGCAGCGATTCTGGAAGGTCGAGAGCAGGACGCGTTGAAAGGGTTTGCGCCTTGGGGTCGCGGTCTGCTGCCGGGACAGTGGTCATGGGAGAAAGTGGTCTCAACGTATGCGGGCCTCGACGAACGAGTCATCGAGTACCTTGCCGTCATGCATTTATTCGTTGAAGCGGCGACTTCCGACGGTGGAATCTGCGGTGAAGAGGACGACCAAAGCGGTTAACTTCCGCGACGTCCCGGGATTGTGTAAAGATGAGAATCCCAAGCAGAGGTTGAATGGAGCCCCGTCGTCGATTTCGCATAGTGAAGGAACTCGCTGAGGGTGCCTTTGGGAAGGTGTACCTCGCGGAGATGATCACCGGGGACAACTTCAAATCGGTCGTCGCCATCAAGCTCCTCCACGGGAAGTGGGTTGGGCATGAAGAAATCGTTCAGCGCTCCCGGGATGAAGCCCGTGTACTGGGCCTGCTCCATCACCGAAACATTGTTCGAGTCGAGGATCTCACGTCGATCAATGGCCAATGCGCGATCATCATGGAATACCTTGAGGGCGTCGACCTGAAGTCGCTGGTGCGGTACTGCCGCGAGCAGAACCTGCGCCTGCCAAGAAAGGTGGCCTTCGAAATCATCGCCAGCACAGCCACAGCCCTCGACGCTGCCTTCCACCGCAAGACGCTGAACAGCGGCCAAGCGCTTCGCTTAATTCACCGAGACATCAAGCCGTCGAATGTCATGGTCACGGTGGCTGGAGAGGTAAAGGTGCTCGATTTCGGCACCGCTCGGGCCCAGTTTGAACATCGAGAGGCCGAGACGCAAGCACTCGCGTTTGGTTCAGCGGCCTACATGTCGCCCGAGCGGATGATGGGCGATCCGGATACCCCAGCGGGAGACATCTTCTCCTTGGGAATCACGCTCTATGAGCTGCTGGCGCTCGCGGGCTTCGGGAAGATCTTCATTCGCGGTGAAAAGTACGATCAGTCTCTCAATGAGCGCGTTGATGGTCTTGATTTGTCGGATTTGGGCCAAGCACGCGCGACCCATGTCCGGCAGGTTCTTCGATTAATGCTGAACTACGACCCGACGGAACGTCCGTCTGCTCAGCAGGTTGTGGAACTGATGGAAGCACTCGCCGAAGAAGTGCAGGACGGAAGCCTCCGTCGATTCTGTCGTGAGGTCGTTCACCCCGCGCACGAGAGCGAAGACGCCCAACTCAAGACCAACGATCCATTTACGGGTAGCACCCTCTTCGAGGATTCATCCCGTGCTCGAGATGAGGCCATCGAGGAGGTGGAGGCACGAGTGACGTCGGATGAGCCATCGGAGGACGGCAACTCAACCATGGTCGCACCGGTTCACACCGGATCCGAGTACACCTCGGACGACAAAGTCCCAACCGCACATCTCCCCCTGCATGACCAGGCAACCCACGAACTCTCCGACGTGCGGCCTGCCGCCGAGCCTGCGTCGGC
>DEBL01000130.1:0-17686 GCA_002348535.1 Deltaproteobacteria bacterium UBA2957 | reverse complement strand
GAGCCTGCGTCGGCTGTCGATGCCGCGGAACTTCCCGCTGAGCCGACCTCGGACACCCCCGAGACGAGTGAGTCATCGAGTGGGCGCTGGTTGCTGTTGTTGTCGGTGTTTGGGCTGACCCTTGGAATTGGGGTGCTGTACGGTGGATATCAGTTTGCGACTCAGAGTCCGGACGATGAGGCCAGCGGGTCGACTCAGGAGACCGAGCCGTCGAAGTATCTCGCTGGCGGTGAGGTGGTGACGGGTGAGGCTTCAACCGGAGGCGGCACCATGACCGTCGAGCTCGACGGCGCAGCGGCGGCTAAGGTCAGCATCTCAGCGACGTTGACGGGCTTCAACTACAAGTGGAACGGCTCAGATGTGCTGACACTGAAGGAGTTGACACCGGGTCCTTATCGAGTGCGCATTCGAACCTCGGAATCGAGTGTTGTGCTTCAATCAACAGTTGAACGTGGTCGAACTTGTGCGTATCGATACGACTTAGACGGGGAGAGCGAAGATTGGGACCAAGCGGGCTGCTGATAGGCGTGGCTGTTGGGTTTGTGGGTGCTCGTCCCGCATGGGCGACCCCCACCCAACATCTAGACCGGGCTCGGATCGCCATTGAGGCTGGTGAGCGACGAACCGTGCGCGATGCGTTGGATGCTGCAGAGCAATCCTTCGGTGTTGGAAATTCGGTGGTTTTGAACGATGTGTTGGCTCAATATTGGTTCTATCGTGGCTTGCAGTCCAGTCGGCGCGGTGCGTCTCCGCGTACGCTCGAATCCTTTCGGCAAGCGCTTGTGGTCGACAACACATTTGAGTGGGACAAGGCACTCAACCAAAATCTCGAACTGCGCAAGGTGTTCGAAGCACTGCGCGGTGAAGTGGCCGGTCGCGAGCAAGTCAAGGCTCGCGTGCCCCAACAGACGGGATGTGCAGTCGCATACGTGGACGGCAGTCGCGTCGACGCGGCATCGACTGTGAGTGTGGGCCTGCGACTGGCTCAGGTTCAATGCCCCAAAGGCGATGTATACAGCCAATGGGTGGACTTTGAGAGTGAAGACACATCCATCGATTGGCTCGGCCTCTGCCCGTACGCGGTCGACACGTCGGTTGTGCCGTATGTGGCTGCGGAATCGGACGACGACTTTGGGGGCATTGATGGGGCATGGGATGATGCACCCGATGTTGGGGACGACCCATGCGTACAAGAGTTGGCGGCGGGGCTGGCGGAGGCAGAGACCTCAACGGATTCAGCGTATCGCTCGCAAGTGCTCACGACCGGTGACGGCGAAGCCTCTGATGCGAGACCAAGAGCGTTCTTCTCCGACTGGTCCACCAATCGAAAGTTCGTCGCCGGCAGCGGTGTGGCACTGATGGGCGCGGGAACCATAATGCATTTTGTGGTCGTCAAACCATCCTTCTCGATGGTGGAGTTCGGTCGACGAAACAACCAGTGGATTACTGAGTATGCTGCCGGTGTATTGACCAAGCGATTTGTCCAACGGCGGGCTGCAACGTGGGCGGTAGCCGGCGCGGGTACTGCCCTCACCGCAGCAGCAGCAGTGTGGGTGCCCTCTCGATCGACGCGGACCGTGCAGCCCCTGTTGTTGCCAACGGGTGCGGGACTGCACGGTCGGTTTTGAGGGCTTAGAATCGGGTGCCGATGTACCAGCGAAGGAACTGACCGTTGATCTGGATCTTTCCTACTGAAATCGGATTCTTCGAGGCGTCCATCTCGTTGAATTGAAACGCCAAGAGGTGACTGTATCCACCCTCCATGCCGACGTTAATTCGCGTCTCGCCCACCTTGATCGGTGCCCATTCCAGTCCGACGGCCAAACGTCCGCCGGGTGCCAGATCGGTGTATTTGACGGCAGCCTCGCTGCCCTCCATCTCGATGTCTTCGTCCATGCGCAAGTTGGCGTGCGCCAGCAATGCTTGACCGGTAGCCGTGACGGTGAACCGAGGGGTGAGGTCGAGTCGGTACCGCACACCCATTTGAGCCTGACGGACCGTGGATGCAATCTCGAACGCCTCTTCCTCATCGCTGTAGTAATAGTCCTCGTCTTCGTAGATGACCGCATGGTCGGTACCCCCATCACTGAAGACGGTTGAGCCAACCGTGCCGGCGCTGAATCCCGCCAGAACGTTGAGGCTGTTCGTTACCTTGAAGCCGATGTCAATACCGGATGCGGGGACCACTGAGGCATGACTCAGGTACTCGAGGTCGACGTCGGATGTTCCGACAACAGCCGTGCCCACGCTGGCTTCAAAGGACTGGGCATTGGCCATCCCAGAACCGAGGAACATACCGAAGAGTGTAATGAATTTCATGGTTTACTCCGTGTCACGACGGGGGAGGACATCGTCATCCATCCACCCAGCTGTGGCGAATCCGCCGGTTGTGTTGATGTCACCCGTTGCCGGGTCGAGGTAGCTGATCTGGCCCAAGGCCGAATCATGAGCGATTGTGAATCCCCCCGTTGGGCTGGCATCGATGCCGGCCGGATCGGATGGCAGGTCAATCATGCTGTAGTTTCCGGGCGCACTGAGATCGACCTGAATCAAGGAGTCAAATCCAGCGAGCAGCAGAAGCGCGAAGGAGCCTTCGTCGGTTTGCACCATCTCGAGTCCCACCGGCTTGGATTCGAGGACGAGGCTAACAATGTCATTGCTCAGCAAGTCCGCAACAGCAAGCCCCCAGCGGCTTCGCTGGTAAGCGTCGAGGTTCGTGCCGTACTCGGTGTTCGATGGTTGAAGAATCGCAACGGCGTAGTCACCGTCAGGGCTCAACTCCAGCGATGAGACGGGGTTTGCGGCGACGTACTCTGTGGTCTCATGGCTGCTGAGATCAAGCAGAACGATGTCGCGAACCGCGTTGTTGCGCGTGTTGTACAGCACGGCGGTGCCGTTACCCATAGCAATGTCCGTGGCGGGGTCGTCCAACTGCAAAGTCTTGCGCTCGATAAAGTCGTGCTCGGTGATCAGGTCAACCTGAGCCCGGTCTCGGTAGACCAATACGGTCTGGTCATGTTCCGGGTCAGATGACATGTCGGTCGGGCTCGAGTCGAGTGCTTCCATGTCGATACTGACGACCTCCAAGTCGAGTTTGTAGAGGTCACTCGTCCCTTCAATTGCAATGAGCACATACCGCCCGTCGGCCGTCAATACTGCGGCTGCCGGATCGATCTCGATGTCGGCATCCAAGGTGAGTGGGTACTCCACTGTGATCGACTGGGTCTCGAGATCGAGAACAACGACCTTCGAGCGCGACATCACCACAGCGCGGTTTCCGTCCTGAGTGAACAGAATGTTGTTGGGCATGAATCCAACCGAAACCGAAACGGTGTCACCCGTTTCCAAGTCGAGCAGTATGACTTCACTGAGGTCCACAATCGGTCCGCTGACTTGCCCACCGCCCGATGCTTCATCCATGTACACAAGGGCTGTGTTTCCGTCGGGGGTAAACCGCATGACGTTCATGTGACTCGGAATCGAGGCAGTCGCTTGGCGCTTGCCGTTGTCAACGATGGCCAATTCGGTCTTGTACTCCAGAGCATTCTCTGGACAGTCATCGATGGTCTGGATCTTTGGGTCCGAGTCTTCACAGACGGGCCACTGGGCGTGGACCAGCAACCGGGATTTCCCTGCATCCGGTTGAATGCTGAGGGGTGTGGCGCCATTGAGGTCGACCACCTGCCACGTGTCATCGGTACCGACACGCACCAACATGCCGGACTCGGGGAGCCGCGCGTACACACCGTCGTCGAGGGTGACCACATCCGTGTCCCAGAGGTCACCGATGTAGGTGCTGTGGGTGGAGGGCCAGATATCGCAGCCCGTCAGGGCCAACAGCGGTAGTAAAAGTTTCGTGTTCATGATGTCCTCTACTGTTCGATGTTTGCGTTGAGTTCGAAACCGGTGATGGTCTGAAGGTCCCCGTCATCGGGATGGAAAAAGCTGATTCGTCCCAAGTGGTGTTCTTGGCTGATGAACGCCGTGTCGGTGTCAAGCAGCGTCCCCAAGTGGACCGGATTGCTCTTCAGTTCGATTTCGTCATGGATGAGGGTTCGGAAGTTCAAGACCTCAAGGTACGGTTGTCCCTCCATCACAAAGAAACCAGTCTCTCCATCCGGAGTGTTGGCAAACTGAGTTGGCTCGGCGGGAAGCGCGAGAGAGCTACCGAAAAAGGTGTCGAGGTCGACGAGGGAGAGCGCCGGCCGGTTGTAGTACGGTGAACTCGAGTCGACATCGGTTCCGTTCGCGGCGCCGTGACTGATGATGGCCGTCCCTCCAGTGGGGCTGATGCCGACACCCTTCACCGGCTTGACCAAGTCACGGAGGACGACGTCACCGGAGGTACGGTCCCAGCTCGCGTAAAGGCTTGCACCAGATGCTGTGCTGTACAGCAGACCGCGTTGATTGTCTGGGCTGAGCATGACTGAGCCAAAGACGGTCTCCTCAGGAAGTTCCAGCACGGACTGAGAATCAAACGGATCGCTCAGGTCGTAGACCCACAATTCACCAGACCCGCGTGCAACCACAACCAATTCGGTACCATCGGGAGTAATGTCCAAGTCCGTCGGGTTGTCGCCCACCGCAAGGGGTGATCGTTCAAGCAAATCGAGGTCGACGTGAACGAGATCCGTAGCGCCGAATTGACGCACAATCGCTGTGGTCCCGAGTGGGTTGAGCACCACTTCTTCTGCTGTGGGTGGGTCGATCAAGTCATCCGTAATCTGAATGTGCTCGGGTTCGGGTTCATCCGCGGTCAGATCGATTCGCGAAAGGTAAGAATCGCTGACAATCACCGCAATTGCGCCATCGGCTGAGAAGTGCACGCCGCGCGGATTCGGTCCAACAACCATGGGCAGGTGCTCCAACGTGTTCAGGTTCACGAGACTGATGTCGTTGAAGGATTGCGCACCGCCCGATCTCGAGCCGACCTCGTCAGAGTCCTGATTGAAGTAACAAATGACCCACTCCCCGTCGGGGGACATGACCATTTCGTTTCGTCCTTCGCGAACGCTGACGGTCTGAACCTCGAGGGACTCGGCATCGATAACGCTGATGTCGTTGGAGTTCATGTTGAATGTCACGGCCGTGGAGTGATCGGGGGTGACCGCCACGGATATGGGGTTGGAGCCGACTTCCGTTGTGATGACCGCGAGGTCAGGAACCGATATCCGTGTAACGGTGTCTCGGTCTGGGTTTGCAACGAAGACATAGTCGGGTGTTGTGGCGGGGAGCAGAGCGAGGAGATCTTCTTCTTGCTCTGGAGCGAAGTCGTCGTTCTCAAGCCCGGCATCGCCCGTTGACTCTGGGCCTTCTTCGGCATCGGTCCGCATCGCTTCACCGTCTTCATCGCCGGAAATGGAGTAGGCCTTTTCGCTGCTGCAGGAGATGAGCAGCGGAATGAGGCCAATGGTCAGTAGACTCGTTTTCATGGTTTCTCCTTGGGTGTGTCACACAGTAATGCAAAGGCTATGCCAAGCGCGAAAAAAGCTATGCGTCTATCCATTGGGTCAGCTTGTCGATCCGATAAAAGCGGCAAACAGCGACATTGCTGTCACGGTCCGATGGCAAAAAAAAACCATCGGTGTTCGACCGATGGTTTTGATTAGATGGTGCGGAAGGGGGGACTTGAACCCCCACAGCCAATCGGCCACTAGAACCTGAATCTAGCGCGTCTACCAATTCCGCCACTTCCGCAGGAGTCGACTGGTATTCCGTGTGGCTCAGGTGTCAAGTCAGGGGACTCAGAGCCGGTAGACCCGATGCGAGGAACTCGAGAACAGCAACTCAGCACCCATCAACAGGTGGTGATTGATTAAAACCACAGGCTGGCTGTATTGGGCCTCAAACTGTGTGCGGTCGAGCGTTGAGTACAGCGAATGCCTAAACTCGAGATTACGAATCAACACGTGAGTGGCCCCCGATTTTCGCAGCGCCGCCAAGGGCGCATCGGGGTGGGAAAGTATGAAGTGTCGAGAGGGAATGTGGTCCTCGACACTCCCCAGAATCTGTGCCCGCTGCAATGCAGCATTTTCCCATGTAAACATCAGCGCGACGGTCGCATCGTTCGGGAGATGGTTGTTGCAGAATTGCAGAGCTTCGTCGGTCTCATTCGAATCGGCGATCAGGTGTTTGAAGTGACCTTCCAACTGACGCGGAATGTCTGCAAGTCCCACAGGAGCCAGTCCGAACAGCAAGGCTGCCAACGCCACACGTGCGATGCGTCGCTTCAGAAACGGTTCAATCACGGCCATTCCTGCCAAGGCCAACAGCGGAAGGGTAGGGATGGCATACCGAAGCCAATGAGGACCCATGGCCCATCCGATGCAGCCCACCCCCGCAGCGACTGCCCACGGGCGTACCCGTTGCCATCGCAATCCGAGGGGCAGCGCAACCAAGCATCCAAAGAACAGGGGGTGCAGCCGGCCGTGAAAGGCGTAAGTCTGGGGATCGGCCTGAAAGATGGATCGATAGGGGAGCCAAATGAAGTCCGACACCGTTCGCCCAGCCCCCCATTTTTCGACCGCTTGAAACGCCATGGCCGGCTCGGGCCACCCCGTGAAGGGAAACAGTGGATGCAGTTGTTCAATTGAATTTCGGATCCACCATGGGCTGATCAGCAGCGCGACCGATCCTGCGGCAAGCAGTCGGACTGCGATGGGCAATCGAACCGCCAAGAAGATTCCGGCGAGGGGGGCGGCGGATGTATACTTGATGCTCATGGCTGTGGCAGCTGCGATGATTCCAGATCGGATCCGTCTGCGGTTGCAGGCATCCATCGCGGCCAAGACCGCCAGAGCGGTGGGGAGATCTGAGGCTGCTTGACCCATCGACTCTTGGATGGTTGTGGATCCTGCCAAGAGTGTGGCTGCCGCCACACCGGCGACACGGCTGCCAAGGTGAAGCGTCCCCGTTTGCACAACGGCGACCATAAGCCCGCCGGAAAGCAGCCAGTGGAACCATGAAAGACTGCTGGGGTGGCCCGATGACCACAGACCGGTGTAGATGATTTGCAGGGTCAATGGTCGGCTACCGTTGGGGTGCAGGAGCCCCCCAACCAACCCCTCGTGAAGTGCCATGCGCTGGGCGAGGCCGCCGTGGAGGTACAACTCATCCACGCCGGTCAGCGGACCCACCGCGTCGAGGACCGCAGGCATGCTGACCAGCAGCGCAGTGCCGACGGCCCACCGGCTTGGCACAGTCAAGGTGGCTTTGCCCCACCCAAGTGCGCTCACAGCCGTGACGGCAAAAAACACGGTGGGGCTGAGGAAGTTTGCAACGCCAAGCATGAGTCCGATGAGACCCCACATCATCATCCCAGCGACGGCGGCGTGCAGCCATGCCAGCGGGCCCTCCTCATCACTGATGAAATGCCCGGCCCCCATCATGGAAAACGCGGCCCACAAGGCGATGAGGGGTGCGATCATGGGGAGCGGTCCCAAACCCAAAACAGGCCACGCTCACGGAAGAAAAGGTGATCTCCGACGAGGACAGGTTGCGTCTGGTGGTCATCTCGCCGCACCTGAACCCCATCCGAACATGCGATATCCACATCGGCCGGGCCACGGACCTCCCAACAGACAACGCCGCGGTCAAAAGCGGGTGCCGAATTGAATCCGGTTTCGGCATCGATGTGCTCTCTAGTGGTCGAAACAGGGTCGTAGATTGTGATTCTCTCGTGGCTCACCCACGCGATATGACGGCCATCGGTGACGGGGTGGTGAGGGTCCATTCGACCCGTTTCCAGTACAATGGGTGCCGCTCCATTGCTGGATCGCCACCAAAGCGACCGCCGCCCGTCGCGTGAACCGACAACCCAAGCAACGCCGTGGGGCGTGACCGCAGGGGCGCTCCCAAGCATCGGTGGGGGAATCAAGTCGATGGGTGGAGTAAGCGGTTCGAGGGCCGTCGCTTGCATGATGACGCGAGTGTACGGATCGATACGAAGAATGGGTTGACCGGCAGAGTTGCAGGCAACGAACTGCCCCTCATGGGTGCGAGGAATGCGGCGATCCGCGCATGGAAAGGCGTCGCCGTGCACGGGCACCGGCAGGCTGGCAAACCCTTGCCCCAAGAGGAGGGCGAGTGCGATCACAGATCGCTACTCGTAGAGCACACCGCAGCAGTTGACGATGTGCGTCACCGTCTGCGAGCTCTCTTGGCCTGTGCAGTCAGTGGCTGTGAGGCGGAAGGTGTACGTGTTGGGCTCGCACGCGTCGGGCGCCGTCGGCTGAGCATTCGAGACGGTTGCCGTGGTGACGAGGCGGTTGGGCGAATCGATGAATGAGGTGCCGGACTCGCCAGTCCATCGGTATTGCACGGTGTCCCCATCGGGATCATTGATCAAGGCGTCGGAGCCCAGCGTGATGGTCTGCGAATCGCAGCGGCCGCAGAAGTATCCCGAGACTCCGGTCGATTCGCAGTTGGCTTCGCCACCGTCGTATTCAATGGTCGACCCTGGATTTACAGATGCTGGGCTGTTGTACTCCCGTTCGGCAGCGTAGACTTGAATCTCATCGGGTATAGACCAACCGACGCCGTCGTGCACCGACAGCGAGAGCACGTATTCGCCATCGACATCTGGGTAGAACGAGGTCGATGCGGCCGAAGGGTCTGCAAACGCGTCCATGGCGGCGGAAGAACCGTCGGGTCGCTCTTCAAGGTCCCATGCGTAGGTCAGCGGTTCGCCGTTTGGATCGTAGGATGCCGAGCCATCCAGCGGAATGTGCGTGCAGTCATCGCCTTCGATGTCGTCTCCGGCGTCCGCGATGGGCGCATCCGAATCACCGGCGTTGACTCGAACGATGATGGTGTCGGGGCGGGACAACTCAAGTCCGTTGTCGACGACGAGGGCCACCAGGTACAGTCCGCTTACGTCGGGCTCGAAGCTTGGGGCGGCAGTGGTCGCACCGGAGAGCCCTGTCAAGGTGCTCGTTCCCGGAAGTTGAGCGAAGGACCAGTCGTAGCTGAGGTCGCGCCCGAGTTTGTCCCATGATTGAGACCCATCCAATGAAATGGTGTCCCCCACGTTTCCGCGCTGGTCGTCGCCCGCATCTGCAACCGGTGCGGAGCCGGAACTGATGGTGATTGTGGTCCTGTCGGGCGCAGACACAGAACCGAGTCCGTCGATGACCACCAGCGATACGACAAAGGTACCTTCCGCGTCCGGTGTGAAGGTTGTCGACGGGTCACGCTCATCGTTCACAGAGAACGGACTGTCTGCATCAAGAAGGCTGGATCCCTCTGGGGCAGCATCAAAGGTCCAGTGGTAGGTGATCGGGTCGCCATCGGGGTCGAACGACCCAGACCCCGAGAGACTGACTGCAGCGTTGGATGACAGCAGCTGCGGACCGCCAGCCTCGGCAACAGGGGCGGCGTTTTCGCTCTTGTCATTGTCATCGCCGTCGCCGCATCCAACGGCGAGCCATGCAACGGTGGATAGCCAGAAGAGCACGGGCTTAGAACGGAGAGCTTGAGGAGCCATACTCGCCTCGACAGGTGTAGGTCAGGGTCACTCGGTCGTGGTCGGACAACGAACAGTCGTTTACATACAACTCGAGTTCATGGGTTTCTGTATACGTGCTCATGTACACCGCTTCGCGTTCGGGAAACAGGATGTTGATGGCCGACGTGGTGGTGCCGGCGAGTTCAAGATCGCCGGTGAGGTCAGTCCACTCGTACTGCAGTGTGTCGCCGTCGGGGTCTGATGAGCCGCTTCCATCGACCGCGTAGAGAACCTCAGCGCACGGTTCACACACAAGCGAGTACGACTCGTACGTACATCCGCCGATGACGGTGATGGTTTGGTCACCCCCTGCGTTTGCAGTGGGACTGTTGTTCTCGCCCTCGGGTCCCATCGCATAGGTCACGAGGTCAGGTACGGACGATTGATACGGGTCGCTCACTTGCAACTGGAACGTCCACTCACCAGACTTGTCCCACGTGAAGCTGGGGTCCGCCACCGTGTTGTCGGCGAATCCGTATACGGCCGGATCCGCGCCGGGTGGTGCGCTGACCACAGACCACGCGTAGGTGATGGGGTCGCCTTCGGGATCGTAGCTCTCCCAGCCGTTCAGCTGAAAGGTCGTTCCGGTGCACGCGGGCAGCATCCCGCCCGTGCCTGCCTCCGCTCGAGGGGCTGCATTGTCGGACGCGACGTTGACCAAGCAGTAGTCGGGCTCGGACCAGTGCATGCCGTCCGAAACCACGAGACTCATCACAAAAAGACCCTGGCAATCCGGGATAATCGACGCGACGGGCGTCCCTTGGTCGAACAGGCTGTACGACGCGAGGGACGAACACTCCGGTGTGGATGAAACGGTCCAGTTGTAGCTAAGTCGTGCGCCCTCTGGGTCGTAGGATGCACGCCCATCAAGGCTCGCCGATAGGCCAACAGTACCGTTGGTGTCGAGGCCGCAGTCGGCCATGGGCGGCATGTCATCGGACATCACCGTGATCACCACGTAATCAGGCTCCGAGGCGGTGGTGGGGTCGCTGACGCGGAGCGAAATCACGTATTCTCCGGGTGCATCCGGAACGAAGCTCGGCCGGGATGCATCGCTGGAACTGTTTTCCGAGAGTGCGTTCTCGTCAACCGACGAGTCGACTGGAACGCGGTCGAAGCCCCATGTGTACGAGATGTCGCTGGCGGCGAATTCGTCACAGGCTGTGCTGCGGTTTCCGTCCAAGGTGATGAGCGAACCGAGCGGAAGCGTTTGCGATTCTCCGGCTTCGGCGAGCGGGGCGGCGCATGAACTGGCCGGAGCCGTATCCCCGTCTTTGCCACCGCATGCGGTTCCAAACGCGACGGTGGTGATGGCGAGGGCTCTCGAGGCGTGTTTGATGTCCATCATGGTCCTTCCAAGGGTCGTACGCGCGCGGTGGTCGAACGCGTACCCAACGTGCGGTAGTGTACGGAGGATTACCGCCCATCGTCAACGAAAGAAACCGACTCATTCGATGCGAGGGGGTGGCAGGGGAACCGGGACCGCGTCCAGCGGTCACGATCGGGTCAATGTGGTGGACGTACCCCGTGCACTCTCAGGCGGCAATCAGAGCGATGATGACAAGCGATGGCCTGCGGTGCATTGGATAGGCATTCTTCTCTGGGTTTGCCCTGCAAAAAAGCCATACTTCGGGGTGGTATGGGGCGCGCAATGCGGCAAAGTGTGGGCCGTCCGGCTCGGGACGATTACTAGAGGCATCAAACTTGATGGGAGTCTTAGCGATGGGACTGTTTGACTTTTTTTCCGGTGGCGCAGACGGCCAACTGAAGCGGCACAGCAAGCGCGCCATGAACCTCAATGCGCAGGCAGAAGATCGTGAAGCGAGTCTGCATTGGCTTGCGCAGGACGGATCAGAGCAGGCGATACTTGGCCTGCTTGGTCGGTTTACGGTCACGTACGAACACCAAATGAAGGACCTCAACGAAAAGCAGTTGGTGTTCGATTTGCTCGATGAACTTGGTGAGTCGGTCTGCGAGCCGATCAAGACGTGGTCACGGTCGGCTCCAAAGTTCGCACGGCCCCTTCAGCTCGTGGACAAGTACCAAGGTGAAGAGGCCACCGTCTCGCTGCTTATCGACATGCTCGCCTTAGAAAACGACCCCTTTAAGCCTGAGAAAAAGCGGCAGATTTTGATCAAACTCGCGGAATACACGGACGAGCGGGTGGTTCCTGCAATCGAAGACTGCTTGCGTGACTTTGATGAAGGGATTCGCTATGCGGCGGTCGAAGCTGCACTGTCGCAGCCCGACGAGTCGGTCCAAGGTCACCTCGCAGAGTTGATTGCCGACGACAAGGAAGAGAGCAACCGGCTGCGGGTGCGGATTGCGGAGGCGTTTCACCAGCGCAACTGGGATCTTGGGACGCATGCTGACGCGGTCGCTGCGCGACCGCCCCACGGATGGTCAGTCACAGACGGGAAGCTGATCCCGGCGTGATCTCGCCCGCGATTGGCGAGAGCAATGCGGTGCGGAAGGCTTCACCATTCAGGCCTCGGCCGAGCAAGCACATGGACTTCACCACGGCGGCTTCTCCAGTCATGTCGCCGATGTAGATGGCACCAGCGTCTCGCGCGGCGTCGCTTCCCGCGTATCGACCCGGCCGGCTGGAACCGGCACGACATTGGCTGCCCACGAGAACATGGATGCCGGCGTCCGCCGCTCGGCGTATGGCATCCGGCCACGCCTTCATGGGTAGGTTGCCTTCCCCAAAACCCCGAAGCATGATCATCTTGGTGCCCGCATCCGTGAGCGCATCGATCGCCGAGGGTGTCATGCCCGGAAATGCGCTCAGGACGGCGACCCGTGGGTCGATCTCTGTGCGAACGGTCAACGGTCCCGTGCGCTGCAAGGCGGGGCTGACTCGTTCAATGTCGACACCCAGTTCCACAAGCGGAGGGTGGTTGGGTGATGCGTAGGCGTCGTAGGCGTGAACGGAGGTCTTGGTGGACCGGTTGCCTCGGAACAGGTGGTTACCGAAATACAGACCAACCTCACGCACATTCATGGTCGCGCTGATGGCGGAGTGGACTAGGTTTGACCGCGCGTCTGTTCGGGGGGCCATCAGGGGCCGTTGGGACCCGGTCAGAACCACCGGCTTGTGGTCTCCGCCGAGCATGAAGCTGAGGGCACATGCTGTGAAGGCCATGGTGTCGGTACCATGGACAATCACGAACCCATCGTAGTCCTCTTGTGACCCTGCGATGGTCTCTGCCATCGAAGCCCAATCTTCGGGAGTCAGATCACTGGAGTCGACATTGGTGACAGTTTGGGTTTCAATCTCAGCGACGGATGCGAGAACGGGAGCATGACTCAAGAGGTCTGGGACCGCGTCAGTGACGGCAAGATGTCCAGACGCCCCCGTCTTCGCCATGCTGATCGTGCCGCCGGTGAACAGAAATAGCAATCGTGGTTTTTCGATCACCAGATGTACAACTCTTCGTCATAGCATTCACCGGCAGCGATCGCGTCGCACTCTGTCGACTGAATGCATTGTTTGAGTTCTTTAAACGCCTCTCGTTCCACGCTGTCGTCACCCATGTCTTCGTAGATGTCCTGCTGTACCTGGCACGATGCCTCGCACTCTTCTACTTCTGTGACGCTCGTCTCGACGGCCTCGCAATCGAGGAGTGTGCGGCATGTTTTTGCGCAGCTTGGCTCACACCCCATCAACAACCCGATCGGAGCCACGAGGGCGAGGGTTAGCAGCCTCATGACTACCAAACCGGCCGGCAATAACCACCGGTTTCGAGATTGGGGCAGTCGTTGCTCGCGACGCAATCCATCCACAGGGCGACTTGACGGTCGTTGTCCAAGGTGACGTCTCGGGGTGTGGACGGGTCTTCCGGATCGTAGTCGCCGACTTCGCCAGGCTTTTCGAGTCCTGTTTCACAGGCAGTCATGCACTGGCGCATCTTCTTGGACTCGCTCTCTCCGTTCTGCACCAACCCGATGGTGCCGACCGCCTCGTTTGGACCCCCGCAGTTGGGGGCTGCGCCGTACAGTTTTGTGCATGTGCTTTGGCAGTCGTTTCCGCATCCGCTCAGGAACAGAGAAACCACAACTGCACAGGAGACGAACAGGGAAGAGCGTTTGGGCATAAGACCTCCGGGGCCCCAATCTTAATCGTACGGTCAAGCATTCGCCAACGGTCATCTCCGCTGGCATCATGCTATCGGATGCTATGGCCACTGAGGTAGCGTGCACATTCTTCAAGTCACTCCCTACTTTCCACCCACTTGGGCATTCGGAGGCATCCCGCGGATCGTGGATGGCCTCAGTCGTGCGCTGGTCGAAAAGGGTCATTCGGTGACTGTGCTGACCACGGACGCCTTCGATGAATCTCAACGATGCGGGCTGGCCAACGATCGAGACCATCACGGAGTGCGCGTGCTGACGGTACGCAACCGAAGCAACCGCGTGGCGTATCGGCATCAACTGTTCTTGCCCGTTGGGGTCCAAGAGGCGCTGGACACGCTCGGCAGCACTGTCGATGTGATGCACCTTCACGGCCACCGGCACCTGTTAAACAACGAGGCTGTTCGGTGGGCGGCATCCTATGCCGTGCCGTATGTGTTGACGGCCAACGGAACGTTGCTGCGCCACGAACGAAAGGTGGGCGTGAAGTGGGTGTGGGACCGATTTGTTTCGGGGCACGTCCCGAAGGGTGCAGCCAAGCTGATCGCTGTCAGCTCCGCCGACGTTGCTCGCCATCGGTCGGCTGGCATTGACGCGGGTCGCGTCGAGAGGATTCCCAACGGACTGGACCTCGGCGAGTTCGAGGCGCTTCCGGAAACGGGAGCATTTCGCGCGCGACTTGGCCTCCACGAAGGACCGGTGGTGACCTACCTCGGCCGCGTGTCTCCGCGGAAGGGTGTGGAGCACCTCGTTCGCGCCTTTGCGGGTGAAGAACTCGGCGATGCTCAATTGGTGATTGCGGGCAACGACATGGGTGCAATGGGCACCGCAAAAGCAGAACCGCACGGCTCAAACGTGCATTTTGCAGGCCTCGTCGAAGGCGATGATCGCCTTCGCCTGCTTTCCGATACCGATGTGCTGGTGTATCCCTCGGCGGATGAGGTGTTTGGTTTGGTTCCCTTTGAAGGGCTGCTGTGCGGAGCCCCCGTTGTTGTTGCCGATGATTGCGGATGCGGTGAGCTCATCGCGGAGGCGGGAGCGGGGCTGCTCGTGCGCTACGGCGATATCGAAGGGATTCGGTCTCGGATTCGAACCCTGCTGGAGGACCGGGAGGCCGCCCAAGCCATGGTGGGCCGGGGTCGACGCTATGTGCGCGAGCAACTTGGATTTTCAACCATCGCCGACCGTCACCTTGCTGTATACCGCGAGGTGGCTCGATGAGCAGTGAACGGTTGTGGCTGAGGGCGTGCTGGCTCGCGCTTGTGGCGCTTGTGGCTGTTGCGTTTGTGAACGGCCTGAATGCACCCTTTGTATACGACGACAAGATTGAGGTGGTGGGCAACTCGACCATCCGAGACCTGACGCAACTTCGGGCGGTCCTCGAGTACAACGTCAATCGCGTGCTCTTGATTTTGACCTATGCATGGAATTTCCGGTCTTTCGGCTTAGACCCGTTTGGGTACCATGTGACGAGTGTAGTGATTCACGGCATGGTTGTATGGTCGGCTTTGCATCTCGCCGTGGGGCTTGGACGCATGGCCAACCACCCTCGGCCCCTCGCAGTTGGTACCGTCGCCTGCGGCGTCTGGTGCATTCATCCGATGGTGACTGAAGGGGTGACCTACATCACCGGGCGGTCTGAAAGTTTGTGTGCATTGTTTGTCCTCTCAACGCTGGCGGTGTGGGCGCGGGCGCTTGAAGCGGAAGGCCGAAACGGCACGCCCGCAACCTCGCAACGGTTGTTGGCCTTGGTGTTGTGCGTGTTGTCTACGGGGACCAAAGAAGTGGCGCTGATGACGCCCTTTGCGTTGGTGTGGATGGAGTGGTTGTTCGGTCGAGACCGAGTACGGTGGCGGTGGTACATTCCGTTCGGTGCCACGATTGTGCTTGGCGTCGTTGGACGTGCAATCTACGCGGAACACTTCATCCCGCGCGAGGTTGATCGGCCGCTCCTGACCCAGGTGACGACTCAAGCCGAGGTATGGCTGCGTTACCTCGGCCTGTGGGTCGCTCCCATTCAACAAACGCTCTATCATCACGTCGATGATGTCCGAATGCTGAGCATCCGAGGTGCCGGTGCTTGGTGTGCATGGTTGCTGGGACTCTGGGGGGCTGTCCGGTGGTCTAGGGGTCGTCCGTTGGTCGCATTTGCGCTCGGTTGTGCGGCGCTGTTTCTCATTCCAAGCAGTTCCGTTGTGGCCCTTAAAGAGAGCATGGCAGAACATCGGGCGTATGTGACGGGGCTCTACTTGGCTCTCGCCGCGGCATGGTCGGTTCCCGACCGGTGGCAGCGAGGGCTGTGGTGTGCAGCCGGCGGCTTGGTGCCCGTGTTGATCTTGGCAACCATCGAACGGAACCGGGTCTGGTCATCGGAGGTCGCGCTGTGGGAAGAAGCAACTCGCCTGTCGCCAAATGTCGCAGAGGGCTGGTACGGATTGGGCGATGCACATCGATTTTCTGGCGACATGGAGTCCAGCGTTGCGGCTTTCCAGACGGCCATTGAGCGAGACTCAGAGCACCTCGACTCGTACAACAACTTGGGAATTGTTTGGGCCCAAATGGGGGAACACCGAAGCGCAAAGGAAGCATGGCAATCTGCGCTTTTGGTGGACCGCACGTACTGCAAAGCCCACTCCAACCTTGGATTGCTTTCGAGCCAGCGCGGATCGGTTGAGGATGCAATCGTCAACTTTCGCACGGCCCTCCAACACTGTCCGAACAACATCGCGGCTCACTACGGTCTGGGGTCACTGTACGCCGATGGACGTCGCAACCCAAAGCGGGCCATCTTTCACTTTGAGGCGCTGCTCAGAATCGACCCCGGCTTCTCTCGGGCAGAAGAGGTCCGTAAACGCCTGCTTGATCTGACGTGGTGAAGGATTATTACGCGGCGACGCGCCAGCGACTCAGCGCCCGTCCCATGCGCCACACTTCGTCGATGGACCCCGATGCAACTGCATCGCGGAGGAGGCGCGCAATCGGGCGGGGACGGAGGTAGAAACCGAGCCAAGCAGACCGGACTAGGCGTCCCAGCGCTTCGCCGTCGAGATCCGTCAACGTGCTCCTGTCAATATCTGCGTCGAGGGGATTGTTGACGCTGGTGTCGAGATTGCGGGGGTGGGAGAACAAGGGGGTGCCAGGCATGGCGGAAAGCGTGGAAAACTGAACGTAATCAGCCTGAATGTCACGGCAGAATCGGATCGAAGCTTCGACGGCAGCTTGGTCTTCCCCGGGAGCACCGAGTATCATGTAGGCAAGGCTGCGCAGGCCAGCCGCTCGTGTCTGCGCGAAGGCGGATATGGCTTGAGGCACGGTGATGTCCTTGCGCAGCAGCGCCAAGGTCTCTGGGTTGGCGCTTTCCACGCCATACGCAACGACGCGACATCCCGCTTCTCGCATTCGACTGAGCAGTTCGGGGTCGACGCTATCGACGCGACCCTCGCACTTCCACTCGATGTTTAGTCCTCTTGCGATGATCTCATCGCAGATGGCCATGACTCGCCGTCTCGAGATGGTGAAGTTGTCATCGTAGAAGTTGATGAAGCCCACGCCATAGTGGTGGGTCAGTTCTTCCATCTCATCGACAACGTCGGCTGCCGGTCGCGCTCGCCATTTGGAACCGCCGACACTCTTGTCGCAAAAGGAACAACGGAACGGACATCCACGGCTGCTGATCATGGTGGCGAAGCCACGGCGAGTGGCGAATAAATACCGGTAGGCCTCGTTTGGCAGGAGATCTCGCGCAGGGCGCGGGATCCGCGAGGGGTCCAGCGGGGTCGCACCCTTGAAGGCGTTGTTGTTGCGGGCTCGGACACCGGGCGGCGGTGGAGATGTCGCGCCCTCGGCCCACCAATCGAGAAGCGGGCCGATGACCGGCTCCCCTTCTCCGACCACTGCGGCATCAAGCCCTGGCATCTCATCGAAAACAGCATCGCCCACCGCGGTGGGATGAGGTCCCCCCAAAACAATTTTTCCCGCATAAGGCCGGCACAGTTCAACGGCTCGGCCGACCACATCCGCGATCGGGGTCATGGCGCTGAAGCCGAG
>DEBL01000110.1:7907-11814 GCA_002348535.1 Deltaproteobacteria bacterium UBA2957 | reverse complement strand
GGCTCTGGCTCCGGCTCCGGCTCGGGCTCCGGCTGCGGCTCCAAATCCGGCTCCGGCTCCGGCTCCGGTTCTTCCACAGCCACCACAGTCGGAAGCTCTCGCTCACCATCCGCCCAAGGCGTGTCATCAAGGCCCCACCCAGAGCCGAGGGCCGCCTCGATGCTGGACTCCCAATCTGGGAGGCGATGCAGAACTGCAGAGATCGACTGCCGCACCGCACGTCCGGGCTGAATTCGCCGTCGAGCCGATTCTCGACCCAAGCCGCGCAACACAAGACTGACGGAGCTATCCTCGATGTGCTCAATGCCGAGCGCGGTAAGGAGCGTCGCAAAGTGAAGACAATCGGTCGCCTGCGCACTGGCGTCGGGGTCGGACTCCGCCACCGCTTCTGCGGCAAGGGACGGTCGAATTACGAGACGCCCCTCATCGTCGAGCCCGCAGTGATCCGAATGCAGCGCCCCATGCGACTCGCCCCGTTCGTGAATCTCTGCCAACGCGGTGGCCATATGAAGCGCCACACCCAAGCACGCTTCGGGCGGCGCAGATGCCGCAATGTCACTCAGAGATTTTGCGAGCGCACCATGGACGATCACGTATCCACGTCCCTCTTCCGTTCCGCTGCGATGGTCCGCGAATGGACCCCATCGCGGGAGGCTTGCGGCCCGATCTCCCAATTCAGTCGAGCCCAGAAACACCGTCGCAGGACCGTCGGGACCTTCCGCCAGCCAGTGTTCGACACCATCGATGGTCGACGGCATCTGCTCTAGAAGACGGAAATCTGCAATGTTCTTGGGTGCCATGCTTTCTGCCGTAATTCAATGCGTGCCAAACGTGCAGCGCAACTGTGTCAGATCGTCTCATTGAATCCAACCCAGACGCCCGTTAGAGAGGCGGCCTCAGTCGGGAGAACACCATGAACCGTGTCGAAACCGCGATCCGCGAAGGGCGCTGCGTACTGGCCTTCGGTCAGCAAGCCCTCGCGAATCCAGAAGTCATTGGCGAGCTTCGCCGCCGCACCGTCCCCGCAGTCCATCTTGGGGGCAAGGCTGTGAATCCAGCAGGTCCTCTGACTGAAGACAACCTCCGCGCGGCTTTGGGCAAACCGGGCGGTGTATTGGTTCTGGTCGAGCCGGACGGTGCCTCCGATGGCCGAGCCCTCTCTCAGTTGGGCGACCTCATCAAGGCCGCTGGCACCAATCCAAAGATTTTTGTTGCAGCGCGCGCCTTCAACCCGTTCATGATGCCCATGAACATGCGGCTGCTCAAGCTCGAAGCACTCAAGTATCGGGCAAAAGATTTTGTCGCCGCCCTGCCCATACTTGAGGCTTCCGACGTTCCTGCAGACGCACCTGTTCCCAAGAAACGCAAGAGATCCGACCTTGGGTTTAAGGCTCCTCGGGCGCAGTTCGTTGGCCGCGACGATGAATGCGGCCTGCTGTCTTCCCAAATCTCCGAAGCCGGAGGACCCCTCGTGATTGCGGGCCCGCAAGGGATCGGCAAACGGTGGTTGATCGAACACGTTCTGCAGAGCGCGGAAGTCAACCGTTGGCCCGACTTCACCTTCGGACACGGCACGGGCGCCGATGCTCTCCTTGCCCGAATCGCATCCTGCACAAAAGAGGCCGGAGTTGACACGCTGCATTCCGCGCTAAAGCGTAAGGATCGACCCTCTCCTGCCGAGACGGCACGCTTGGCTGCAGAGGCCCTCACCGATCCCGCATTGACCGGACAGGTCTGGATCATTCATGGCATAGACCAGCTGCTGGACCGTCGTCGCGGCCATTTCAACGCAGCGGGCAGACTCGAAATGGTCCTCACCGCCATCTTGCAAAGCCAACCCACTGTGCGGCTGATTCTGTCCACTACAGTGGTGCCGCAGTTGTATACCGAAGGCGCGACGGCAAACCTTCGCATCATCGAAATGGTTGGTTTGAAGGGAAATGTCCTCCATGAACTCTTCGAGGCACACCATGCGCCTGAGTTTCCCCGAGAGCGGTTTGGACCCATCGCGGAGCGGACCCTCGGCCACCCATTGGCCGCCCGCTTCCTTGCCCTCAGCGCCGCAGAAGAGGGCTCCATCGATGAACTGCTTGATCAGACGCGCTTTCTCAAGCTTGAACAGCTTGACCGACGGGACGCTCTCACACGCCACATCAAGCGGCGCATCGACGCGCTGTCCACCGATCAACGAAAGCATCTTACTCGAAGCGCCTTGTTTCGCGAACCCGCCACGACCGATGACCTGAAGGAACTCGGACTGGACAGAAAGGCCCGCCTGTTTCTCGTCGCTCAAGGTCTACTCGAACAGACGCCCGTCGATGGCAACCGCCGGTACTACGTGCACCCTATGGTATCCAAACACTTGGACTTCCGTGAGGTCTATGACTTTGATTGCATGCAGGAATTGGGGCGTCACTTTCATGCAAAGTCGCGAACACACGAAAAGAACGATGGAGAATTCACTCTGGGATTCGCTTGCGTTCAGGAAGGCAATCGACTGCTCGTTGAGTCTCGGCGGGAACGCAGCGTGCTCCGTCTCCCCTACGATGACTTGGATCCCTTTGTGCACAGCATCTCGGGCATGATGCGACGCAAGAAAGCTCGTCTCGACATCGCACGCGCACGACTGAACGGCCTTCTAAAGCTGCATGCATCCCACCCCGAGTTGCTGCTGCTCAATGCGGAACTCCGACACGCCGAGAAGGCTGACTTTGAGCAGGTTGCAGGCGCATTTAATGAAGCTCAACGGCAGGCTCCAACCCCAGACGTTTACCTCGTGGAGACCGACGTACACACTCGAAGCCGAGCCCGTGGAAAGGCGGCGCGCGCAATGGAGCTGGCCATCAAGGCGTTCCCGGACAACGGTCGACTTTATCGACGCCTCGCAGCAATCTACCTCGACCAGAACAAGACGGACGAGGCCATTGTGCTGCTCAAGTCAGCAATGACACTCGAGCCGCTCATGCCCGACACCTACGGGATGCTCGGCGAAGCGTACACCAGTCAAGGAGTCGAAGGATGGAGCAACGCCATCCAGGCCATCGACGAAGCCCTCGCAATCGATGGGGAGAACCCTCGCAACCTTGTGCGCAAGGCCGCCTTGCTGCGCGACAAGGCCATTGCGGCTGAAGAGGGGCAAGCCGAGTTGCTGGCCGAAGCCGATGAAGCGGTCAAAGCCGCCCTCGAGATCGACAAGGGACACCCGTCTGCTCAGGAGTTGGCCGCCACCTTGATCTTGGACCAAGGCGGCGACCCTGAGCAAGCGCAGTGGTTCTTGAACCAATCCCTTAAACGGCGTGAAACCGCATCTGGACTTGTGCAGCGGGCACGGGCGCTGGTTCGGCTGGGAACGCTTGAGAACGTCGAGCAAATCATTGCAAAAGCCCTGAAGCGAGAGCCGTCGAACCATGCAGCATTCGCCGTTCAGTCGGAGATGTGGGAACGTCAGGGCCAGATCTTTCATGCCTTCGAGTCCATCAAGGGGGCCAAAGAACGGAGTCCGAAGGACAGTGCAGCGCGCGCATCGTACGAAATACACATGAAACGGTTGGGCGCTCTCATTGAATCCGGAGCCGCTACAGAGATGATGAAAGCGGCAACCTCCACCGAGGAATCGACGGAGTCCACCGTCGTGGACTCATCGGGAGAGCGTCGGGATCCCGGAACCACGACCATTCGCCGCCCCAAAGTGGAGCGAGCGGAAGAAGCCCCCGTCACCCCCGAAGACCAAGTCAACGCGTCGAAACCAAGCGGGGAGGAATAGCGCTCCGCTG
Organism: Deltaproteobacteria bacterium UBA2957; assembly: GCA_002348535.1. Lineage (GTDB taxonomy): Bacteria > Myxococcota_A > UBA796 > UBA796 > UBA796 > UBA796. The sequence continues at coordinate 8,041 of DEBL01000110.1, read as the reverse complement.
GGTCAATGCATTTGGTCGTCGCGGTGCACAACCAACGCGTAAATGTGAACGTCATGCTGGCGACCGTCTTTGTACATGCGGTTTCGGTGTGTGCCTTCGTGTTCAAACCCGATGGAATCGAGGAGTCGCTGCGA
>DEBL01000110.1:3110-7609 GCA_002348535.1 Deltaproteobacteria bacterium UBA2957 | reverse complement strand
TTCGTGTTCAAACCCGATGGCATCGAGGAGTCGCTGCGATGACCGGTTTCCATGCATCACGTGAGCCTCGATGCGCTGGACACGCATGTGATCAAAGGCGTATGCACAGACCGCTGACACCATTTCTTTGGCGTATCCAAGCCCCCAATGATCGCGGTGAAGGTCGAACCCGATGGCAACATGCCGGTGGTAGCGATCCCAGTCGTGAAGACCGACCGTTCCCACGATCGCGGTCGAATCCAGTAGGGTCACACCCCAGCGAATAGATCGCCGCGTGGCGTAGTCGAGGCCTACCCCCCTGAGCAAATCGACTGCGTCGGCCACACGCTTAAACGCTTTCCGTGCCGTAAAACGCGCGACATCCGGATTGGCCATCAAGTCGTACAGCGCCGGTGCATCCGCTACTGTCAGTTGCCGCAGACACAGCCGATCCGTCTCGAGCCTCGGGAAGGCATCAAACAGCGGGTCGTGTTCCTTGCGATGCAGCAGCATACCTGCATGTCGGACGAAAACGTGGTTCGTTCAAGCGACGAATGGCATAGATCAAACCGCCTTTATTTCGGCGATGCAACGAGTGCCCGGCGGTGTTCTTTCAGCCGCTGGCGTCTGCTCCTCGACCTTTCCAGCGTTCAAGAGTCTCGTGCAGGTGAATGGCTGCAGCCTCTTGGTCGTGAAGAATGTGGTGCTGCACAGCTTGGGAGTCGGGATGGGTCTGGCACCGGAGCAGCATGCGAACATCCTCGGCAAGAATGATGCGCGAAGCCACCCAAGTCGCGTGCGCGCGCGCCCACTCGAGCCCGCGGGCCCCTGTCCGCTTGCAGAACGCATAGTGCAGTCGAGTTCCCCCCACACCGTCGGGCCAAAACCGCATCACTGTCAGGTGATAGGGAAGGACGTTGAGCATGGTGTTTGGAAACAGCGTGTATTTGTACAACTGGGAAACCTGCTTGGCGGTGTACGGGCCGCCTCGACTGCATCGCCGATCGATGAGACTCCGCCACGTGTAGGGCGCAATGTGCACATTCTGCCGCACATGATCCCCGTACAGCGCCATTTCCGGCCGCGTTTTGACGTGGGCATGGATCGTTTGTCCGTGGACCTCGCTCACGTGGTAGTAGTCGAAGGCGTTCTCGAGCATCACCTTCCAGTTCACGGGTATCGAGAACACGCGCTCCTCGATGGGCTCCATTTCCGAGAGGCCATAGGGCTCGAGCTCCGCATCAATGCCACAAAGGCTATCCGAAAAGTCTCTGGGCTGGTCACTGAGGTTCACCCATATCAATCCGCCAAACTCGCGAACCGGTACCGATATGAGCCGCATGCCGTGTACATCAACCCCGCCAAATCCATCGGAGGCGGGCGCATGGATAAGCCGACCCTCAAGCCCGAAAACCCACCCGTGATACCCGCACTTGAGTTCCTTCGCCTTACCGCATCCATGGACAATCCGAGAACCGCGATGCAGGCAGCGGTTGTGGAACGCAGCGAGCGTCCCATTGGCGTCTCGGGTGACCACAATATCGATGCCTGATTCCGACAGCGTGGCGTACCGATTCGGACCCCGCAGTTTCCAGCTCGGGACCGCTGCAATCCACGACTGTCGAAAGACCGCCTGAACTTCCATCGCCAACACGTTGGGGTCCGTATACGTACGGGCATCAATCGTGCGGTCCGCGAACCGCCCCACTCTGGGCAATGAATGCATTTGATCGGCCATGTCGGACCCTCTTCCCCATAGCCTATCGCAGAACGCGTTCGCTGCGGAGGTTGCCCGCTGCATCTTGCCCATTTCCATCCTCAGGCCTGTGCGTCTCGGTCGCCGCTGGTACCATGCAGCATGGCTCGATTTTCAGGACAAAGCGTCCGGGCGCGACTGACCCTCTCCGCGTCGGGTCTGCTCATCGCATTGCTGATCGTCGAGGGGGTGTTGCGCATCATGCCTCCCCTCGGACCCGAGTTCGTGTTGGCGGCCACCGTCGGGGAATTGGACAATCGAGCATTCCGAGACGATGTGGAGCTTCGTGTCGTTTTGGCCCCATCGGTTGCGGGCGATGGGTTCAGAACCAATTCCCATGGAATTCGCGGCCCTGAGTTGGGTGAAAAGGGTCCTCATGAGCGTCGAGTGCTGGCCATTGGCGACTCATTTACGCTGGGTATGCAGGTTTCCGACACCCAAACCTTCTCCGCACTCCTCGACCAATCCTTGGGTGCGAGCACACGGATCCTTAATGCCGGTGTTCCCGGCTACGGAACCGACCAAGCCATTGGTCTGATGAAGCGCCTCGTTCCCGTGACCCGAGCCGATGCAGTTCTGCTGACGGTATACTCTGGAAACGATCTTCGGGACAACGACCGCTGGAGCCGTTCACCGGGACTGCCAACCACACCGCCACCGGTCCGAGCACCGCCACCGCAACGGAGCAAACTCGTTAAAACACTCGGATCCGTGAGCCGGGTGGTGGCCTATGCTCTGCTCTACGCTGACCTCGATCGACTGGGTGCGGATTTCCGCATCGATGAGTTCCGCGACGAAGTCGCGCCGTTTGCCGACGCGGAAGCACTCGACCCGATCATCGGGCCAACTGCGCGCGCACTGCAGCGGTACCGCGATGCTTGCCGTGATCTGGACGTAGTCTGCGGTCTTGCCCTCGTTCCGCCTGCCTATGTCGTGCACACGGAGCGTCAGAAATCCACGTTTGATGCCTTTGGATTGGCCCTCGACCCCGCGCAAATTGAGCGTCCGGCGGCGGCCATCCTCGGTGCGGTCCCCAGTTCCATTTCCACCATCGACCTCACCGCAGCCCTTCGCGCAGGGGCCGAACACCGTCCGTACCTCGTCTTTGATCCGCACTTTTCAGCGGCCGGACACCGCATCGTTGCAGACCAACTCACGCCCTTCATTCGCACCCTCTTGGAGACCCCATGAACCGCGTCGATCGATGGTTGTTGGCGGTGATCCTGTTGGTGTTTGGACCCAACTGGATCTACATGACCGATGCGGCCATCGGCGCTGGCTCATCGGATGCACTGAAGCATGTCTGGAGCCAGTGGATCGTGCATCAAAACCTAAACGCCGGCCACCCATTGTCGATGAGCACGGGTCTGATTCATTATCCATCCGGGGGGGCCTTCTTCAGCCTTGACACATTCAACGCGTGGCTCGCATGGCCGATCAGCACGGTCTTTGGCGCTGTGACAGCCTACAACGCAATTGTCGTGGCAAACATTGGGGCTGCCGCTTGGGCCGCAAAGACGCTGGCCCAAGAACTATCGATGGACGAACCATCCCAATGGCTCATGGGCTTTTCGTTCGCCGTAAGTGCATGGATGCTATCCTTTCCTTTGGCTTCGGGAGTGAGCGAAACCGCGGTCATCTGGCCACTCCCGCTCATCATGATTGCCGCCAAGAAAACATGGTCTGAAATCGGGTGGAAGTGGCCCGCCATTGGCGGTGTGTTGTTGATCACTCAAGGCATCGCGTGCTGGTCTCATGGGATCACCGCAGGGCTCATTGTGGGTGGACTTGGTGTGGCCAATTGGAGAGGGTTGGTCACAGACCGACAACGAATAACTCGGGTTGCGATCTTGCTGGGTACAGCGATTGTCATCGCTGCTCCTTGGTACGCAGCCATCACAGGCACCGTCAGCGCGGATGATGCCATAAAGACTCGAACGCTCAGCTTGTTTCATTCGAGTCCACTGAACCCCCTCGATGTACCCGAGGCAAACAGCATGGCGCTGGCTGACTTTTTTCTCCCGGGTCAGTGGGGGCGCCGGGTCAGTCAGGCCGGCACTGAACAGCTCATGTATGCCGCATACCCGGGGTGGGGACTGTTGATCCTTGGCGGACTCGCCCTGCGCCGGAAGACGCCGAACACGCGAATAGTGCTGTTCGGGGCCCTCGCATTCGCGATGCTCTCGATGGGCCCCCGCGTGTACCTCGACCACGCCCGTACGGTCGGAGGCTTGCCCAACCCCGTCTACCTTGTCGCCTACTGGTTGGTTCCCTTGGTCAATGCCACCATCCACAGCGTCGATCGATTCGCTGTGGGGGTTCAGCTGTGTGTCGCGATACTGGCCGCTATGGGACTTGCCCACTGCACGCCGCGAATCCGATGGGCATGCATCGGTTGGGTCCTGATCGAGGCGCTGTTGGTGTCGCCCGGAAAGTGGCCAATCCCCATGGTGAAGGCGTCCATTCATCCCGCCTCCATCGCCATTCAGCAAAGCACCCATTCAGGCGCCGTGATCGACATTCCCTACATGACGAGCGACAACTGGTTCAACGGTGACATCTTCCTCCAACAGACCGCTCATGGCCGACCCATCCCCTTCCAGCTTGAGGGCCACGGCATTGAGACCGCGCACCCTACAATCGCAGCGAATCCATACTTTCAAGCCCTGAGCGCCGACCGGGCACCTGAACAGCCTTGTGATGGCCTAGACGAGTTGGCCACGCTCGGGGTCGGATGGGTCGTGCTTCGCGAAGGCGCAAGTGC
>DEBL01000110.1:2388-2722 GCA_002348535.1 Deltaproteobacteria bacterium UBA2957 | reverse complement strand
GACTGTTTCGAATTGTTCCCTCTCCGTGACATCAATGTCATGAATTCCGGGATCCCTTCGACTACGGATCCGAATAAAATCATGTAAATAACTGTTATTACTCAGTTTAAAAACTTGGCACAGCTCCTGCAACACACCAGTGCAAACCCGCTACAGGAGCCATCATGCGACCCGTCATCCCCTTCATTCTGCTCTCGACAACCGCCTGCAACACTGGCGGACCCGGGGGAAACCCTGAAGTCGACCTTCTTCCCTTCGCGAGTTGCGATGCCATGCGCACCCACCTCGCCGATTCATTTGTTCATGAGATGACGCGGTATGACGCATTCGGTGG
>DEBL01000110.1:0-1987 GCA_002348535.1 Deltaproteobacteria bacterium UBA2957 | reverse complement strand
ACCACCAACATTCAGGAGGCCGGCGTTGACGAGCCCGATATGGTCAAGACGGATGGCGAGTTCATCTATCTGACAAAGTCCGATCGCCTCCGCATCGTTTCGAGTTGGCCTGTCGAAGATAGCCAAGAGGTCGGCTCGGTCGAGCTCTCGGGAAGTTCATCGGATCTATTCCTCCACGACGACAAAATTCTGGCCTACTCGCACCGCTACGTCGACGATGACGAGCGATGGCGGACCGTCACCGTGGTGGACGTGATCGATGTCTCGGATCGGACGAAACCGGAGGTGATCACCACCAAGCAAATCGATGGACGGTTTGTATCGGCCCGCAGAATCGGCGGCGATGTATACACCGTCACTCAGCCCACCATCACGCTTCCGTACGATGTCCACGAGGAGATATGGGACGCCTATGCGTCCGCTGATATCGACAACGGCTACTCGCTATCGTGGAATGCAAGCGCCCTGAGACAAGAAACCGCGCGTCGGACCCGGGAGCGAACCGTTCGGCCCGTGATTGAACGCCGCCTCGCGCAGATGCCCATGACCGACTTCTTGCCATCGGTCACCCACGAAGATGGGACCAGAGAACCCATTGCGGACTGCACAGATATTCTCCACAGCAGGGATGTATCGAACCCAGGGCTCACAGTCGTCAGTCACATCGACTTGAACCGACCCAAGACACGGGTATCCGGGGACGCGACCGCCGTGATGGCTGGAACCGCAACCGTATATGCGAGCCAGCGCTCGATGTATGTTGCCCAGTCCTCGTTCAGTTGGTGGGACGGGTTCTCCAGCATTGACCAAGTCACTCGATTTCACCAGTTCACGCTGGATGGAGAAAACACCGCCTACACCGCGAGCGGTATGGTGGATGGCTTCCTGCACAACCAATTCTCGATGTCAGAGCACGAGGGGCTGCTTCGCGTTGCGACCACCAACCAAAACCAATGGTGGGGGTCGGACGAGCAGAACGCAAAAGAAGGGAACAACATTTTTGTCCTTGATGCAGAGACTCCTGACATGCCAATTATCGGAGAGTTGCGCGGACTGGCTCCCGGCGAACGGATCTACTCGACTCGCTTCCAAGCGGATCGCGCCTTCATGGTGACCTTCGTCCAGATTGACCCGTTGTTCACCATCGATCTCTCTCACCCCACCGAGCCCAAGGCCGTGGGTGAGCTGAAGATTCCGGGCTACTCGGCCTACCTTCAGGCCATCGGAGAGGACCATGTGCTCGGCGTCGGAATGGACGGCGACTGGGACGGTCGTTTGAGCGGAGTGGCCATAAGCCTCTTCGATGTGTCCGACTTCTCTGAGCCCGAGCAACAGGATCAACTCACCCTTGAGTGCGACTATTCCTCCTCAAGCGCGCTGTGGGACCACCACGCCATCATGGTGCACAACGACACCATTGCGATTCCCGCGTACGGATACAGTTGGGATGACGGCTATGGAGTTGGATACGCCTCGGGGTTGATGGTGGCGTCCATCGACACCGAATCCGGTCTCGATCAAACCGGCTTCATCGACCACACCGATCTCGCTGCCGAGGTCTGGGGATACGATGCCGACGGCTACACCCCGCAGATGCTCCGAAGCTTGATGATTGAAGACACCCTCTTCAGCATTTCCAATGTGGGGATCGTCGCTTCATCGCTGGAGGCCCCTGAGGAACCCATCGCCTCCGTGCCGCTGCACTGACCTTCTGCGACAGGCGAACCGCTCTGTTCCTGGTGAAGCGGTTCGCCGGGCGCCGGCACGGACTCCGTGTCGGCGCTTTACCGTGCTACACCGTGTGAATGCGCCTGTTGTATCTCACCGATCGAATCAGCCATCGCGGCGGTGCTCAGCACCACCTGCTGGATGTAATTCGTGCAATGGCAGAGGAACATGAAGTGGTCGTCGGTGCCGCGGCCATCGACTCCGAAGTCCACCTTCCGACCACAGTACAGACCCACAAGGTTGGGGGACTCCGAAGCCG
>DEBL01000288.1:9915-15810 GCA_002348535.1 Deltaproteobacteria bacterium UBA2957 | reverse complement strand
GATTCCTCCTAAAGCGAATCAATGAAGACGTGCTGTGAAAGCCACGCCGTTGGTTGGTTTGCGCCCGGCCCTAAAGGCACCTGGCACTGCCAACAAAACCTGAGAGGATTGTTTCAATCCCTCCGGTTCAAAAAAGTTGAACGCTCGAGCCACTCGGGGTCGGGGTAATACGCAAACACCAAACTACCGCCCTTGATGCTTTGAATGAGTTCACCGGACACGTCGGGATCCAGTGATGGACACCCCTTGCTGCGTCCGGATTTGCCATACCTGTCAATCCAAGCGTCTTTCACGTACGACGAAGAGTGCATGACGATATTGCGGGACCGAGCGTTGTCATTGAACCCGGCCTCTAAACCATCCATGCGCATGCTGTAGCCGTGAGCCCCAGTGTATGTCTCTGCGGTGCGCAAGAGGCCCACATTGCTCTGGTGGGATCCGTCTCCGTTGCTCACGGAGTCCAGATAGCCGTCGTGATCGCGGTCTGATCCGCGACCGTGGGCGGCATGCTCGTGGAAGAGCAGCGACTGCTGTTCAAGGTCGATGACCCACAGTCGTTTTTTACTGCTGTGCAGCTCGTAATCGATGATGGTGACGGTGGTGCTTGTCGATAGACCCTCACTAAATGCCGCCTCGAAAGCATTGAGCGCCCGTTCGAACACGAGAGGGCGGAGTCCAGTCGCCTCGAATGCGTTGTCGCAGATCTGGCTGGTGAGCTGGGCCGCATGCTGCGAACGACGCAACCGGTCTTGCATCGCCGCATTGGATGGCCCTGCATTCGAACTGCCACCCGAGGTCACGGAGCGGGGCGCGCGGCATTGGAGAGTGCGGTACTGCTGATCGGGCATGGGCTGTATTTAAGCACTTGATTGGAGAGGTAAAGAGATGTCCGTTACGGGGCCGTGAACAGGAGTGCACGCCATGGCCATCATCGACGACGTCACAGCCCAAATGAAGGACGCCATGCGTTCGAAAGACAAGGTTCGCCTTGGTGCATTGCGAGGGATTCGCGCAGCATTCATCGAGACCATGAAAAAAGACGGGTCCGATACAGTGGCCGACGAGGCCGCGGTTGCGATCCTTCGCCGGCTGGAAAAGCAGAGAAAAGAAAGCATTTCCGCTTACGATGCCGGCGGCCGAGAAGACTTGGCCACCGTCGAACGGGCTGAGCTTGAAGTGCTCCAGAACTTTCTTCCGAGTCTAGCCGATGAGGCCACAACGACCGCGTGGGTGCAAGCAGCGATTGATGCATCAGGGGCCGCTGGGCCTGCGGATATGGGGCGTGTCATGGGGGCCCTGATGAAGGCCCACAAGGGCGAGGTCGATGGCGGCTTGGCCAAGGACATCGCACTTCGTTTGCTTCGTTCTTAGAACGTTCCGACGAGCGCCAAGCCGCGGCTGCCGTCGTATTCGAAGGGAGTCACATCCACGGTGAAGGTTGACCGCGGTGTGTTCTTCAGTCGTTGAGCCATTGCGCGGTTCCAGTTCAAGCGGTTTTTACGCTTCTGTATCGTACCCGTGATGTACCCGGCCGCCGTACCCACGAGGGGTAAAGCACTAATTCCGCTGATGCAGAGCCCCCACGTCACGTATCCGTACAAGGGCGGTGGTGACTCGGGATCGACCATTCGGATCGCCCGTGCTTGGCGAACCGAACCACCGGCCATCAAGGCTGGCCCCGCTAGGTATGCGCCGAGTCCCATTGCGGCGGCAGACATTTTTTTTTCGCCCTGCATGTCGGAAACAAGCACAACCGTTAACGCTACGGCACCACCAATGCCGAGGAATTGGCCGGCCGTGATGAGCTGTCCGGCGTCGGTGTAGACCCCTTGCCAGACTCCAAGGTCGGAGGACAAGACTCCAAGGTCGGAGGACACATCTGACGATTCAGTTGCGGTCGGGTTCGAGAGCTCATCGGCAAATGCGGGTTGAACGCCCATCAGCGCAAGTCCAGCACACAGATACAACATCGGCATCGCTCCGTTCATGGCTTCGAACCTCTAAAGAAAGGTGGGAATCCAACTGTAGCAGATGAAGGCAAAACAATCGTGTGGGTGCATGCAACCGCTCGTGCGTCCGGTGCCGTCGGATACCCGGGCATGAGCGGTGTCACTGTGGCGATTTGGATGACCCGCAAGGGTGAGGTCGGTGGTGGCTTGGCCATCGCCATCGCGATCCGACTGCCTTGGTCCTAAAACGTTCCGACCAGTGCCAAGCCGCGGTTGCCTTCGTATTCGAAAGGGGTCACATCGACGGTAAAGGTTGACTGCTTTGTGTTCTGCAGTCGCTGAGCCGTCGCGCGGTCCCAGTTCATACGGTTTTTACCCTTCTGCATCGCGCCCGTGACGTATCCAGCGGTCGAAGCGAGGAGTAGACCCCCGATGTTCCCGGAACCGCTCGACAGTCCAGCCGCCGCAAAAAACCATGTCGTGTAGCCGTACCAAGGCCGGGGTGCATCGGGATTGACCATTCGAATTGCTTTCGCTTGGCGAACCGTGCCTCCGGCCATCAAAACCGGTCCGGTCCCGTAGGCTGTGATTCCTGCAGTCGCCGTAACCAGGCCAAGGACAGCGCGGTTGGCTCCTTGTGCATCGTCCTCACTGGCCCCATCGTCGCCAGAAAACGAGCCAGCGACCCCTCCAGCGGATTGAAAAAACCCACGAAGGCCGACGACGGCGCCAACTACCGTGAGGACGGCCCCACCGGCGCCCATGTATTCGCCGATTTTGACGGTTCGTCCGGAGCGGGTTTAGACGCCGTCCCAAACTGCGAATTCGCCAGACCGATCTGCCGATTCGGTCGTCGCTGACCCGTTCGGGGCCTCATCGGCAAATGCTGGTTGAGCGCCGATTAAGGCAAGGCCAATGCACAGGTGAAACAGCGGTCTGGTTGCATTCATGGTGGTTGGGACTCCATCGGGGGTTTGTGGTTGAGTTGGTATTTTGACCCAGGACGAAACAAATGAACAGCCCAAAGGTTGTGGAGTCGTTCATTAGGTTCCTGTTAGCGTCGATTTTTGGTGCGCCAATCGTTCTTCGAAGCATGCGCAGGTACAGTGCAAGCGCTGGAAAGTGACGGTGAAGTTGGTCCGGAGTGGTTAAGGCTACCGTGGACCTTCCACCGTCCGCGGATTAAGCAGCGGCCCCGTTGGTCTGGAGATTGAAGTGGGTATCAATCCATTCATTGACGCGGAAGCCCCTCCGCCGCCCAAAAAGGCGTACAAGCTCACTGTGAAAAACACAGGGCAGGTGATCGATGTGGATCCGGACAACTTGCCCGATGAAGAGGGGCAGCCGGGCAGCTTGCTGGGTCTGCTTTTGGATGCGGGCATCGAAGTCGACCATGTTTGCGGTGGCGTCGTGGCCTGTTCAACATGCCACATCTACGTGACCAAAGGGTTTGACTCGGCTCCAGAAGCCATCGATGAAGAAGAAGACCAGTTGGACTTCGCGCCCGCGTTGCGCGACGACAGCCGATTGTCGTGCCAGTGCGTCCCAGACGGAAGCGTGGACGTTGAAGTGGAACTGCCTGAATGGAATCGCAACGAGGTTTCTGAAGAACCTCACTGAGGATGGTATGCCAAAAACGGCGCTTGTGACCGGTGCAAATCGGGGCATTGGTTTGGAGTTGGTGCGGGCTCTGTGCGCGCGGGGTGATCGCGTGATTGCGGCTTGCCGCAGCGAGTCCGTTGAACTTCGATCGCTGGATGTGGAGGTGGAAGAAGGGGTTGATGTCACTTCGGATGACTCAGTCGCTCATCTCGTGCGGCGACTTGAGAGTCAGCCCATCGATTTGCTGATCAACAATGCAGGTATTTTGTCTCGCGAGACCTTAGCCGCAATGGACTTCGATGCGATTCGGTGGCAGTTCGAGGTCAATGCGATGGGTCCCCTGCGGGTGACTCGTGCGCTGCTGCCGCAGATGGGTCCGGGAAGTAAGGTGGGCATTGTGACCAGTCGTATGGGTTCGCTTGAGGACAACACCAGCGGTTCTCGCTACGGGTACCGAATGAGCAAGGCCGCTGCAAACATGGCTGGAGTGAGTCTTGCGCACGACTTGAATCATCGGGGGGTGGCTGTAGCGCTGCTGCACCCTGGTTACGTGAAGACTGACATGACCGGTGGAAACGGACACATTGGTCCCGCAGAGTCAGCACAGGGCCTCCTCGACCGGATGGATGAACTGAACCTCGGCAACTCCGGACGGTTCTGGCATGCGAATGGCGACATTTTGCCGTGGTGAGCCGTTCGTGCGTTACAGCGGATCAAGAAGGCAGACTGTTTCTTTGGACTGCGAGCGTGTGGAGGGGCAATGAGAAAGGGTTTTGGCGCGCGGTTTCGCTCTGATCTATTGGCCGGCACCCTTGTGCTGGCGCCACTCGGTGTCACGATATGGGTGTTTACAATCGTTGTGCGGTTCGCCGATGGATTGATTCGGGTGATGCCCGATGCATGGCGTCCTGAGACCTATCTTGGCTATCCAATCCCCGGCCTCGGCATTCTGCTTTCCATCATGCTTGTGGCCTTGACCGGTTTGTTCATGCGGTACTACGCGGGACAGCGTGTCGTCGAGTGGTACGAGCATGTACTGGGTCGGGTGCCATTGTTGTCTGGCATTTACCAAGGGTTCAAACAATTGGTCGACACGCTGTTCTCCAGTCGGGGCCAGCATTTTCGTCAGGTCGTACTGGTGGAGTACCCCCGGAAGGGGATTTTCTGCCTTGCCTTTGTGACCAACGAGGACCCATTCCTCGATGTGGAGCGAGCCGACAACCGGTTGATCAGCGTATTCTTGCCCACAACCCCCAACCCGACCAGCGGTTTCTACCTGCTCATCCCGGCCACGGACCTTCGAAAGGTCGACATGACCAGCGAGGAAGCATTTAAACTCATCATGAGTGCGGGGATTGTGACCCCGGAGAGGGTGCGAATCGCGAACAGTTGGATTGGATACACAAACCCGGGAGTCGATCCGCACCCGGAGTCTTGAGGCGGTTTCGCCGAAGCAGTTCTACAGTTGTGCTTCGATCATAAACACCGTCTCGCCATCGTTCAGGGGCGGTTGCGGACCCTCCAAGGGGTAGGGCTCCATGCCACTTCGCTTGAGCAGCCGTGCGTGGGTCGACGGCGCATTGTCCTCGCTTACAACGAGGTAGACCGATGCGAAGCTGTTGCCTTCGTTCAGAGAATGCGGTGTGAACAGCTTCCCATAGGCGTCGACGAGGCGGCCGTTTGATTCATCTGCAAGGGTTGCGATGTCGTACAGAACTTGGTCGCCCCCCGAGAGAATGCGGTAGGCCAGAGGCGCGTCGGGGTCATAAGGCAGCGACTCGGGAGCAGGAGTCACGGTGCGTGCGGATGGGGGCGGTGTTGGCGAACGAGCTTGTTTCGGGCTGGGCGGCTCTTGCGGGGTTGCTTTCTGCTCTGTGGTGACCTGAACTTCGGGCGATTCGACCCCGACCTTGTCATCGCTGGGTGGAGCTACAGGCGCTTCAGCGGCCGGAGCGGGTGCGTCATCAGTTGTCTCCTGTGAGGCCGTTCGTTGCCATGCGACTGCGGCGATGAGTGCGGCCCCCACGAGCGCAACCACCTCTGTTGGAATCCGCGACAGCCTGCGCTGCAGCCAAGCGACTTGGCTCCCAGGAACTGGTTTCGAGGCAATGGTTGCGACGGTTCGTGCATGGAAGCCGGTGGGCGCGGGAACTCGACCCGCTTCGTGCATCATGCCGAGCACCTTGTGCATGGCCTGAACATCAGAACTGAGGGCAATGTCCCGTGCGATTGCTTCCGCTACGGCCTCGGCCTCAGCCCTTGGGAGCGTTCGATCGAGGTATGCACTCAGTCGGTTGCGCGCGAAGAAGCTGTCCATTGCTTAGGCCCTGTCCATGTTGGTGCT
>DEBL01000288.1:8326-9535 GCA_002348535.1 Deltaproteobacteria bacterium UBA2957 | reverse complement strand
CCCAATGACAGGTTGAGAATGTCGGATATGAGCGCCTCGCTCATACGCAGCACATCGCGCATGACGACCGCCAAACGAAATGGAAGCTCCAGATGTTCCAGCAGCGACTGGGTCGTAGCCGACCGATCATGCAGCGTGGTGCTTGACGGTTCATCGGTATGTGGGTGCGCCTCGATGAGATGCACCGTCAGCTTCATCAGCCAAATGTGCAAGTCGGTATCGGGAGAAACTCGGTTTAGTTCTTGGTGGGCGGCGACAAAAATACGTTCGCAGAGGGCTTCAGCGTCGTGTGTACCAATGCATCGAAGACACAGCGTGTACACGTCATCTTGCTCTGCTGCGATGAGTTCGACGAAGGCCGTTGGGTCCCCCGCATGAAACCGGCGAATAAGGTCCGACATCCGGGCTTAGTCGTGTCCGGGTGAACTCATGCGCAGACGCTGCCCCGTCTTTACTGCATCGAGAATTTCATCCATCGAGATCCGCGCGAGCGGGAAGATGGCTTTCTTGACCCACGCACCCTTCAGCGTGCAGCCATCGAGATTGGCAAAGTCGAGATCGGTCCCTTCCATTGTTGCCCGGTCGAGGCAAGCGTCCTTCAGGTTGGCGTGCCACATGCTGGCATGGCTCAGGTTTGCACCAACAAAGCTGCATTGGGACAGATTGCTCTCCGCCAGTTTGGCCCGGGTCAGGTCGACGTTTTCAAAGCTGATGCCGGTCAGGTCGACGCCCCGAATGTCAGCGCCCACAAGCGAGTTACCGCGTCGGATCGCATCTTGAACTTGCTTTCGTGTCAGCGTTCCGAGAGCGGATGAGTAATCTTCATTGTCATTTCGACGGCTCATGCGTGTTTTGCCTCTGAGGTGTTCCAGGTTCGAGTCATAATTTGGAGGGTCTCTTCCGCAATGGATGGTCCATTGGTGGTCCGAAAAGACTCTGCGTAGTGAATGCCGCCCGGGTTGAGCGTGTTGCACTCCACTAACGCGCCGCCGATGATGTCGAGGCCAGCCAGCACGATTCCTGCCTGACGGAGGTGCGGAGTGATGGCGCTGACGATGGCGCGGTCGGTGTCGGAGATTTCAGTGGGCTGCGGCTGCCCGCCACGCTGGAGGTTGTGTAAAAACGAACCCGGAGCGCGCTGCCGCAGGTACCCGCCGACAACATGCCCATCAACCCAAAAGAGACGCTTTTCGCCCTTGTCGGCGTCTG
>DEBL01000288.1:7553-8001 GCA_002348535.1 Deltaproteobacteria bacterium UBA2957 | reverse complement strand
CCCTTGTCGGCGTCTGTCAGATACTCCTGAACAACGACCGGTCCCGGCTGGGAGCGGACCACATTGTGCATGGCCTGTGGGATCCGATCGGGATCCCGAACCAACTGGACACCGCGGCCTCCAGACCCATGCGCCGGTTTCATGACCACGCCTTGTGGCAGCGTCTCGGCCATCGCCTTGGCCGCTTTCGAATCCGTAGTCACGAGAGTCAGGGGCCGTGGTACGTCCGCAAGCGACGCGAGCCACGTTTTGGTTCGCGTCAGGGCGATTCCTGCGGGGTCATTGATCACCCGAACCCCCCGCTCTTGAGCCATCAGCGCGAGGTTCAGGACGGTGGGAGTCAGCGGATTCGCTCGCATGAGCATCAGGTCAAATGCTCCCACATCCACATACCGTCGAGTCAGTCGTCCGAGTCGCAGCCGGTCAGCGATCTCGGCCTGACTCGCGA
>DEBL01000288.1:3842-7231 GCA_002348535.1 Deltaproteobacteria bacterium UBA2957 | reverse complement strand
CCTGACTCGCGAGCGGTGTGTCGATGAGGTGAGCCCGTGTGACCACTCGCCCCTGACCGGTGACCTCTAGGCTGCCGGGCTCGACAAAGCGCACGCTGTGGCCGGCCTTTAGCGCTGCCTGAGCGAGATGAGCGGTCGTCCATGTGGGCCGGATGACGGCCGCGCTGGAGATGAGCATTGCGATTTGCATGCCGCCTACTATCTCGAACCCGACTTATTTGCCGATTTCTTCCAGCAGATAGGCGGCGAGGTCCCGGACTTCGCGAGGGCTTTCTGTGTCGGTGAGCGTGTCTTTGAAGCCTTGGCGAGCCTTGTCGAGTTCACCAAGTCGACGGTGAACATCGGCCAACTGATAGCGAGCCTGAGCGACCCGCGGACCGCTCTGTTCCGTTGCGATCGCTGCTTGCAGCGCGAGTGCCGCAGCACGCTGGTAGGTCGGCTCGATTCGGCGTGCAAGGCGCCTCAACTTACGGCCCGCAGCGCGCTCCGACTCCGTCAGTGTGGTTAGCGCAAGGTAGGCATCGATGTGGCGATCCCGATCGGAGTTGAAACCACCGCGGTGGGCAACTCGGGCGAGGTTGTACCGAAGCAACTTGATGGATTCCGGCGGGAGCGTTTTGGCCAGTTCTGATTCGCCAACGGACAGAATCTCGCGCGCGGCTTGTGGTCCATTTAGGCCGCCAACATAGACGCCCACGGCGGCATCTCGCACCGTCCAAGAGGCGTTGAGGTACAGCTCCGCGACGGCAAAGTGATCGCGGCCCAGCGCGGTGGCAATCCGAGCGGCGGTGTCGTAACGCTCCCAGACTTTAGGCTCATCGGGTCTAGCCCACGTTGAGCGTGAACGTGCGATGGCGTTATCGACTGCGCCGCGCAGAACCTCCGGAATCTCACGCTCAAGGTCTGTTCCGAGCACGCTGAAGTATGAACTCGGGCATGTGCTGACTGCATGTTCTCGGAACTGCCCTCGTGTCGAATAGACGGCGAGGTCCGAGTCGTATCCACCGAGCGTGTTGCCGCTGACTTTGAAGAACTGGCGCACGGTGCCTTCTCCGTGTGGGCAGGGTTTCTCTTCGAAACGGATTCCAGTGCCCAAAGCCGTGGCCATGAAAAGGAGAATAACCATCATTGAATCCACCGTAGTGAGGCAAAGACGACATCGTTCTCGGACGCCAGCGATAGCGGGCCGCCGCGGTATCGCAGCGCGTCATTGAGCGTGCGGGGCGGCGCGGATGGTCCATCGATCACCACCGCGCCAATGCTGACGTGTACAGGGTCGGATACCCGCCACTGCACTTCAGGCCGGACGATGCCCTCGTTGAAGGTCGGGTTCCACAGCCCGGCAAGGATGATGCCGACTGTATCGGCGGCTGCAGAGAACCGTATTGTCCCGCCACACTCGATGGTGTTTGCCGCTGTGAATACCATGACATCCGGCGGGTCAACGAGGTGCATCCAGCGCCCCTCCATCGACACAAAAACCGTTGTACCGTACGCCCAGTCGATGCCGAGCCCGGCGGCGGTTGCCGCACTCGTGGTGGCGTTGAACCAAGGTTGTTGAACCACCTTGTTTGACCACCAAGCGGCTTCGGCCCGGACACCCATCGGACCGACCACGGTGGACGCTTCTGTTCCCACGAGCCACGAGCGTGGCCATGTTGTTTCGATGGGCGGGCTGGACAAGGCGCCCCCGAGGTCATCGATGGCAGGGAGTTCTTGCCGGTCAAGCACTTCGCGGAGCATCGGGTTGAGTGTTGTTTCGGGGATCGACGAAGTGAGGTTGGCACCCATGATTGCAGCGTCGAAGCCGGCGCCTTCCATCGATATCCGAAGCCCTGCGTTGCCATTGAGGCCGGTTTGTTCCTGTCGTTCTAGGTCACCAACAATGCTGGAGATTTTCCGCACGGTCGATGGCGAAACATCGTTTGCGAGCGACCCCAACTGGGCAATTTGTTCACTCAACAGTGCCGCAGACTCTCCTTGCCACGTCGCCGCATCGGTCAAGGTGTCGTTGAGCATGCCCGGACGAATAAGCGACCAATCGCTTCCTTCCGTCTGGATGCGGTCAGATTCGGGGAAAGGGGCGTAGATGACTTCGATGCGGCCCGATCCCGCTGTGGCTTCGAGCACGGCCATCGGCGTTGGCAGTCGAGCCGACTCGATCGTACCGAGGGGCCCAGCCGTAAGGTCGCGGGGGTTGAATACGTCCAGTACAGGTGTCATGTCGAGCTTGCCCCACCGTTCGATGAGGTTGCCTGCGCGGCCGTACAATGAGCCCGACGAGCCCGCTATTCCCGTCTCGCCGAGATCGATCTCCCATAGGCTCTCTGTGTCCACGCCATGGCGAACATGGTGTATGGCTCGCGCTCCGAAAAACCACTCGCTGTTTGCGGTTCGATGTTTTGCCCGGGCGCGTATCCACGTCCAGTTCTCAACGATGTCTTCGTTTTTGTTCTCGTGTTGAAGGTCTGCAGCGACGAGCGGCTCGATGGTGACACCGAACTCGGGTGGACTGTCCGCCATTGCGGAGAGTGTCATCAGGAGCAGGCCATTCATCATTCAGCCGTTGCGTTCCAAAAAGCCAACCGTGAAGGTTTCATCCGGTATTTCTTCGGCGGGGACGTTCAAGCGATACCCAGAGACGTGCATCTCGGTTTTTGTTCCGCGTCGAAGGTTGGTCATGACCGACTTTGTCGGGATCGTGACCCCATTGTCTGTGGCCGTCTCGATTACTTCAAGTTTTTTGACTGCTTGCCCTTTGGCATCGAAGAACTCCGCGAGTCGAATCATCATGTCGGACTTTGACACTGAAGAGCGAATCCTGCCGTAGCTCGAGTCAGAGCCCGGGATGGAGTCGATGACCCAGACTCGTTCGTCCTCGGTCACAAGCGTATGCGTAGACGAGGCCGCGTCGGAAACCTCTAAATCTTCATAGGCAAAGTCGCTGCCCATGAAGGCACCCTTGCGCGCTCGACCTGCGATCCGATTGGTGCGCTTCAGAGCCGGAAGGTACAACACCTGCTCATCCACCGTATCTGGATGGTCCACCATCACGAGTTGTGTGCCGGCGACGTCTGATGGTTGCGAGAATCGAACATAAGAGCGGACCACGTCCCCATCCCTGCGGACGCGCATTTCGAATGTTCGTTCTCGTGTGCTGCCGTTCTTGGACACAAGAACCATTCGAATTTGCTGAATTCCGTTGTTCACTCGTTGAGCGTCGCGGGCGCGGTCAATGATGGATTCAGCCGTCTCAGCGTGCGCCAGAGGGCTGAATAAAATCGCAAGGACGAGGGCAAATACAGCCACCATGTCTACCTCACTGTTGATTGTTTCGGTAAGCGGCGAGGGCCGCGGCATGAACGGTGGGGGCCGATTCCCCAGACTCG
>DEBL01000288.1:0-3536 GCA_002348535.1 Deltaproteobacteria bacterium UBA2957 | reverse complement strand
GGGCCGATTCCCCAGACTCGCGCGCGACTCGAGCCACATCTTCAAACTCTGGGGAGGCCTGAACAACTTCACCCTGCATCGCGCCGACCTTAATGCGGACGGAACCCCACGGTGTATCCACCGTCTCAAACCAACGGTCCAAAACGGTTCTGTGTGCGGTTGTCCGACGAACACCAAAAGTGGATCCGTGGCGCAGCATGGCTTCGGTCACGGCGGCCGCGTCTTCAGAACGCGTCAGCGCCGTGAAGAGCAGCCCAGTTCGCCCCTTCTTCATGATGATCGGGGAGGCAGTGGCATCGATCGCGCCTGCATCCAATACTGCATCGATCAGAGGTGGCAGGTGCTCTCCGCTGAGGTCATCCATCTGGGCCTCGAGGACAACGATGGTGGTTGCGGAGGCATCCGCAACGCCTTGTCCCAAGGACACGCGAACGACGTTTGGAAGGTCCGAGGGATTGCGAGTCCCAGCCCCCGTTCCTGTGCCAAGCAGGGTGGTGGTTGGCATCGGGCCCGGCGTTGCAAGGGCAGCAAGGAAGGCGGCGCCAGTCGGCGTCGTGCACTCCCGCCCAGGCGGCCCCGTGCGGACGGGCCACCCCTCAAGGAGTGTGAGCGTGGCGGGGGCTGGCAGCGGCATGGTTCCGTGAGCCGTCTCGATGGTTCCAACCGACAGGGGTGGCGCAGCTGCGATGATCGAGGAGACATCGAGGGCATCGAGTGCCACGCATCCGGCCACGATGTCGGCAATCGAGTCCCAAGCGCCGACTTCATGGAAGTGGACGTCCTCGGCTGGGATGCCATGGACGGCGCCTTCAGCGTTCGCGAGGGCTGAAAACACCGCGAGCGCCCGTGTTTTGGCACCGTCCCGCAAGTGACTCTCCTCGAGAAGTTCTCGAATGGCCAACCACGTGCGATGAGGGTGAGACTCGCTGGTGCACTGGACGATAAACCGGGTGGCCGCGAATGGCCCACGCATTGTCGATTCGGTGGTAACGGAGAGGCCTGGGATATTGAATCCATCGATCGCCTCCCGAATGCCCTCAACGTCCGCTCCCGCATCGATCAGCGCTGCGGTAAACATGTCGCCAGCGATGCCGCCGACGGGATCGACGTACAACACGCGGCTCACGGGGGCTCCTCATTGATGCGCATTGCCATCATTGCTGCGCCGAATCCGTTGTCGATGTTGACGACGCCCACGCCGGTGGCGCAAGAATTCAGCATGCCCAACAACGCGGCGAGGCCGTTGAAACTCGCACCGTATCCAACAGATGTTGGAACGGCGACGACAGGGCAGGAAACCAGTCCAGTGGCGACGCTCGCGAGGGCACCCTCCATGCCGGCAACCACAATGAGGACGGCTGCGTTCTGAAGTGTTGATTGATGTCTGAGAATCCGATGAAGACCTGCGACGCCGACATCCCAGATGCGCGTCACTGGGTGACCAAAAATCTCGGCGACGACCGCTGCTTCCTCGGCAACGGGAAGATCTGAGGTTCCGGCGCTCACGACAACGATCGTACCGCGCGTCTTGGGTCGCAACTCAAAACCCGGGGCGGGGAGGTGCAGTATTCGCGCTCGAGAGTGCCATTGCGCATCGGGAAGTGCGTCGAGCACGATGGACGCTTTTTCTTCACTGAGGCGTGTGACAAGACCGGGTTGGTTGGCGCTCGCGAGTCGATTCAAAATCGCGACGACATCCAACGCTTCTTTGCCTTGTCCGAAGACAACCTCAGGGTGACCGGTGCGACGCAGACGGTCGGTGTCGATGGTGGCAATCGCGGGTCCGGCATCTGCAGTGGTGGCGGTGATCCTTTCGATCGCATCATTGACGTCGAGGGTTCCGGACTGGACGGCGTCCAACAGGTGTTTGAGTTCTTGCGTATCCACGGGAGCCGTTTAACGCATAAAGCCATGGCGGCGATCGACTGAGGGTGTGAGACTGGTTCATCATGACGTTAATTGTGCTTTTTTGTAGTTTGGTCGCGTGGGGTTCAGGTGCCGGTACTGACCGGCCAGACCCCATGTACGGCCGAATGGTTCGTCTGGTAGAAGACCGATATTTGCGCCTCGGTGAGTTTGACCCGGGAGCCGCATTCGTGGCGGCTGCAGAGGAGGCTGAAGGAGCCATACCTTGGCTGATCGTATCGCCGAGCGGAGCAGGCGTGAACCTGCTTGACGTGAGCACTGGAGCGTCCGTCGATGTGGTCTATGACGAGGGCGACCGCGGGCAGTGGCTCACGACACTTCCCGATGCCCTGCATCGCATTGAGACCGGCATTGATGGCTTCGAGACCGAGTATGATGACTCGCTCGAACTGGCCGTGGTGCTGATGCGGGGAGTCGCGAGCACTCTGGACCGGCACTCGGTGGTCATGGCCAAACGAAAGCTGGAACGTTTTGATGAGCGCATCAAGGGCAAGCTCACCGGAATTGGCGCGAAACTGCGCGTTGTTGAAGGTGTGTTGCGCGTGCAAGAGGTGTTCGATGGAACCCCTTCAGCACGGGGAGGTTTGCGGGTCGAAGACGCAATTCTGCGCGTCGATGGCGTTTCGACTTTGGGCATGGAAATCCAGCAGGCGGTGGACCGAATTCGCGGCCCGAAAGGGTCCGACGTCGTGCTGACCATTCAGCGACGCCAATCGGATGGGAGCGATTCGCTAACCGAGATGGTGTTCACGCGAGACGAGGTCAATATTCCGAATGTCACATGGTCGCTTTCGAACGATGGCGTCGGAACGATTCGGATCGAACATTTCTCGGAGCATACGTCGAAGCTAACGTTGTCGGCGCTGGAGGACTTCCGGGCTCAGTCTTCTGAGGGTCGGCCGTTTGTGGGCTTGGTACTCGACTTGCGCGGCAACAGCGGAGGCTCGCTGATTCAGAGCGCCGAGACGGTGGATTTGTTTGTGGCTGGCGGTGAAATCGTTCAAACATCGGGACGCAATGGCGCCGTAGTGCCGAATCTCGTTCGTTCCCTCTCGGCGTACCCGGCTGCGAGCCCGGCCGAGGAACCGGCGGTCCCGATGGTGGTCCTGCAGAACCCCAAGTCCGCCTCGGCGTCAGAGATTGTTGCGGGTGCGCTTTCGGCACTGGATCGAGCGGTCATTATTGGGCGAACTTCGTTCGGAAAGGGAACGGTTCAGAAGTTGTATACGCTCCGCGGTGGCGACAACCGGGTGCGCTTCAAGCTAACAGTGGCCGAATACAAGCTCCACGGCGGACAGATGGTTCACGGTGAAGGCATCCCAACCGATGTGACCCAGCGTCGGGTTGTGTTCAACGGGTCGGGTGCATGGGTGCCTTCGGTGACCGAGTCCGATGTGCCTGTGATTGTAGATGTTGATGAGCGTTCTGGATGGCGTGCCAGCGGCGAGGCGGAGCTCGATCGCGACCCCTTGGCGGAGCTGGGCCACCAACTCGTCTTGAGGATGGCGGGTCCGACCCGTGAAGACGGACTCGCCACCATTGGCGAGATGGAGCCCGCGATGCGCGACGCCGCGGACAGTCGGCTCTCTGAAACCTTCCGGCTGCGGCAG
>DEBL01000340.1 GCA_002348535.1 Deltaproteobacteria bacterium UBA2957 | reverse complement strand
GGAAGGAAAAACAGGGCCCGAGTGGCATGAGCCCAGTCGGCCCACCCAAGTTGAGGCCGAGGGCACAGGGCACTTCGCAAGCTTCTTAGAGATGACGGGTGCCGCGGGCTACGTGGTGCACCTCAGCTGCGAAGCCGCACTGAAAGAAGCCGTCGATGCCAAGCTTCGCGGTGTCGAACTGTATGTCGAGTCCGTGATTCCCCATTTTTGCTTCGATAAGACGTACGCCGAACGACCCAACTTTGAGGGCGCAAAGTGGATCATGTCACCCCCGTTGCGCGAAAAATCAAACCAACAGGTGCTGTGGGATGGCCTCAAAATGGGATTGATCGATACGGTGGCGACCGACCACTGTCCGTTTGACCTCGAACAAAAAGACATGGGGCGTGAGGCCTTCACTGCAATCCCGAACGGGATTCCAGCCATCGGAGACCGCGTGAACATGCTGTACACCTATGGGGTGTCGCGGGGCGACCTGTCCCTCCAGCGGTTTGTAGAGTCGGCTTCAACAAAGGCTGCGGAGATATTCGGACTGACCCAAAAAGGACGCATTGCCGTGGGAGCTGACGCCGACATCGTGGTGTTCGACCCGAGCTATCGCGGCGTGGTCACCATGGACGGCCACCATGTAAACAACGACTACAGTGGCTTCGAGGGCTTCGAGCAAGATGGAAAAGCCACCGACGTCACCGTACGCGGCCAAGTGGCCATTCGGGATGGAGTCTTCGTTGGCGATACCGCGCGTGGGCGACTGATTCGCCGGAAGCCCACCTACTAAACTCGGCAACGGACCGTTGCACGGTCTGGGGTTCAATCCTGAAAGTGCAGACCCTCAGTGGCCTCCGTGCACCAACTTAGAGTCCTCAGCCACCACCACCTACCGCCACCGCGGTCCATGGAACCATGCGACCAAGGCAAGGCGTGTGCCAGCACTGACCGGCTGCACACGATGCCGCACGTACGAGGGAAAGGCAACAACCGTACCAATCGCACGAAAATCGGCATTTGTATTAACTTCTTCAAACTCGAAATCGCCGCCACTGTAGGCATTCGAGTCGGACAGTTGAACCGTTATCGAAATCTTTCGGTCCCGCGAATCTTGGCCGTTCCAGTGCACGTCGTGGTGCCATCCGTAATGGTCACGATTGGTGGCTTGGTATTCGACGATCTGAAACTCAGCCCGCCGCTCAACATCGACACCAAAGCCCCGCGTGTTGGCCTCCTCGATGAACGGCCACAGCAGTTCGATGAGCCATTCATCCCGCAGCCATCGAACACCACATGACCGAAGGCCCTGCAGTTCGTCTGCCGTGGAAAATAGCGTGCCCGGTTCAGATGATTGCCGGGCGCCAAGTGACAGAATCCGATCAACGTCATCCGACGAAACCCCAGAGGGCCAGAGCCAAAAAAGTTCACGCATGCCAGCCTCGTACGTCATCGGACCTCGCCACGGCATTGTTGATCGAGGTTCATACACCGAACCGTTGAATCAGGCGCCAACTTCAACCAAGTTGGTGCCTTCAAAGTCACGTATCACTTCGCGAAAGCTCTCTGGAACGGGCATCGGCTCGTGTGCTTCGTTCATCCAGACGAGGCTGAGGGAGCCGTTCGCCACCGCCGCGCGGGTTCGTTTGTTGACGATCTTCAGGTGAAAGGTGTAGCTGGTCTCCCCAATGGTCGCGAGTCTCACGAATACAGCCAAGACGTCGTTGTATCTCGCGGGGTGGGTAAACTCGACTTCTTGCCCGACCACAACACCCGGAATCAAGTCTTTTACGGCGCCGCCGTGTTTGTTGAGCCCCAGATGTGCAAGGTAGTCCATGCGACCGATATCGAAGTAGTGCGCATAGGTTCCAAAGAACACGATGCCGACGGCATCGGTCTCACTCAGCCGAACCCGTACATCGGTCGAGAAGCCGTAATCGCTTAGCTGGTCGGAAAACCCGGTGATCATTGTTCTTTCTCCCATCCCTTGAGTCGTAGCCCAGCAAGCAATACTAGGCACCGTCGAGTCAAAATGAGTTGGAATCGTGCCGTCGGCTCATGTGTCAATCGTGTGCATGCCTGAGGAGACTGCTCGATGTCGTCAACAACGACACACGACCGACTCGACAAACGCCGACGACTGCAAGCCATCCTTAGCCGGGACGGGCCTCAGTGTTTTTGGTGTGCAGTGCCGTTTGACGATGGCTCCCGAGTGGCCACCACAGAGCATTTGGTTCCGCGACTCAAGGGAGGCCCCAGTTGGATGGAAAATGAGGTGGCCGCCTGCAAGCCGTGCAACCAGCGTCGCGGCCATACCGCTCTGGGCGCCTGGCTCGTTCAGTGTCAACAACGAGGCTATCCTTCCAGACCTGCAGAGGTCCTGTCGCGACTGGCGGCGCTCAGTGCGGCGATCGAGCGCCGTGGCGGACAACGGCGGGCCAGACGCTACATCGCCAGTCAAAATCGACGCCTTCGGAAGATGACACCCTAATCGGACGGCCGAGCCTCGATGACCTGCGCAATGGAACGGGTCTCCGCGACCCGAACGATGGAAAATCCTGACTCGTTAAGAATGTCGGTCAATTCGGGTCTCGTTCGTTCCTTGCCTTCGAACATGGTCATCATCAGCATATCAATGCCGGACCGAGCCTGTTCGAGCATGTGTGTGGGCCCCTCGGTTGCCAGCCCCAACTCGACGAGCATGAGCTTGCTGCTCGGCTGCATAGACGCCTTCAGGTTGGATAGAATCTCCACGCACTGCTGATCCGGCCAGTCATGGAGAACATTTCGAAGCACAAACGCATCCGCAGGGCCCAGCCTTGGAATTGACCCTTGTTCGAAGAAGTTCCCCGCATGAAAACGGATTCGCGATGCCACGTCATCGGACCGTTTCGCCCATCGCTCCTG
>DEBL01000091.1 GCA_002348535.1 Deltaproteobacteria bacterium UBA2957 | reverse complement strand
CAGGAGAATTCGACTCATGTTTTGAGATGGGTGATCATGCCCCACGCGTGGCCCATAAGGACCATGCCGTGGTCCTCGATTGGCGTCGAGACCTCGAAATCATGAAGCTGATTGTGCCAAACAAATGGCTTCAGATGTCCTTGGTCGAACACGGCGATGCTCAGTCGGTACCGCCCAGACAACAGCGAGAGCTTTTTCCATTGAATGAAAAAGGTGTAGACCCCGCTGTAGGTGCCTTCCAGAACATTGTCCCATTGTGAGTTGGGGCCGTGCACGTAGACTCCATCGCTGCGGTAAATCGCTGCGCCGAAGATGGGATTTTCAATGGCCCGGGTGGTGCGGAAAGTCACCGCCACTACGAGGTCTTCACCGGTTTGAAACCGAGTCCGGTCTCGACCGTCCCCATCCATGATGCGCACATCGAGGACTCGGACCTCGCCGGTGCCTTGCACCACGGGTGTATCCCCGTCGACCACGTCGTAGGCTTCGGCGATGACGTGTTCCCTTGCCAAGTCGGGAAGGTTGGGGAGTTGAACCGCTTCCAAAATGGCGGCCTTCAGCTTCGGATCGTCAACGGTGGCTTCGTAGGTGGGGGTTGGGATGCTCTTGAGCGGAGCGACAAACGGACGAACCTTTCGGGCTTCAGCGCCAACCGACCGTTCGCGTTCGATGTCCACGTACCGCTCGACGACTTGCTTCGCTGGGCCAAAGGCACGGACCTGGCCTTCCTCCAGCCACAGGACTTCGTCGCAGAGGCTGCGCACAGAGTGTAGGTCATGGCTAACCAAAATAATGGTCTTTCCGTTGGCGAGAAACTCTTCGATTTTGTCGATGCAGCGGCGCTGGAAGTACTGGTCGCCGACGGCGAGCACCTCGTCGATGAGAAAGACGTCAGCGTCCGTGTGTGCGGCGATCGAGAAGCCAAGACGGAGATTCATTCCAGCGGAGTACGTACGCACCGGGTAGTCGATGAATTCGCCCAACTCGGCAAAGTTGATGATGTGCGGCATCCGGGCTTCAACTTCGGCGGAGTTCATGCCCAGCAATGCGCAGTTCAAGCGGATGTTCTCTCGACCGGAAAAGTTCTGATGAAACCCAAGCCCCAAATCGAGGAGGGTTGATAGGCGTGCCCTCACCCGAATTTCTCCCTGCGTGGGTGGGGTGATGCCACCGATCAGTTTCAGCAGCGTCGACTTTCCTGCCCCGTTTGGACCAATGATTCCGAAGCTGCGGCCGCGCTCAACGTGAAAGTTCACACCTTTCAGCGCCCAGTGTTCCTGATGGTGTGTACGGCGACCAAAAAATTCAAACATGCGGCCGCGGTCGTTTTTGTAGATGTCGAATCGCTTTCCCACGTCGTGCGCAGAAACCACGTAGTCGGTGGAGTCCGACTCTTGCGTGGGTGCGTCATCCTCTGAAAGAATACCCGCACTGGAATGTTCATCTGGTCGAATCGACACGACTGCCCCGCCCTACCGTCGAATCGTACCACCCTATGGCTTGGGGTGCTAAGGGGATTCAATGCATACTCACCACGCTGTCGCTATTGGGCTCGCGCTCGGCTGCACGCCGCTCGAGGAACGAATTGAGATTTTCGACGTCGAATGGTGTGCAGACGAACGCGTTGAGCCCGCTGCTTGCGTCGTGGACGGCGACACATTTGATTTGCACTCGTG
This sequence comes from Deltaproteobacteria bacterium UBA2957, assembly GCA_002348535.1. Taxonomy (GTDB): domain Bacteria; phylum Myxococcota_A; class UBA796; order UBA796; family UBA796; genus UBA796. The sequence continues at coordinate 4,235 of DEBL01000091.1, read as the reverse complement.
CGCCGAAATGGATTCTGTTGAGCCGGAGCGAGTGCGATTGTTGGGGATCGATGCGCCGGAGGTGGCCAACGGTGATGAGCCCTCGGACTGCTACGGCGATGAGGCCACGGAGTACCTTCAAACCCTTCTCCAAGGCCGAGCCTTTCGACTGGAGTTCGATGCGGAATGCGAAGGCAACTTTGGGCGCACCCTCGCATGGGTTTTTATCGAAGTAGAAGCTGATGATCCGATAGCTGAGGAGCTTTATCGGCTCGGCGAACTGGGCCTCCAAGAAGACGGTTCCTTTGAGGTTCTAGTGAACGAACTCGTCATTCGCGCCGGCTATGCCCGGTTGTATTCGGACATTGGGGATGGGCGATACGACGGGCGACTCATCGAAGCAGCCCAGCAGGCGGCTTTCGGAGACGAGGGTCTTTGGGCGGTTTGCAATGGGTAGAACGCTTAATTTTTGATATGGTTCCGGACGCGTCCAAGTTCGTTGCTTGGAACGATTTCTTAACCAGGGGATGGTGAGTTCAAATGAGTGCGACAACGGGACAAATGACCCCGCAGTTGGTGACGGCCCTCGAAGACATCGATCGATGGCGGAATGAGTCCGACACCAATGCGGATCGCGAGCACAGCGAGATTACGGAGGAGCAGGCGCGCCTACAACGGGAAATTGAAGAGCGGCAGGCAACTCTGGAGACGTTGGCCACTCGGAAAGTCGAGGTCGAACAGCACAAGGCGAGCTTGCCTGGCGAACAGTTGGCTCGACGTCGAGAGGCGGCGCTGAAGAACCTTGCCGGAGACCGTGGCCTTGTCGCTGCGCGCGGGTCGCTGTACGGGGACCAAGTGAAGGCGCGAGAGCGTCGTGTGCAAGAACTCATCGACAATCCGGAATACAACAAACTGGTCAAGGAATACGAAGAGTTCCAAGACGTAGAGATGGGACTTGATTCCCTTCCGAAGACGTACAAGCAGGCCATCTTGGCGCACCACGCGAACGTTAAGAAGGAACTGGGCCCCGTCTTCGAAGCCATGTCAGCCGACATCGAACCCGTCGATGCGGAAGGCATTGGTGTGGCCGTTGTTGGGTCCGTGGATGCACCAGATGGAGGGGCACCGGAGGCGCTGGCTGTGATTGTACCCACGCCGTTTGAAACGTGCTCCAAGTGGAGCGAACGTGCGGAAGACCTTGCATCGTTAATCGCCTACCGCGTCATCGCTTGCGTCGGGAAGATGCTTGCCGAGGTCGGTGCCGCGGACGCTCCGCTCCAGTACGCTGAGTACGAGAATGCACTCGCAATACAGGTTTGGCTCGGTGACTCCAATGTCAAAGGGAACCTCCAGCGCGTGTTGGATGATTTGATCGACGAGTCCAACGGCAAAGCAGCCGAGTTCGAGGCCGGTCGATTGCGGATCCAGATGGTGTGGGTCGAGCCCGAGGTGGTCGCCCCCGACGAAGACGCTGAAGGCGAGGAGAGTTGATCATGGCAACGCTTGATTTGTTTGAAAAGATTCGTGTGTCGCAGATTGCTTCGAGTCTGGACCTGCACCCGTTTGAGGTGGCGCGTCTGCTCGGGCAAGCCGGTGGGCTGCCCTACACCTTGGCGTTCGACCCAGACGACATCGACCGTGTTTGCGAACTCGCGGGGGTGGAGACGTGGTGGGGGACGAACGCGCCCAAAATTGATGACGATGTCCCCGGACGTCGACTGGTGCGGACGGCGGCGCAGATGTTGATCGACCGAGAGGTGGTGGGTGGAAACACGACACGCGCCGACAACCTGTTTCGAGGTCTTGAACCTGCAGACCAGTTTGTCGTTCGCAGGGCGGTCAACCACCTTATTCGTGAGGAAGTGCTGAAAAGCATTCCGACCTCGCAGGGCCTGCACCTCCAAGTGGACGCGGATCAAGTCAAGGTTCTCCAAGGAATCGCTGATGGAACCAAGATTCCATCAAGCCTTGAAGAACTCTGGTCGTAGTCGAGAACAACCGAGGGTTTGCAGTGAGCAGTCGACGCGGATCGCGCCTATTCAGCGGACAGCCGGGCCTCCTGCTTGTCAGCGAGGACATCCCAGGCATCACGATGCCAGCACCTCCGGTGTCTGCGCCGCCGCTGGAGGATGAAGAACCTGATTTCGACCTTGCTCTGTTTCACGCGGAAGAGGACCGAGAGGCGGAGGAGGCTGGCCATGACGGTCCCCTTCGTGTATTTCTGGGCTCAGAGACGGTTGAAGTGCCCGCTGAGGACGGTGACGACGCTCCTGTTTTTGACGTGTCGGCCCTTGCCATGCCTGCTGGACCCACCGACGATACGCCGCTTGACTTTTTAGACGACTCTGTGGATGTCGATGAAGATGACATTGTGGACCTGGTGGGGTCCGCACCGCCAACGCTGTCGATGGGGGTCTCTACCGACCTTCAGGTCGATTCAGATGAACGCTGGTCCAGTGATCAGCCCACAAACCCAGGTGCAGCGGCATCCAGCACGGTTGTGATCCGGGATACGCCTCCAGCACGCACTGACGATTTTTCACCGTCGACGACCAACGCCGAGGAGTTTGAAGATTTCGGGGATCCCTTCGCGGATTACGAGACGTCCGAGGCGCTTCCTCTGTCCGTTGAGGACCCACAGGAAGTTGTCTGGGATGACGACGACACTGGATTCTTCGACAATGAACCCGTTCGAGAAGCCGGTCTGCCACCGACACCACCTCGGTTGAACCTTGATGTACCAAGCGAAAGTCGAACGTTCCGAGCCATACCGGATAAGGAAGACCCTCCTGTGTTGCTGCTGGTGATTTTGCTGATCGGCATTGCAATCATGGCGGTTGTGTTGACGTTCCGCGAGGTCGGCGTCAACGAGACGGGTGGGACCTCAGTGCCCGCACCGCAGCCTCCGGCACCCACCGCTGGACTGGTGCCAAACATCCAGCCAGCTCCGCGAACGGGACCCGCTGGCCAAGCGGGCGAGGTCGAACGCGCCATCGGCTATCTGTCTATCGATTCTGACGAGTCGGCCAACATTTACGTGGATGACAAAAAGGTTGGCATCACTCCAGTGGTGAAAACCGAGGTGTCTCCGGGGCGTCATCACGTCATTGCAGTTGAAGTTCTAACGGGCAAGCGCAAAGCGCTGACTGCTGATGTGACTCAAGGTGAGGAGCGCCGTGTCCGATTCGTGTTTCAGCCGGTACAATGATGAAGATGTTTTTATTCGCAGTAATCGCAGGGTGCTCGTCTGGTGGGTCGGGTGAGGTCGTATCGTTAGGAGACGCGCCTTGGTCCATGAACGGTGCGGCGTCTTTTCTGTTCACGCCCGGGCCCGACAACGATGGAGAGAGCGGTGGGGGCTTGCTCACCATTGCGACCAGCCCGACCATTACGTGTGCGGTGGTTGCAAACGCGGACTCTTTTCAGGACTCTGGGCTGCTTTTTGAGGTTGGGTACTTTACCGGACGGAAGGCGGGTGCTGCGCCCCCTGCCTGGAATGGATTGTATGCGACCGGCGGTAGCACGTCGCCCGAGACCCAAGCGTACCGAACGCTGTTGGTGGGCGGTTGGCACAAAGGGTTTGAGTACACTTTCGACAGCCAAGATGCTTGGCTTGAGGTCACCCGGGGTGCCCAAGATGAGTTTGCCGGACGTTTCGCGACTCAATGGTGGTCGGGTCATTTCGACGCAGAGATGTGCGAAAAGGAGTCCGGTTCAGGCGAAGACGAGTCGGAATAGAGACTGCAGGGCTCGTTATCGTCCAGCCCACACTTGGCAGCCACTCGACGCAAACTGTGCTGGGTCGTGGCCCGTTACGACACAGCCCACCGGGGCGGTTCGGGTGACGTCGCTGAACAAGTCGATTTTCCAAGTGAGTTCGCTATTTGTGTTTAGCTCTGGGCTTCCATCTGCACTGTCCGAACAGGGAAACTGACTGGAAACGTCTTCGTAGTAATAGCCATCGACCAGCAACAGGTCTCGGGTATAAATCTCACCCCCAGAGGACGACGATCCGCCAATCGTGAGCGTATGAAACTCTGGAGGACTGGGCAGTCCCGTTACGGAGTTGATGACCTCAAACGATGCGCTCTCTGTTGGAGTGGCGGTGGATACGGTGTACGTCCAGTTGCCAAGTGAGCATTCAATCTCGATGCTCTCAAGGAACTGGTCGGCATCGGCGTCGGCATCGGCGTCGGCGTCGGCGTCGGCGTCGGCGTCGGCGTCGACGTCGACGTCGGCGTCGGCGTCGGCGTCGG
>DEBL01000273.1:6566-17665 GCA_002348535.1 Deltaproteobacteria bacterium UBA2957 | reverse complement strand
CCGTACGGCGGGTTGGGCTTTTTCTTCCAATATCCGCACTTGTACAGTTTCAGCGCTCAGAGTCTTGGGGCCTTGCTCAAGCGCGCTGGCTTTCAGGTGGTTGCCGTCGGAAAGGGTGCGACATTGTTTGTCGTGGCGGTGCCTGCACCGCTGGTGGAGGCTGTCCCGGTACGGTACTCTCGGGCGCAGTTGGGGGACAATCCGCTCGACGGTGAACAGGTCGCCAGTCGTCTCCAGTTGTATGACGCCTTGGAGACGGGGAAAAACTTGGTCCAGTCGGGGGCCGATGTTCCCGTTGATGTGTTGTGTCGGATCGTGGGTCTTCCTGCACTTCAACCACCGGTCGAGACGGAACAGACGCATTTGTTTCGTTCCACGGTCATGATTGCCGGCACATGGCTCAAGGCCGGAAGAAGGGACGATGCTCTTCGCCTACTCAAAGCGGGACGAGATGGGCCACGGTGCGCGGCAGTTCGTCGTGGGTTCGAACGGGTTCTGCGCGAAATGCTGATGAGTGCGTCGTCGCCAAGACTACAGGTTTGAGCGCTACACGAGAGTTGTCGCGGTTTGTTTCGCCTTTCCGAGTTGGCCGCAGGCCGCTGAAATATCCTTTCCTCTCGTGGTTCGAACGCTGCAGTGGACTCCACGACTGACGAGGTAGTGCTGGAAGTCTTTCACGCGTTTAGCGCTCGGTCGCCGGATATCACGGGCAGGATTTTCATTGTAGGGAATCAAGTTGATCTTGGATTTTATGCCGCGCATCAGTCGAATCAGACGTGCCGCATCTTCCATCGAGTCGTTGAATCCGGCCATCATGACGTACTCAAATGTGATGCGCTTGGACTTGTGCACCGGCAGCTCACGGCACGTGCCGAGCAGGTCATCCATGCTGTAGCGTTTTGTGATCGGCATCACCTCGAGGCGCTGGGCTTCACTCGATGCATTGAGGCTGACGGCGATGTTTACCGGCAGGGCGCTCTGCAGCTTCTTCATGGCCGGGACGAGGCCCACAGTCGACACGGTAATTTTCCGATGGCTGAGGTTCAGGCCCTCGTCATCCAGCATCGTTCGGATGGAGTGGATTAGGTTGTCGAGGTTGTGCAGCGGTTCGCCCATGCCCATCATCACAATGTTCGTGATGGGGCGGTCCTCGCCGAGGTCTTGGGATACCTGGAGGACTTGATTGGCGATCTCGGACGGGCTGAGATTGCGTTTCAGGCCCAAGTCACCGGTCAGGCAAAATGTGCAGGCCATTGCACAGCCGACTTGGCTGGAAACGCAGAGCGTGCGGCGCGCCTTTCCGGGGTGGTTTTCGTCGGGGATGAACACGCTCTCAATGTGGGAACCGTCTTCGCACTCCCAGAGGTACTTGCGAGTCCCGTCATTCGAATGCTGCGCGCCTGCACTTTCGAGCCAGCTGATGGTGGCCGTTTCGTTCAACCACGCTCGCGTGGACTTCGGAATGTTGGTCATGGCGTCAAAGTCGGTGACGCCACGCTGCCACATCCACTTGAACACTTGGTGGCCGCGGAACTTTTTTTCTCCGTTGGAGACGAACCACTCCTGCAACCCTTCTCGGTCGAAGGATTTCAGGTCCACCTTGCCGTTGGACGCATAGGTCTTGCGGCGAGGGATGTAGGGAGACTCTGGGGTCACGCGGCACCTCAAGGTGCGATGATAACGGAGATTCACCCGCTTTGGAGGTGAAAAGTGGGTGACGTCGCGCTCTGCCTACCCTCTGAGGCGGTCACTCAAGCGGGTCCACCGTTCGTCACCTCCGGGGGTCGAGACGGCTTGGCGAACAGCCCATCGGTCTCCGACCACGCAGCAGAACTGTTTCGCGCGGGTCACGCCGGTGTACAGCAGGTTTCTCCGCAGCATCACAAAGTGGGCTCGGTGAAGAACCATCACGACGGCTGGGTATTCGCTGCCTTGGCTTTTGTGAATGCTGATGGCGTAGGCCAACTCGATGTCGTTGAGTTGGTCGCCTTTTAAGGTGACACGGCGTCCATCAAAGTCGATCGACAATGTGCCGCTTACGGCTTGGATGACGATGCCGATGTCGCCGTTGAAAATATCGTTGTCGTAGTCATTGCGCAGTTGAATGACGCGGTCGCGCACTCGAAAGATTCGTTGGCCGCGTTTGATCTCGGGGCCGGAAGGGTTCAGCGCCTGCTGCAGCGCCGTGTTGAGGGCATCCGTCCCCAGCACTCCATTGTGCATGGGCGTGAGGACCTGTACATCCGTCAGCGGCTCAAACCCCTTGCTCTTGAGGCGACTGGTCACCACCTCTATGACGGTATGTTGGGCCTCGATGGCTTCGGTTCGATGGATTTCAAAGAAATCGGGCCGCCCTTGTTCGCGCTCTCCGGAAATGGGGGATTGTCCCTCATTGATGCGGTGGGCGTTTTGGATGATCCCAGAGTCAGCGGCCTGCCGGTAGACCTCCGCCAACGTACACACCGCCAAGGCGCCCGAGGAAATGATGTCTCCGAGTACTCGGCCGGCACCAACGCTTGGAAGTTGGTCGGCATCGCCGACCAACACCAGCCTGCAACCAACGGGAATTGCCGCAAGCAGCGAGCTCATTAGGCGGATGTCCACCATGGATGCCTCGTCGACGAGAACGCCATCAGCGGCCAGCGGGTTTGTGGTGGTGCGCTGAAACTGCCCGGTTCGGCCGTTGAACTCAAGTAAGCGATGAATAGTCTTGGCTTCCTCATCCGTTGCTTCGGAAAGGCGGCGGCTGGCTCGACCGGTTGGCGCCGCGAGGACCCAGCGTTCTTTGCGTTGTTTTGCGAGCTGCAGCAGGAGGCGAACGATGGTGGTCTTACCCGTTCCGGGCCCTCCGGTGATGACGGTCACACCGTGCTGCAAGGCGGTCAGTACCGCAGAGCGTTGCCCTTCGTTCAGCTTGAGTTTCGCCTTTGATTCGACGGTTCGCAACATGGGCGCGCTCGCCGGTGGAGCTTCGACGTGCGCAAGAGACAGCGTCGAAAGTCGCTGCGCAACTTGTCGCTCCGCCCGTTCCAAGACCGGGTTGTACAGGGGTTGGCTCTGGGCGTCGAGCGTTTGCGGCGCAATCAGCTTTCCACCCATCATGAGGCGTGCAATGGCCCCTTCACAGTTCTCCGGTGTGATCTCGAGGTGTTCCGCCCGCGTCACGAGTTCTCGTCTCGGCAAGAAGCAATGTCCCTGGCTTTCGGCTTCCCGCAGTAGGTGGTGGACGGCAGCGTCAGCTCGGTCCGGGTGGTTGGTGTCGATTCCACTCTCTTTCGCGATTTTGTCGGCGGTCCTGAATCCGACCCCTGCGATTTGTTCGGCGAGTTGGTAGGGACGATTCTGGATAATTGAGGGGGCCTTGTCGCCAAACTTTTCGACGATGCGATTGGCGAGTGCCCGTCCGATTCCGTATCCGTGCAGGGTCGCGTATACTTCACGATTTGATTGGTCGAGGGTCCAATGATCGCGAATCGTCTCCATGCGCTTCTTGCCGATCCCTGGCACTTCTTGCAACCGCGAAGGCTCTTCCTCGATGATGCGCAAGGTGTCGACACCGAATGTTTCGACGACGCGTTTTGCGAACTCCTTCCCGAGGCCGGTGACGGCTCCGGAGCTTAGGTAGCGGATTAGGCCGCGATCCGTGCGGGGGTCTTCCACCAAGACGGATGCCACCTTGAACTGGCGCCCGTGGCTCGCGTGGGTCACCCATCGCCCTTTGAGGATGAGGTGTTGGCCCTCCGTGACATGACCAATTGGCCCCACGGCAACCACGCGCTGTTGGTCATCAGTGCGAATACGAGCAACTGAGAATCCGCCGTCCTCGGTTCGAAACGTGAATCCGAGCAGTTCGCCTTCGATCCGGGTTGCGGAATCACTCATTCGCTATCGACTGTAGACCTCGTACCGCTCTAAGTGGTAGTGCCCGAGCGCACGGACCACGATGCCTTTCTTGATGTCGTCTTCGAGTGCTTCGACACTGTGAAGTTCCTCGCCATACATCAAGTCGGCCACCAGCGGGTTTGCGTTGACGTAGACGGTCTCTTTGTTTTTGGCTCGAGCAGTTTCGCGCTTGATCTCCCGCAGGATGTCGTAGACAACAGTGTGACGAGAGCGTGTGTGCCCGGTTCCTGAGCAGTAGTCGCACGGTTCGGAGATTGAACGAACGAGGTCTTCTTGCACGCGCTTGCGCGTCATTTCGACCAAGCCAAGCTCGGAAATTTTCAGCACATTTGTACGAGCACGATCGGACTTCAGTGCTTTTTCGAGGGCTTTGTTTACGCGGTCACGATTGGATGCTTTCTCCATGTCGATGAAGTCGAGCACAATCAGTCCACCGATGTTTCGCAGCCGCAACTGGTGAACGATTTCTTCGGCTGCCTCGAGGTTGCATTGCGTTGTGGTGTCCTCAAGGGACTTCGATCCGACGAACTTACCGGAGTTCACATCGATGGCCGTCAGGGCTTCGGCTTGGTCGATGATGAGGTAACCGCCGCTTTTCAGCCAGACCTTCTGCGCCGTGCACTTGTTGATTTCGACTTCCACACCGAAGGTGTCGTAGATTGGGTCGGGGCCTCGGTACAGTTGCACCCGTTCCTTGAGATCGGGCATGAGGCGACCCACGAATCCAGACACCTCGTCGAATACCTTTTTGTCATCAATTACCATCCGCTCGACTTCATCGGTAAAACCATCCCGAACGAGGCGCACCACGAGGTTGTGCTCGCGGTGAATGCAGGCAGGTGCCTTTTTTTCAGTTTGGGTTGCTTTGATCTGTTCCCAAAGGTCGATCAAGTAATCCATGTCTTGCTTGAGCGCGCTGGTGGGTTTGCCGGCGCAGACGGTGCGGACGATGAAGCCGGCGCCTTTCGGTCGATGCTTTTTCACGAAATCGCGAAGCTTCCGGCGCTCACGATCTCGACCGATGCGGCGAGAAATACCGAGATGATTCACGGTCGGCATGTAGACCATGTAGCGACCCGGCAGGGTGATGTGTGTGGTTACCCTAGCACCTTTGGTACTGATGGGGTCCTTTGCAATTTGGACCAAGATCTCCTGCCCTTCTTTGATGAGGTCTTGGATGGGTGGGTGCCCGTTACGCGGGCGTGACCGGGGCACGGACTCTGCAATCGTAGCGTCGGGGTTGTCTTCAATCTCGAGGTCTTCATCCTTTTCGGCAAACTCAGGATAGATGTCGCCGGCGTAAAGAAACGCGGCTCGCTCGAGACCGATCTCGACAAATGCTGCTTGCATGCCGGGGAGAACGCGCACGACTCGTCCGAGGTAAACGTTTCCAACGTAGCTCTCGGAACTGCCCCTATCGATGTGAATTTCGGCTAAACGGCCGTCTTCCATCAGGGCAAATCGTGTTTCCCTCCCGGTTTTGTTAACAATGATTTCGGTACCCAAAATAGACTCCAGTGGCGAGGCGTCTTGTCGGTCACCACGGCATTCGAGAGCTCAACATCGACGGTCGTGTCAACGGAGCCCGGGTCTACTGCGGTGGCGAGCGCAGGACGCGCTGCCGGATGAATAAAGGGAAAGTGCGGGACTTCCCCATGAGGAAATACGTGAAGCATGAAATAAAATCTTGTGCGCAGCGATGGCGCGGTCATGGTGAGACTATGGCACGATTGACCCGACTCGTCAACCGTGCACCGCGCGAGCGAATGCGATCCAATGGCTCTGTGTCGTCCGTTTATGGTCAGTTAAACCGGGCGCGATGACGTGTGAGGAGCGCAAATTTTAGGTACCGCCCCTCGGGGTGGCCGACGGCGACTGGGTGGTCCGGGGGCTCGCCCGCTCGCCACAGCCAAGACCATCGCCCGGCCTTGGTTGCTCCTTCGCGAACGGCCTGCTCCCACCGTTCCCAGTTTAGACGTGCTGTGCAGCTCGCTGACGCAAGGAGACCTCCCGGCCGGACCATGCTCCCCGATAGCGCAGCCAAATCTCGGTATGCCTTCCGGGCGGCCCCATCGGAATCTTTGCCATGGGTCAGACTGGGAGGGTCACAGATCACCACGTCGGCCTGCGCGCTGGGAGTCCACTTGAACACGTCCGTTGTGACGAAGTCGTGGTCGTTCGGATCAAGCCCATTAAGGCGGAAATTTTCTTTGGCGTCTTCGAGGGCCGCTGCGGCAATGTCCACCGATATCACCCGCTTGGCGCCGCGTGCGGCGGCATGGACCGAGAATCCTCCGTTGTAAGCGAAGAGGTTGATCAGCGTCCGTCCTTCAGTGTGGCTGCCCATTCGGATTCTGTGCTCCCGTTGGTCTAGGAAGAGCCCGGTTTTCTGACCTGTGAACGGTCGCGCGATGAAGCGCAGTCCGGCCTCTTGAACGATGACCTCGTCATCGATGGGCAGTCCGGCGAGGACCTCGCCGCCCTCCCTGCCGTCGACGCGCCGAACACCATAGCGGCGAACAGCGGTCTTGATGTTTGGTAGCGAACAGGTCGCCAGAACAATTGACTCGAGGTGGGGCTCCCAGCAGCGTCCATAAACGCGAATCACGGCCGTGTGGTCGTAGCGGTCGAGGATGAGGCCCGGCATGCCATCCCCTTCGCCATTCAGCAATCGGTAGGCATTGGTGTCTGCGGGAATGAGAGCCGGCCGAAGCGCTGCCGCGTGCCTGATTCGACCTTGAATCAACTCGCTGATCGGTTCAGGGTGTCGGGCGAGCACCCGTACTGCAATCGGCCCTTCGTCAGCGAGTCCAAAGGCCACGGGTTTGCCCTTCGCGTCCACCAGTTGGACTGGGGTGCCGGGTTCGGGCAACTCATCGGGGCGAGTGAGTCCGGATCGGTAGACCCACGGGTGACCTCTGCGCAGGGGGGCAAGAGTGTCGGGGGTTAGCTCAATGCGGTTCATGGACCCTCCATCGCCAGTTTGACGAAGTGACCAAGCACTGTCGAGGCGGCGCCAGCAGTCTTGCGCTCCGGTTGAAAGATGGTCCCGGCTGACCGAGCAGTGAACCGTGCCGCTGCGACATCTCCTGCATTCGAATACGCAAGTACGCAAGCGCCCGTCCGAATGGCTGCGGGCGGGTCGAGGACGGCCCAGGCCCGGTGCTCGACCACAGGCGTTGCATTTTCGAGGTCCCTCATGAGGGGATCCGACCAGCCAGCTGGAGTGGGGGTCAACGGGAACACACCGCTCCGTGGATGCGGGAGCGGCCGAACGGGCCATCCGTATGCAGCCGCCATGAGCTGAAACCCCAGCCCGATTCCAAAAACAGGGCGGGTCTTCGCATAGGCAGGCAGCGCGGCATGAAGACGCACGCGCCACGGTTCGGATGCTGTGGGTTCGGCGCTTCCATCCGACACAATGTAGGCGCTGTAGTCCTTGAGTTTTGGCAGCCTTCCGTGGATTCCGTCGAAAATGTCAGCTTCGGTTCGGTTTGCGGTTGCGTGCGCTTCAATCGCTGCGATGGAGGAGTTTAAGTCTCCGCCAAACAAATCAATGATCGCGATTTTTTGCATGGGGTAACGTAGCCCGGTGGCAGAACGGTCGCTTCCGTGGCATGACGAGTTCATGGTGAAACTGAATCGTGTCGAATGGGTCGTTGTATTGGTGACCGGCGTTGTCCGGGTTGCAGCCCATGTCTCGTTAGAGGGTACGCGTCACGCCCGTCATGTGCTGGTTGACGCGTATACGTATTGGGCACAGGCCACGGCGTTGACTGCAGGGAAGAACCCATTTCAGGACGGTTTCTACCAGCCGCCAGGCTACCCCATTGTTCTCTCATATGTGCAGCGCGCATTTGGTGAGGTGCTACTGGCTCCACGGATCATTCAGCAATTGTGCGGTTTGTTGACTGTGGTGCTGGTCATGCACGTGGCCCGGTCGGTTTCGTCTCAACCGTGGGCTGGTGTGGTCGCTGGACTGTTGTACGGGTTGTATGGGCCCGCCGTGATGTTTGAGCTCGATTTGTTGACCCCCGCCATTGTTGGCCTTTTGGTTTCAGGTGTGCTGCTGCTGGTAGTGAAGGCGACGGCGGTGTGGCTGGGTGTTGCCGCCTTTGTGGCTGCGCTCGCTGCGTCACTGCACCCGTCGATGTTGCTGTTGGCGGTCGGGTTGTTCGGGGTCGCGTTCGTGCAGAACGTGTCTGTCCGCGGCGTGTTGCTTGGCATTGGTCTGGGTTTGGTTCCCATGACAGGCGCGAATATTGATCGTTTCGGACAGTGGCAGGTGGGCTCGAACAATGCCGGGATTAACTTTTACATTGGGAACAATGACGGTTGGCGCGAGACGACATTTACCCGGGCTGGGCTTCGGTTTCGTAAAATGGCACTCGAGGCGGAGCCGCACCGTCGCGACTCCTTTGAGCGAAATCAATACTGGTCCGCTCGAACATGGTCGGACATCGCGGCCGCACCGCATCGCTGGGTCGGGGCCTTGGCGACGAAAGCGCTTTGGTCAATCAACAACGTTGAGATTCCTCGCAATGAGGACCACCGGTGCCGAACGCGGCTGGGGCGCCTCGAATGGTTGGGCTGGTTGCCGGTGCGCTATGGCTGGGTGTGGCCGCTCGCCATCGTGGGTCTATGTGTGCGATTCAAGACGCATAAGCAGTGGGCTGTGTTGTGGCTGAGTCTACAGCTCCCGCTGGTCGTGTTTATCGTCTCTGATCGATACCGTCTGGCGTCATGGGCGCTGGTTTGCGTTTTGGCTCCGCTTGGCATTCAGTCTTTGCGCGAGTGGGTGGCTGCGAAGCGATGGGCCCCTGTTGCGTTGATGGCTCCGGTGGCACTGATTCCGTTTGTGCCCATCGATGCGCGAACGGGGCTCGACCCCGCTTGGTGCGATCACACCGATGCAAATCTGGCCGTGGCCGACGGTGCGACCGATGAAGCGGAGCGGCTTTACTCCCGCGCTGTGCAGGCCAATGGCGGCGATTGGTCAGCTCGCCGATGGCTGGCCGTGTCCCTCATGAAGGAGAAAAGGTACGCGGATGCCATGACGCATGTCGAGGTCGTGCTGGACGGGTTTCCAGACTCTTTTCCCATGCTGAAGCTCGCGGCCTCCATTGAAGAGCGTCGAGGGAGGCTTGATGCCGCCGCTTACTACATGGAGCGTGCCTACGAGGTTCCGGGCAAGCGGACAAACACCGGCATGCAACTCCTGCGATTGTGGGACCGAACGGGCAATCAGACGGCGATGCAACGCTTGATGTCCTCCGATCGACAGTTGGCCGAGCGGTGGCTTCGGAGTCGCGGTCGTTAGTCCGCGACGGCATCCAGCATGGACGTCCAACTCGTGATGTCGTTCCATGAGCCGAGTCGGTACTGGCTGTCCGCGCCGTTGACGGGGACGTAGATGCTTAAGCCCGTCGCATCCGATACCCAGCCACCATTGGTGAAGTTGGCAACAATGGTGCCCTCGTATTCATCACGGACATCTTCGGCAGCAGCCACGATATCAGCGTTTCCGGACGCATCCGCCATTCGGACCATAAAGTCACCGAGGTCGCGGTCTGCGGGGTCCCCATCGAAGTTTTGGGCTTGCCGCGCTTGGCGGCGGACTTCACCTCTCGGGTTTTCATCCGCGAGCACCGCGAGCGCGAATGACTCAAGGGCGTCATCAAGCAGGGTCAACTCATCGAGGTTGGTGACCGAGAGCGTGGAATCATCCGTCTCATGAAAGCGTTGGGCAAACACAGTGCCCAGCTCAGACGCATCCATTTCGGGATCGTCGACCAAGTCTTGGAGCGCCGTGTGGAATGCCCATCCGTCAAAACTTTCCGTGGCTTGGGAGGCCACGTAAACTTCGCCGTAGGGAGCGGTTACGCGCGCAGTTTCCCAGTTCGCCATGAGACACGCGTCCATTCCAACCATGGAGAATCGCTCGCCGAGCAGTTCGGTGCCGGCTTGGAGGATTTGCTCGTATTCGCCCTCGGCGACGGAGATGTCATTTCCAGATTGGTCATCCGAGGCGACGCCCTTTCGGCCCGTCGTGGGTGCGAGGGTCCAGCCCCACCCATGGTTCCAGATGATGAAAGCAGTCCGCTTTGCTGGGTAGTTCGTGATGCCCCACTCCAGAAAGTCGATGAACGTCTGCGGTGCACCTGAATCAACCTCGCCAAGATCCGCAGCCACCGGTGAGGTGATGGAGTTGGGTCGATCATCTTGTTCGACGCGGTACCGGCGAGCACCAGTCCAGTTGCCATCAACGGTCGAATAGCCGTTTGCACGGTCAATCTCGACCAAGATGTTGACTTCATTGGTTGAGCCGGCCGTTTCCATTTCGTTGAGATCTGTGAGCGCTGCGGCTTCGAGGTTGTTGTCAGCAGCGAGGTAAATCATGATGGTCCACTCGGCGATTCCATCGGCGTTGTCTGGCCCGTCTTCTTCGGGTGGTTCAGTGTCATCACCATCCGATTCACCATCGGGTTCCGAGGGCGACTGTGCGTCGTTGTCTTGGGTTCCGTCGCTGCTTCCATCCTCATCCATGTCGCTCGGGTCTTGGTCGCGTTCGTCAACCAAGGGTGGCGCAGGGCTGGCGCCGTCTGTGTATGCGACCTTGGCGGGCACGGGACTGCAAGCGAAGATTGTCGTGAAGAGTAGCGCGATATTCATGATACATAGTGTACCTGCAGCATTCGGTTCGGATGAAAGAAAATCGTCTGGGTGTTGCATCACTGGAGGAAGCATGGTCGCGCCAGACAAAATCGTAGTGTACTCAAGCGCAAACTGCGGGTACTGCCGAGTGGCCATTCACTTTCTGCAGACGGTGAAGGATGTGGAGGTCGATGTTGTTGACCTGACGGGAGATTGGACCGCACGGAAGGACCTGATTGCCCGCACCGGGCACCGTACCGTCCCCCAAATATTCATCGGAGAGACCTTTGTGGGGGGATACGATGAACTCCGCGCGATGGACGCCGATGGAAAATTAGATCTCTTGCTAAGTCAAGTCACGTCCTGACAGCCGATCAGGACAGCGAATAGCGAATTTTATTCAATTTTTCTTTGCCAAAAGTCTTGACGTAACAAGTCTGCTGGGTTCCACTGGGGTTGCAGGACACCCCAAAAACACCTGCATTGTGCGCCCCAGCGGCGCGCATACATAGACCCCCCACCCCAGCGGAAGGGGACTCCCC
>DEBL01000273.1:0-6244 GCA_002348535.1 Deltaproteobacteria bacterium UBA2957 | reverse complement strand
CTCCCCGTATCCCCTTCCGCTTTTTCCTCGCAGAATCTCCCCCCTCCCGCAGAATCCCTTCTCCCGCAGAAACTCCCCCCAGCAGAAATCTGATGCAGACCCAAACTGAGTTGTTCGTTGGTGCCGACGTAGTCGAGGAAGCTCCCCCTGTCCGTTTAGAGACGGGGGGAGAGGTGTGGTCTCTGGTGGTCGATCCGTCGCAGTCTTGGGATGCGGTTCGCGCACAAATTGCCGAAGAGTTGGAGCCGCGTGCGGATGAGTTGCATGGGCGAAACTTACGACTCAACCTTGGAGGCCGGCGCCTAGATTTGCTCGAGGTTCGCCGAATCTCAACCCTTCTCCGAGATGGATTTAAGGCCGCGATTATTGCGATAGAGTGCAGTCCTGACGCGGTACATCGTTACGCCGAAACTGCATTCAAAATGCCTCTCATTGCGCCCGCGCTCGATACACGGCCTCGCATGCCCTTGGTGTTTACTGGCGCCCCGCTCGTGGAACTCGGGGACGAATTTGTTGAGCCAGTCGAAGACGATTCGGTTCCCACAGATTTACCAGAGTTAACTGCTGGGGCAACGCCATCTGATTCGGTGGACGTCGTCATCGAGGATGATGACCCTGAGATTACGGAGCAACTGGCTGCCGAGACCGATTCCGAATCCGTGGATCGCCTTGCAGAGGACCTCATCGGCGAGTTGATGGACGGCACAGAACTCGTTGGTGAAGCAGAGCAGAGCGTCGAGCCGGTGGTTGGCAATGTGTTGCTTGCAACCTCGGATGTCGATGATGGCCTGCTCGAGGTTGAAACCACTGACATTATTGACCTTGGCATGCCGGTCCCCTCCGAGGCCGGTCGCCGTGTGATGGTCCTTGAAAAGACGTTGCGATCCGGCAAGACCATCCGGTTCGCGGGCGACGTCATGGTGTACGGTGACGTCAACTCCGGCGCTCACATTGAGGCCGATGGAAACATTGTTGTCTTCGGTTCACTGCGCGGTCTGGCGCACGCCGGTGCGCGCGGCGATGCCCGCGCCGTCATCATCAGTTTTGACTTGGGTGCACCGCAGCTTCGCATCGCAGACCATATTGGATTTGCGAGTGGTGGCAGCCAATTTGTCATTGAAGAGCCGCAAGGCATCGCAAAGATTTCCGGCGACGTGGTGGGCAGCCTTTCGAGCTTCCTCGGCCGCAGTCGTCAACCGGCTCGCGTCTTCAACCCCGAGATTGCTTGGGTTGAAGGCGGCGAGATTCGGATTGCTTCCTACGAGGGCCGGTTGCCGGCCTGATTTTCCCCCTTGGCGGCCATTCGGCCGTCTTCCCTCCACCCGGAGTCAACCCATGAGCGAATGCATCGTCGTGACATCAGGAAAAGGCGGCGTGGGCAAGACCACGTGTTCAGCCAATCTTGGTGTGGCACTGGCCATGCAGGGTGTGACCGTGGCGGTTGTGGATGCCGATATCGGCCTTCGTAACCTCGACGTCATCCTCGGCCTCGAAAACCGAATCGTGTACGATTTGGTCCATGTGATTGAAGGAGAATGTCGCCTGAAGCAGGCGCTGATCCGAGACAAGAGAGCAGAAGGTCTGTACCTGTTGCCCGCTGCGCAGACGCGTGACAAAAACGCGGTCACTCCCGCGCAGATGCGGGAGCTGGTCAACAAGCTGAAAGACGAGTTCGACTACGTCTTGGTCGACTGCCCCGCTGGTATTGAGCAAGGCTTCAAAAACGCCGTCGCTGGCGCCGACCGAGCCGTCATCGTGACCACGCCAGAAGTGAGTGCGATTCGGGATGCGGACCGCATCATCGGGATGGTGGAGGCTGCAGAACTTCCAGAGCCGCACCTGATCATCAACCGCTATCGGAGCAAGATGGTCAGCAAGGGTGACATGATGAACAAGGAAGACATCCTTGAGATTCTTGCCATCCCGTTGCTTGGTATTGTTCCCGACCATGAAGACATCATTATCTCTGCAAACCGTGGTGTCCCCGCGGTCTTCGATGAGTCCAGCGTGGTCGGCGAGGCTTTCCGTCGCATTGGTCGCCGCATCAACGGTGAGCCAAACGTACCGGAACTCGACTTTAGCGATGGCAATGGAATCTGGGGCACGATGAAGCGTTGGATGGGCTTCGGTGCTGTACAAGGAGTGGCCTGATGACTGAGATCCTCAACAAACTTCTGAACCGCAAGGATTCGTCCAAAGAGGACGCTAAGCAGCG
Organism: Deltaproteobacteria bacterium UBA2957; assembly: GCA_002348535.1. GTDB lineage: Bacteria > Myxococcota_A > UBA796 > UBA796 > UBA796 > UBA796. Next base: position 4,029 of record DEBL01000273.1, on the reverse strand, counting down.
ACTGAAGGTGCTGCTGATTCACGACCAAGTGGACCTGACCCCTGCACAGCTCGACGCGATGCAGGAAGAGATCACGGCCGTGATTCAAAAATACGTAGAGATTGATCGTGACAACTCTGTAGTCCGCCTCGAGCGAGGCGATGACCGGATTGCACTCATCAGTTCGGTGCCTGTGCGCCGCGTCATTGAGCGAGCGATGCCTGCCTAAAAGCCGCATGCTCTGACATCCACAGTCCCCGGGTGCTGCACTCCCCAAAATCCCCAGCAGCCCTCGGGGACTGTTTCATTTGGCTCAGATTTGGCCTGAGGTTCAGCCGGAGAGCCACATCAGTATAGCGAGCACTGCGGCACCGATTCCGGCGATTCCGGTCCATCCGAAAGCCATGTAGCTCGCAATCGCGACCGCAGCGGCACTCGCAATCGCGATTGCAAGGCCGACCACGAGGATCCGCATCATGGTTCGTCCACGGCTGCGGATGCGTTGCCGTGATTCCAGCGCATCGTCGTTTTCACTGCGTAGACGCCATTCGGCAATTGCTTGCTCAACGTATTGGGGTTCGATGTCCAGCTCCTCGGCGACTCGAACGATGTCTGCCGCCGATGCATGCTCTGTTGTAGCGCGCCCTTCGTCTTGCAAAACAGCCGCTCGTTCGACGAGGTATTGGACGCATTCATCGGGGATATCGGGTCGTTGTAGAAGCAGTTCTTTCGTGGTCATAGGCGGCACTGTATCGCGCGAAAAGGCTTGGTATGTCAATGGATAACATCGAAATGATGTCAGGAATATGGGCCCATGAGGTATCCAAGAGATTGAAATTTGTTTGCGAAAGCAATGGTTTGGGACGCGCTGATGCAAACGCGAGTCTGTTCAGGAGTTGGTGAAAAAGCATCGCCTGAAGATTGGTAGCGTACATGAATGAAGACGGATGGTGCCGAGCATCGGAATCGACGGATCACGTTTGTAGAGGCCTTGGGAAAAGGCGGTTTCGGCGCCGTGTATTTGGCGGATGTTCACAGTCGAGACAACTTTGCTCAGCGGGTGGCCATAAAGGTTCTCAACGAAGAACTGGAAAACAATCACGATGTCGTGGGGCGGCAGCGGGACGAAGCTCGATTGCTGGCACAACTGAATCACGACCACATTGTGAAGGTTTTCGACCTGATTGAAATTCAAGGTCGGCCCGCCGTGTTTATGGAATACGTGCCGGGTGTGGATGCCCATCGATTGCTCCGGAGCGGACCGTTTCCGCCTCGGGCTGCACTGGAGGTTGTCGCGGCCACGGCCAGTGCTCTCGATGCTGCGGCGAACACCGTCAGCCCATTTACCGGGCGGGCACTCAACGTGATTCATCGCGATATCAAGCCCGCAAACCTGCTGGTGAGCAAGCATGGGACGGTTAAGGTGCTGGATTTCGGAATCGCCAGAGCAGATTTCGACCGCGAAGGGCAGACACGCTCAGTACGGTTTGGAACCGCTCGATACATGGCCCCTGAGCAATGGCACGAGACTGGATTGAGCGGAGCGGTAGACATCTTCGCGCTCGGTATCACCCTGATTGAACTCCTGTCCGGAAGGTCTGCGACCCGGCTACCCCTCCGGTCAGATTTGTTTACCGCAAAGCGAGATGAACAAATTGAAGCGCTGCGCGATCCCCGATGGGGGACGATCTGGTGGCGAGAGGTTTCGTCATTGCTGACAACCATGCTGTCGTTTGAAGGCACAGTTCGTCCAAGCCCCGAGGAAGTGCATGACAGGTGTGTTGAACTCAGCGAAGCGATTGGAGGTGAAAGCCTACGTCGCTATGCTCGCAACCATGTGCCGAACCTGATCGAAGCGCAGCGTGCAAGGATGAAAGGTGCATCACTGATGCCCAGCGCCAATGTTGTGGTCACGGATGACCAAGACCCATCAATCCTCACCGACAGCAAAATCGGACGGATAGGGCGGTCTTGGTGGAGAGCGGATGACCGATCCGCATGGATTCAGTGGGCGTTGGCCCTCGGAATTGCAGTTTCTTTTTGGTGGTTCGTCACCGGATAGTGGCAAGCGGCACACGCTCGACGGGGTACTAAAGCGGGTCGGAGAAGTGTTGTGGCACTAGCTGAGATAATTTGGGGATTCATTACGTTGATGTTGGTCGCGGACATGCGGCGAATCTCTCAGCGTTTGCGATCTCTTGAGGTTCTGAAGCCAAGCGATATGCCATTCGACGAACGGTTGGTCTGGGTGTCGGCTCCTGGAATTTCGGTCCCATCGTCAACGGCATCAGCGGCGATGAACCACATGACTGAGCAGAACTTAGAGGCCCTTGAGTTGGTGCCCCAGCGCTTGTCGCTGTCGACCCTCTGGAGCCTCGCATATCACCTAGACCCTGAGACTCTGCGGCATCATCCACAACGACAGGGTGAATCCGCGATGCATGCCTTTGTGGCCCCGCGTGAAGTGCTCGAAGAAATGGCGGCCGAGTTGCCGGTCAAAGACTTGGCGACGTTCGTCTCCCTATCCAGAGAAGTTCGACGACGTGTTGGTGGTCGGCACGACTTTGCAATTGCCCGTGAACTTGAGGCCCATGCATTCAATCCATTCTTTGAGGCGAGCGCGCTCGAAGTGGTCGTCGGTGGCTCGATTCGTCCGGTTCTGTTGGGCATTCCGGTGGCAACTCTGCTGCTCGCGCTTGGGGTGATGTTGGCACCAGTGACGGGTTCACTCGCACTGGCTGCGTACGTGGTTCAACAGCCCTTGGGCGTTCGACGCTCGGGCTTCACCCTCAGTCATCCGTGGCTTCAAGGTCTTGTTCGATTGCCTGTGGATATTGCGCAATGGCTTCGGCTGATTCGGAGCACCAAATCGGGGCTGGCCAAAATCAATGAGCTTCGTCCTGTATATAGAGAGCTGCTTGCAGACGGCACGGACGTTTTTTTTGAAGTTCCCATGACCGCCTGTCCGAGTTGCAGTAGCCCTGACTTTGGGCGGTCCTTCTCTGTCGTCGACCACCACCAGAACAAACCCGGTCGTTTTACGATGACGCAGTGCCGCGCCTGTCGAGCGTGGTTCCAGAATCCACGACTCAACCAGCGGGGACTCGAGTTCTATTACAGGGACTGCTACGACGGGCTGGGTGAGCACTCGATGGACACCATCTTTGAGTTTGCTCGCGAGTTGTATGAAGGACGATACGAAATGCTGACTGCCCACCATCGGCCCGCTCGATGGCTGGACGTGGGGTGCGGTCACGGGCACATGTTTGCGTACGTGCGAAGCATGCATTGCGATGCAACGTTGGTTGGCTTGGATATGGGTGAAGCGGTCGAGGTGGGTCGCGCGCGGGGCTGGATGGATGAGACCCATAGGGGGTTTTTCCCCGACGTCGCAGGCACCACTTCTGACCGCTTCGATGTGGTCAGCATGTGTCACTACCTCGAGCACGTGACGGACATTTCGGTTGAGCTCAAGGCAGCGCACACCGTGCTCAGCAATGGCGGTGTGCTGTTGATCGAGGTTCCCGATCCTGACAGTGTCTTCGCTAAACTTCTGGGGCGATGGTGGATGCCATGGGTGCAGCCGCAGCACCTCGTCATGGTGCCCACAGTCGAGATGGCCCGTCTGCTTCGGAATGCGGGCTTTGAGCCGATCGAGTGGCAGACCAGTAAGGCGCACAGCCCCAATGACTTGTTTTTGAGCGCCATCAAGATGGTGCGCGCTGTGGCCCCCATTCTGCATGCGCCGTGGCTCCCTGAACCGCCACTCTGGAGGCGGTTGGTTCACAATGCAGTTTGGGTGATTGGTGTGCCATTTATCGGGGTGGCTTCACTCCTTGACCAGGTCGTCGCGCCGCTGGCTCGCCGCGCCCACCACACGAGCCAATACCGAGTACTCGCACGGAAGCGTTGATCCGCCCTGCCGTTAGACGGTTGCCGGCCCACTCACGAGCCGATCCCCCCGGGAGGCTACCCGAGAGGCGGCTGTGTACTATCGGGGAGACAGGATTTGAACCTGCGACCCCTTGACCCCCAGTCAAGTGCGCTACC
>DEBL01000115.1 GCA_002348535.1 Deltaproteobacteria bacterium UBA2957 | reverse complement strand
CAGGGTGGGTCATAGACCAGCGGTACTTTGGAGCGGACCACCCACTCAGCCACCCCGTAGAGGGCACCCTCGCCTCTGTCCAATCACTGACCTTGGCTGATGTATCGACCTCTTGGCAGAGTCGATTGGGCCTCAGCGGACTGAGCATCGTCGTCGCTGGTGATGTGAAGGCGAACACCATCTTGGCCGCGCTGGAAACCAAGTTTGCCGCTTGGGACGGCTCTGCGTCCAGCCCCGCTCCCGCAATCCCAGCGCCCGTCGTTCAGACTGGTGACAAGCGCATGTTTTTTGTGCACAAACCCGGCACCTCGCAAACGTCACTTCAGGTGATGATGCCGGCACCGGCCGCGATCGACCCGCTGGCTGAAGCGGCTGAGCTGGGCGCCATCGTGCTTGGTGGAACCTTCACCAGCCGACTCAATCGAAAGCTCCGCGAAGAGAAGGGTTACACTTACGGTGCGCGGGCCCGCTACTCCGGCAAGAAAAGCTACGGGGTGCTGTCCGCGCGCACCAATGTGCAGAATGAGGTGGCCGCACCGGCCCTTGTCGACCTTCGGGCCCTGCTGACCGATTACGCCAACGGGATCGATGCTGACGAACTGCGAAAAGCACAAGGGGCTTGGCAAACACGTTCTGTAGCATCAATGGAATCTCGCCGTTCCATCGCCGGCAACTATGCCGCCCTTGCGGCGGCAAGTCTACCCGCATCTACCCTCGCCGATGAGCTTGTGAGCGCGACCCGGGCCACAGTGGACGATGTCAACACGGCCATCCTTCGCAGCAAGATGGAAGACGCCATCGTCGTCGTGGCGGGTGATTTGGATGTGATCCGACCCGCGCTCGAAGATGCCTTCCCGAACGCGGGTGTTGTGGTCGAGGCTACGCCGTAAGCCCGCACGGTCTCGTTACCTTGGAAACCGTCACAGACTATCGCGCGCACCCCTCCTGCGAGCAACCCATCCGAGACCGAGAAGCGGCATCCACCACAACGCCGTTGAACGGCCACCGGTGGCGCACTGACAACCCGAAGCCGGCTCAACCACGGTGAACGCATCTTCGAGTACGCGAGCAGTACCGTCTGGGGCCTCAACGGTGACATCGTAGGTACCGGGCTCAATGTCTGGATCGGTTTCACCGATCAGTCCGCATGTGGTGGTCACTTGCGCATCAAGCACCTCCCATGACCCAATCCTCGCGACTGAGTTGGCCGGGATTAAGTGTGTGGAGCCAATAAAAACATTTTCTCGCAGACCCACATCGATTGTGTCGGGTTGAATGCTCCGCAGGTCCCAATCGCCATCACTGCAGTCCGTGCTGCCGCCGCCGCCGCCGGCACCCGTTCCGCTGCTGCCGCCGCCGCCCTCTTGACCATAGTCATCCCAGTTGGCGTTGATCACCAGTCGCATGATGAAGTCGCCCCCGTCCTCAAAGCCAAAGGTTCCGACAAGGTAGCTATCGAGGTCCATCCACACGGCATTCCAGAAGATCAGACTTCGAAACTGACTGGTCTCGTGGCCTTCAATAAAATCATCATCATCCTCAGGAAGGGGCTCGTCCTTCCACCCGTCGGTGTCCATAGCCAACGCCGGTGAGTACTGTGCGTTTTCATAGCAGACCGAGGCAATCACCGACCCATAGGTGATGGGTTGCTTGCCTTCCGTGTCGGGATCACCGTCAAAGTCGAAGCCGTTTGTCTCCATGTCAAGGTTGACCCAAGCACCGTCAAACGGGATGTTGGTCAACAGCACAACTTCTTGGTCGAGGAGCCGATACTGGCCGGCTTTCATGGTGAACTGGTCTGCCGCGTCCCCCTCATACCAATAAAAATAAATCTTCAGCAGCAACTCGCTTTGCTCACCAACGCCCTCCCCAGCCCAGAACATTCTCAACTCAGTCGGGACGACTGGATAATCCGCCTCATCGAACGAATACACTTGGGCCATGCAGTTGTACTTGCCGAATTGGGTGTCCGGATCCGGGAAATAGGCGCCGACAATGATGTCTTCCGGATCCTCAGCAAATGAATCGTACCGAATGAGTTTTGGGGTCGCCTCTGCGAGAACTGGGCTCACCAATAAACCAAGGCCGAGGGCAGCTGTGCCGAACATAGAGCGTCTCCGTTTCAAAATCAGATCCCATCATATCCGGGACGGCAGCCTCTTAGCTACGGGTTACCCGAATGTCTGCCTCTCACCCCGGAGGAATCGCTCCCCATGATCGCTTTTTTTATCGCCCTCAACGCCGCTGCATCGCCGCTCCCTACGCCACAGAGCAGCGATGACACCGTCCTGTTGGGGGAAGCCGCTTTCGAATTCGCATTGCCCATGCCAACCGCTGCATCCGATGCCCTCGCGGCCCGGGATCACGGTGCAGCCGGCGGTGAACTGGGCCGGTTGGACCGCGGCCCACTCACGAAGCAACAACAGCATGACCTCGGGTTTCTAAGGGCTTGGGTTGCGATTCGAGGCGAAAAGGCGGACACCGCGCTCATTCACTTGGCCGATGTAGAAGCCAGCCGAACGGCCCCCGACTCCTACCGCTGGCTCACGATTGGCGAAATTCACTTGGCGAACAGGGACCTTCACCGGGCGGCCGATGCGTTCCGTAAGATCCCTGCGGATCAACCCATTGCAGCACGAGCCAAGCTGCAGCTCGCAGCGGCCCACCAACGATCCGGTGCCACCAAAGAAGCCCTCACGCTGTATGCGGACCTCGCCAACCGAGAAGACCCGGCCGAAAGCGGCGAAATTGCGCTGTGGGCACTGGCCCAGAAGAAGGGACTGTCCAACCCCGCCGCTCGACACTTGCTCCTCAGGCTCTGGATGCACTACCCGCTCAGTGCCGCAGCGAAGTCAGCCAACACAGCGCTCATGGCGCACCACATGAAACCAAATGCGGATGAGTACGGCACGCGTGCGATTCGGCTGATGGAACTTGGAGCATGGTCGTCCGTGAACGGAACCGTAGCCCCCCGAGTGCAGCGGTTCCCCCTCACCACTGAGATGGGGTGTGCTGTGCAGTATGCCCACGGACGTTCGTTGTTCAAGCGCAATCAGGTCACTGCGGCGAGTGCCGTCTTGACCCGCGTGGGCACTCAGTGCGTGCGCCTCAACCCGGAAGTCGGTCCAAAGGCTCTATACATTGCAGGCAAATCCTTCGATCGCAAGAAAGAATGGGCAAGCGCTGCGGCGACCTATCAACAAATCCCTGAGCTATACCCGACCCACAGCATGGCCGATGATGGCTATGCCCTCGGCGGCATCGCATGGGTGGAAGCCGAGCAACCCGCCCAAGCCATCGAGCTGTGGACGCGACAAGCAGACACCTACCCCACAGGCGACATGGCGGGCGAAGGGTTCTGGCGGCTGGCCTGGATGGCCTACCAGTCCGGCGATCCCGAGACCGCAATCGATGTTGCCGAGCGGATGGTACGCGAGGTCCCGATTCACGTCGACCCCGTACACGTGATGGGCGCACGATACTGGTCATCCCGATGGCGCATCTATCCAGATGTAGAACATCCCGATGTTCAGTCCCCCGACACCGAATCGGTCAACGCGGGAATCGCTGGATTGATTTCGCTGGTGAACGATCACCCAGCCGGCTTTTACTCGCTGCTTGCCGCAGCGCGCCTTGCGGAACTCGATCCGACCAGCCTGAGCGCCGCATCGACACCGCCCATCGCCAAGGCGGGGAACACTTGGTCGGTAAGAAAAGAGTTTTACACCCATCCCGCCACTCAACGCGGACTTGCGCTGGCTCGGCTCGGGCTGACTCAAGAAGCGATGGCTGAGTTTGCCGAGTTGGGCTCAAACTTGACCCCATCCGAGGTCGCGATTGTGACGCACCTCCAATCGAGGGCACACCCGTATCGCGCGCACGACCGGCTGCATCGCGCTCTGCTCCACCATCCGCCGAGCACCCTCGGACCCGATCGCGACCGGATCATGCTCGCGGCGCTGCCCAACCATTACTTTGACACCATTACCGAAGTCACAGAAGACTACGAGTTCGATCCCCGGGTATTCCACGCGCTGGTCCGCGAGGAGAGCAGCTTCAATACCGACATTCGCTCGTGGGCCGGCGCCCGAGGCCTCTCCCAAGTCATGCCCGCAACCGGCAAACGGGTCGCAGGTTGGCTTGGACTGAGTTTTTCGACCAAAAAACTGCATGACCCGCAAACCAACTTAGCCATTGGAAGCCGGTACCTGCACTACCTGTTCGACCACTTCGACAACAATCCTTTCCTCGCCGTCGCTGGCTACAATGCGGGAGAGGGAAATGTCGGCAAGTGGGTCAAGCGGTTCGGAAACTGTCCCACCGATGAGTTCATCGAGCACATCCCATTTCGGGAAACGCGCCACTACGTCAAGCGCGTCCTCGGGACGTACCAAGCCTACCGCGTCATCCGTGGCCCTGACCCTTCTCTGCCCAAATGGGTGCACACGAATCACCGCGTCGTAAGCCCTTAGGGTTACACTGCGTCTCATGGTTCTTGCTCTCCTCATACCAACTGCTGCACTCGGGGCCACCTTGACGGTGGGTCCCGACGGGGACTACTCATCGATCGGGGCCGCGGTATCCGTGAGCACGGACGGAGACCGGGTAGAGGTCGCCCCTGGCGTCTATGTCGAACAGCTTCTGCTCGGACTGAAAGATGTAGAGGTGGTGGCGACCGAAGGGGCGGGCGTTACTTCCATTGTTGGAGATGGTTCTGGGCCCGTCGTGGTCATCTCGGACGAATCCACTGAGGCCACACACCTCAGCGGATTCACACTGGTGTCAGACGGGCACCGGTGTGTTCAAGTCAATGGTGGCAACCCGCGGTTGTCATCATTGGTGATGGTGGATTGCGGCTCGGAGTCCATCGAACGCGGCGGAGCCATTCTTGTCCGCAACGCAACGGTGACCATGGACGAACTCACCATCCAAAACGCCACGGCACGCTACGGCGCAGGGCTTGACTGTGCAGACGGCGCGGTCGCAATCTCCGACAGCGCCTTCGAGGATAACTTCGCGTTCAGTGCCGACGGCGGCGCAATGAACCTTGTGCGCTGTGAGGCCACGCTCAATGCCGTGAACCTCGCACGAAACCGTGCGGCGTTCAACGGAGGCGGCATTGCAGGACAGGACGCCGCATTGACCGTCAATGCAGGTGAATTCAGCGCCAACCAAGCCATCTACGGTGAAGGGGGCGGGCTGCATTGGGTGGGCGCTGACGACCTCACGATCGCCGACTCGGATTTCGCCTCAAATACGGCGCGTCAATCGGGAGGTGGCCTGCACCTCAACAGCATCGCCAGCGGTGCTATCGACGGTCTCAGCCTCGAGAGCAATCGAGCCGAGGCAGCCGATTCCACCGGGGGTGCGATTGCCGTGAGACGTTCGACTGTCGCCTTCAGCGACATCGCCTTTCAAGCGAATCAGTCCGGAGCATTCGGCGGCGCTCTATTTATGGAACGTACGACCGCCAGCGCGGAACGGTTCGA
>DEBL01000311.1 GCA_002348535.1 Deltaproteobacteria bacterium UBA2957 | reverse complement strand
GCCGCGCTCTCGGGCGGCATGGCTCAGCGTGCTGCACTGGCCATCGCCGTTGCGCCTCAACCGCAACTGGTAATCGCCGACGAGCCGGAGACCGGTCTCGACCCGGTACTTCGTCGGACCGTCGTTGAACTTCTGGTGGATGTTTGCAAGGGGCATGGAGCTGGGCTGCTGTTGATTTCGCACCACGAGGATACGGTCCGACGCATCGCTGACGACGTTGTCCGACTCCCGGGGGTACCGGTATGAGCAGACCGATTGTCGAGGTCAAGGGGCTTGTAAAGTCGTTCATTGAGTCCGGCCCGTGGCCTTGGAGTCCATCGCGCTCGGTTCGCGCCGTTCGTGGCGTGTCATTTGATGTCATGCCCGGTGAGGTCATTGCGTTGGTCGGCCAGTCGGGCTCGGGAAAAACCACCGTGTCGCGCATTGTTCTGGGACTAGAAGCGGCCTCGGAGGGTGGTGTCTGGATCGAAGGAGATCGGTGGGATTCGATGTCCGAACGGCAGCGCCGTCCGAGGCGCATCGATTATCAGTACATTCCTCAGGATGCGATGGCTGCGCTGGACCCTCAACAGACTGCCCTCGAGCATGTTGAAGAGACGTTGACTGTGTTGGGCGGCCGGAACCGTGTCGAAGCGCGTAACGACGCGATGGACATGCTGAATCGGCTTGGACTGGGTGACCGATTTGATGCGCTGCCGCGTGAGATGTCAGGGGGAGAGCAACGGCGCGTCACGCTCGCTCGCGTTCTGGCCTTGAATCCGAAGTTGGTGGTTGCCGATGAGCCCACCAGTGGATTGGACCCTGACCGCCGCGAGTCGGTGTTGGAAGCGCTGATTGGGAACCTACCCGACCATGCGGGCTGCATCATCGTCACGCACGACATGGCAGAAGCGAAGCAATGGTGTGATCGGATTTTAGTCATGCTGCACGGGCGCGTCATTGAAGAGTTGGACGCGCGAAACGATGAGCCGCAGCACCCCTATTCTAAGGTCCTTTTTGACCCTTGGGCTGGGCCAGTTCCTGAGTTTCCCGATGAGGAGAGTGGGGATTTTGAACCAAATGAGGGCGACGTCTGCCACAATACGGGACACGACGGACCAAGAACAGCCGAGCAGGGTGGGTTGGAAGAATGAGCATTTGTCGAATCGTTGCACTTCTCCTGTGCGTGGCCTTGTCCTGGGATGCCCACGCAATCTCGAAGGCTGAAGCGGAAGCGGAGCACGTACGGTTGAGCGAGGAGATGACCCGGCTGGCCAAACGGAGCGCATGGCGAGGCGTTGACCGGACGTACCGCAGCCTCTCGCCGTTGGTGAAAAAGGGTGTTCAGCTGTCGTTTGAAGACCACTACCTTGGTGCGCAGGCCGCACGAGAGATGGGCAACGTCACGCTGGTGTATCGACGCCTGCTTCTTGCGAAAAGCGTCAAGCCTGAGCCGGATGTAACCAACTGGCTGGCTGATATTTTGGCCCAGTATGGAGAGGTCGAGTTGATCATTCCGGACCGGTTTAAGGGTGAAGCCAACCTTGCCGTGGCAATGATGCCGCTACAGCCGGACCAGCGCTCCACCATCGGACGCGCGCAGCAGCGCGTGACGGAGGGGCGCTCCTACGACGGCCTGCTACCCAGCGGTGAGTACACCTTTGGGCCGCATACCTTCACGGTTGTGCCCGGTGGCGACACCATCGTATTGAACCTCGACAAAAAAGGTCGTGGAGAAGTTCGAACCCGACTCAAGGGCGAGAAAGAGCCATTTCGTTTCACCTACATGGGCCCTCGCGCCACGCTCGGGGCCGGCTGGACGCATGCCACGGATGCCGCAGACGCGGGCCCGGGTTCCTTTGGGGGGGCAGGCGGACTCGCAATGGCTGGCTGGGAGATGGGTGTTGGTGGGCTGTTTGGTGCCCTCGTTCAAGTTGGCTACCAGGGGTTGTCAGGCAGCCCGAACGACGCGGGCGGCACACTCGAGGAAAAGGGGCAGTTCGATCTTCGGAGCGACCAACTCCACCTCGGAACAGGCTGGGTGGCCCTTACCGCCAACATCGGTCCCCTGTGGCTCGCCGGAGGTCCAATGTATGGGCTGGGGTCGGGGTCCGTGACGGGCGTGAGTCAAGACTGCATCGACAACCCCACCGCATGCGCCTCGCTCGCCGGAAACACGAAAGATACGCTTCGGTACAGTCGCTTGGAAGGCAGCATACGGGCAGGCGGGGCAGCGATGGGGGCGGGCGTACAGGTAATGGAGTTTGGACGCCTGAGCGGGGCAGTCTCGCTCCAAGCCGGCGCACTTTCTGATACGACACGGTGGTTCCCATTCGGGTCCATTGGTGTAACGGTTGGACCGATTGGTCCGGAGGATGAGGGATGATGTTCAGTTGGTTAATGGCGTTGAGTCTTGGGCTTGGTGTGGGTGAGTCGACCGCGGCTGAAATCCAGCACAACGCCGCTGGTCATGTATTCAACCCTACGTGGTCACCCGATGGCCGCTGGCTCGCATTCGAAATCAATGACTACGAGGGGACCAACGACCTCTACGTTGTCGAAATGATGAGTGGTTCGGCGAAGGCTGCACCGTCGAAAGCGCAACTGCCTGGGGCGAGGTCGTCCTTCTCGAGCGGTGGCAGCATGGCTGGGGCAGCCGTCTGGCATCCTCAGGGCGCGCTTATATTCGAAGGGAGCAATGCCGGCGGAACGACACGGCTGTTCTTGCTTTCTCCCGGAACGCAGGGCGCGAGTGAGTTGATCACCAGCAGCCAAATTCGTGGAGATCTTTCTTGGCCATCTGTGTCTCCAGATGGGCGCCGGGTGGCCTTCGTGTCGGATGTGAGTGGCGCGGGCGATATCCATGTATGGGACCGCGGCACGAACAGCGTTTCAAGGATGTTGACGAGTCCGTTCTCGGAGATGGCACCCTCTTTTTCTGCCTCGGGCGAAAAAATGGCGTACTCGCGAAAGAACCGGGGCGGTGAAGATTTGTTTGTGCTCGAAGGTACATCTGCGCGTCCATGGGTGGGCGGGAACGGTGACCAGAGCCGACCGGTATATGCCGGAGAGACCATCGTGTTCTTCTCCAACGAGCGAGGGGATGACCAGTGGGACATCGCGACGACCTCAGCCGTTGGTAGCAAGAGCGTCATTGCAAAAAATGTGCGGCTTCCACTTCGTGCGCAGCCGAGCCTCACGCCAGACGGACAATGGGTTGTCTATGGTGTCTCTGCCCCAGAGCATTCCCACAAGATATTCATGACCCGAGTCGACGGTTCGAAGACCGTTCGGATTGACTCCGGTAAGGTCGCGGCTGGCGAGCCCAACGTGGTCACGGTGTCCGGCCAGACCTACCTTGCATTCACTGCGCTGCCGAACGCGGGCGCAGATTGGCGACAGTTGCATGTCATCAACATCACCAATCAGTTGCCTTGAGTTGCTACGACCTCTTCAAGAAATGCAATGATTTCGGTTTCCCGCCTCGATGCATCTTGGTAGCCGAGGTCCTCAATGATGCGGGTGTAGCTGCTATCAAACAGCAAGTAGGACAACAGGTCTGACTCTTCGCCTGAACCGGCGATTTGGGACAACATGAAGCGCGTCCCTTTTGTTGTGTCGACGGATTTCGGATCCCATACCGTTTTTGCCACCCTTCCCAAATCCTCTGATGGCAGAATCGAGAGTGTTTTGACTTGTCGGAGCGTACGCTTCGATCTCGTCTTCAATGTGGCGTTTATGCGTTCGGTAAAGTTGGCACCGAAGGCTTCAACACCAGCCTCGAGAATTCCGTTGATGAACTCGATCTGCGCCATGTCTTGATGCAATGGGTCGAGCAGCAGAGAGTTGAGTGCCTTGCCCAGCAGAGCGGGCGTTGAGGGAAGCGGTGAGTCTTCTTCTGGCTCCACCGGCGGCCGTGGATAGCGTGTTCCCACAACCAGCGCGTACTCAGCACCCATGCGGAGCGCAGGACTGATGGGTGTGTTCTGCCGTAGACTGCCATCGACCATGGCTCGTCCATCGATGCTGATGGGCGGAAACAAGAAGGGGATGGCGCATGACGCAAGCACGTGGTCTGCGTTGATGCGCGTGAACTCGCGCTGGATGCCATATCGTGGGTCAAGGGGTTCCCATTCCTGACGGGTGTCAATGAATTGGATAATCCGACCGGAGTGAACATCGGTGGCGGTGAGAACGAGGGCTCCAAGTCGACCTTCATCGATGCAGCTGCGGAGCTTGTCCCACGGAAAGAACTCCCGCATCACGCTGTGAAGCGGTCGTGCATCAACCCATGCCAGTTCATTGTCGGCAGGTCCGCGAAGCAAGCGCATCGGTGAACGAAGCAGGTCGAGTGCTTCGAACCGATAGATGTCGGCAACGGAGAGCTCGTTCCAGAATGAGCTCAGTTCGACGGTTCCTTGCGGGTCCCCGTTCCATGCCCCGATTGCAGCGCCATTCAGTCCGCCTACGGATGAGCCACAAATGAGGTCGGGTCGAACTGGGTGTCCGATGCGCCGCGGAAGGTCTCCGAGAATGAAGCGCAGGACCCCGGCTTCGTAGGCGCCGCGCGCACCGCCGCCGTCCAAGACTAGGGCAAAGGGCGGATTTAAAACCACCTGCAGCTCTTCGGCGTGATGAAGTTCATGGCTTCCGAATGCCAGCTGCCGTTGCCGAATTGGTCACCGCTTCCTCCAAAGTACCACTGGGCGTCGCCGTCGTTGGTTCGAAGGATATCGTAGCGTTCTGAGCTCGAGGCCGACGCAGCTTCAAGAAGGTCTTCGGGGCACGTACTTTTGGACTCATTGATGGCAAACTGTACCGCGACATTCAGATCGCACGCAGCGCATGCTCCGGGGTCGGTTTCCACCGCGCTTACGGACCACTCGATGACGCAATCAAAGCCGCCACTGGCCTCCCACGCATCATTGGCGAAGAAATGCCACTGCTCGTATCCGACGTAACTGCCGTCCCCACCGGTATACATGCCGTAGTAATAGGTGGCGGCGCCCGGCCCAGCTACACCGGTCGCTTGCTGAACCTCGCAACCCGTTTCGTCCAAGTTCCAAGACCAGTCGGGCAAGCCGTTTTCCGTTGGCATGTTGTCTGGTGGTGTGTTGCTGCCCGGACCCGGCTCAGTCCCCGAACCTGTGTCTTCAATCTCAAACTTGTCGCAACCAATACCGACCACTACCAAAATGCTCAACAAACTGTTCATTGACCTTCGCCTCGTTAGGTTCTCAGAATACATCAGATTGGAGGGATCCGAACAATGGGTGCATTGATGGCGCTGCTTGTGAGCTTTACCGCTTTGGCTGGGGAACTGGAATTTGGCTACAGCCCAAGCCTCGGGCCCGGTGAGAAACCCATGCTTTCTGTGACCGTGCCGCGCGCAGCCGCGAGCCTCTGGATCGAGGTTGAGGCGGGCGACATCACCGTAGACTTTACGCGCGCCGACATGGGAGCTGGGGAGACCGCTAAGTTTTATTGGCCGCGGGATTCCTCTGTGATTGAAGCGTTAGCGACCATTCGGGTCGAGTTTACCGATGGCTACGTCGAGGCCGTCCAAGTTCCGGTGTCGTACAGCTACGCCGGCCAACTTGAGGTTGACTTGGCTCGTGCCCGCGCCGATTTGGTCAACAACACGGTGACTGTTGCGGTCAGCACCAAAGTCGATCGTGCAGACATCATTGCGTACGGCGAACACCGAAGGATTCTCGACAAGCGAACCGTGCCCATTGATGGGGGCCCGGGCGAGATATCGCTCCCGTGGGTCGGTGCACCAAGCGACGTGGTTCTGTTGGACGTGACGGTGCACTCAAAGAATGCATGGGCTGGCTTCACCTATTCTCCATGGTTTGTGAACATCCCTCACGATGATGTGGTCTTTCAGAGCGGTCTGTGGTCGATCGACGCGTCTGAGGAACCCAAGCTGCAGGCATTGCTCCGCGACGTGGCGGACTTGGTGGATAAGTACGGCGATGTGGTGCCGGTGAAACTCTACATCGGAGGGTGCACAGATACCGTGGGAGACCGCATGTCCAACGCCACGCTTTCTCGGAATCGCGCGCAAGCCATTGGGCAGTGGTTGCGGGCTAACGGTCTCAATATACCGATTTTCTTCAGCGGTTTTGGTGAGTCTTGGCTGGCTGTGCAGACCGGCGACGGTGTCGATAATCCGCTCAACCGACGCGCAGTATACATGCTGGGCGCCAACCCTCCGCCGAGCAGTGCGGGAGTGCCGCAGACGCGCTGGTCTGCGCTTTAGTTCTGGGTCATGTGCGACTCAAAGAAATCTCACGACCGGTCAAATCGATGAGCGTGAGCGCTTCGGGAAGTGCGTCCACCGGCAGGTCGACCGCGCTTCCAAGTTGCAGCGTGACCCATTCGTTGCCAATCTTGAGGCTGGCTCCCGGTGTCCCGTGGTCGAGCGTTGCGGTCCACGCCTGCGATTCACTGCGCACTGTGACTGCGTATCCATCGCCGGAGTACGTTGCTGTTTGTTCATCTCGGTCATCGGCTGCGTATCGCAGGGCTTGCGGTTCGGCAGCATCTTCAATGGCCCATATGCCTTCATGCATTTCATCGGAAGCGAGGTCGAATGCCGCCCGTCTTAATCGTCCAACTTGGGCGAATGCGGCGACCAATTGGTCTGTGCCCTCGTGGGGTACGTTGGTGTCAAAGAGCGAGGAGTAGAGTTCGTTGGACATGAGGATTCCTAGGCGAAGTCGTGGGGATAAAGTTCGGCGAGAACAGTGAGGATGGGCTCGATCAACGTGCGCGGTGTTGCGGTGGCATCGGCCGTTCCACCGATCGCTTCTGTGACCACTTCGAGAAAGAGGGAGCCAACGCGACTGACTGCACGACTGACGGCGACCTTGTTGTTGAGGCTCGGGCTTGCAGCAATCAGTTCATCGTAGGATGAGCCCTTGGCCAATGCGATCAGGAGAGATTGGTCGGAGTCTTCCAGTGCATTCCATGCCTCGGCAACGGCTTGGCGCACACTCATCCGGTCGGCAGTGTTGTCTTCGGTGGGGTCAACCGCGTGGTCCTCTGAAATGGGACAGCCAGTTGCAGCCTCGATGATGTGGGTGAGGCGTGACTGCGTTTGAGGTCCGGCAGTGCTGAGTGCTTCGAAGACCTGAGCTTGGATGTCATCGGTGTGAAGGTCACGAACTCGAGCAATGGCCACCTCTATGGGGCGGACCATGTGCAGTGTGCCGGTGTTCCGACTCCACTTTGGCGGAAGCCCTCGACCTTGCGGGACCGCTGTGCAGCTTTCCTTGAGAACGGCACCGATGTTTGCGTAGAGTTCTGCCCGCCAGCGGAGCACGGGGTTCCGGCGAAGATTAAAGGCGTAGTCGTCGCGGAGCAGTTCACGGGTGATCGAAAGCTTTGCGTAGAAGCTATGGTACCGAATCGTGCGGCCATCAAACCCCTCTTGAACAAAGGACGCAAAGGGCGTTCGACCAGAGAATGGAAACCGACCTTTCTCAATGGATGCGCAGCTGCTGAACGCTCGATTGCCGAGGTCATCGACGGCGTCGTCACTTTTTTGACCGAGAGCGAAGTACGCATCGGGGTACGGGCGAGCGACCTTGGCGATGTGGCGCATGAACTCCCTCAGCAACGTTGCAGCGTTGCTGCCGTCCCGCTCGAAGGACCGGACCAAGTCAGGCATCGTATCAGAGGCATCCATAAGTTCCCGTGGGGTGATTGAACGGTATGGAGACACCTTATCAAGGTTCGGCAAAACGGCGCGCATTGTGTTCCTTGGGAATGAAGCAGCAATTCACGCCTCATCAAGGGGGCCCCAGCGCAAAAGTTTCAATGTGCGAGTTGATTTTCTGCGTCGAGTCCCCAGCAATCCATGAGCCAACCCGGTTGATCGGCATCGGATGGCTTCTCGAACGCGCAGGTGTGCAAGCTTGTGCCGCCCGAGATGACTCGAATGTATGGTCCGGCCGGAGCAGTGGCCTGACCTGCATCATTCGAGCCCCAGCAGACGACGGTGCCGTCATTGGTCAGCCCGCATCCGTGGTGCGCTCCGGCCGTCCATGTTCCTGGCTCCAAGGAGCTTGGAATAGCGTGCTGCCCGTCATCTGACTCACCGATGCAGGGGTAGCTGGTGTTTCCTTCTTTGTCGACTTCCTCAAAGCAAGCCCAGTCGGTTCCGGAAATGCTGGATTCGTGGACGAGGCCTTCCGTCGAAGAGTGCTCTATCGCCCCCCAACATACGCTGCTCTGTTGGCCACTTCGGTCAGCGGTGATGCCGCAGGTATGGGTAGCACCGGCACTGATGCTGAGAAAGACGGCCTCTGGGGGAGATGACTGGCCGTATTCATTGCTTCCGACGCACTCGACCTCGCCGGATTCACGCAAGCCACAGGTGTGTGCCCCACCAGCTACAACGGTACTAAAGGTCCCACTCAATGCGGTTTGTTCATGGTTGTTGCGACCCCAGCACTGTACCTCTCCCATGCCGTCGAGTGCGCAGGCATGTGCATGCCCCACATGAATGGATGAAAAGACACCCGACGGTGCATTGAGTTGTCCATCATCGTTAATTCCCCAGCATTCGATGGCACCGCCAGCGAGGATCCCGCAGGTATGCCCGCCTCCGGTGCCTGCATCAATGAAGCGGCTTTCCGGAGCGACGCCTGTGTCCTGTGCCGTGTCTCCGAGGGGGCCCGTGTCGCATTGGTTGTCGAGGAGCACGATGCTGCACCCCGATACGGTGCTGAGAAGCGTTAAAACGATTGGAATCACAACGAAACTCCTGCACCCAAACCGAAGGACGCTTCGAGTCCCTCCCCAGATGCGCTTGCGCGTGCGAGCCCTGTCAGAAACACGCGCCGGGTGAGGTCGACACTGAAGCGTGCATGGGCTGCACCGCCCGCATGAAGGGCAGCGTATTCACCACCGCACGCGTATTGCCAACGCTCAAGGCCAAGTGTGGCGCTGCCGCCAACATTAAACGCTCCGAGCGCCCACTCTAGACCGAGGCCGGTACCGGTTCGCAGACTGGTTGTCGAGCCTCCGTGCTCGCCATCAACCACTGCATTGAGGCTTGGCAGCAAGCGTATGGCGGCGAAGGTCCGGACTGCAGCCGAGCCGTTTTGATTCAACAAGCCGCCCGTGGCCAACACGCCCACACGAAGCCGAGGTCGCCCCAAGGTCCATGACTTGGCGCGAAGCATCCGTGAGGTCGCCTGCTGCATCTGTTGGGGTTCGCCGGGTGCTTGATTCGCCTCAGCGACAACCAATTGTCCTCGCCGCACTCGAACGGTTTCGCCGTTGTTCTCAACCCGAACCACACCTTCAGTGACGGAAACCTGTACAGCTTCGGGTGAACCGCCCACTACAAATTCAGTTCCCTCGACGGCTGTCTGCACCGTGCCGTATTGAACGGTGAATGCGTTTCGAACTTGGTAGTAAATTTCACCGAGTCGTTGGATGGTGGAACGTTCACTCAGCACCAAGTCGCTGGCCGGTGCAATGGTGAGGTGTTCCGATTGACCGAAGCGCACCGTGACACGCGCTTGCTCGGTCACCAATCGGTCTCCTGGGTTGAGCGCCATTCCGATTTTGAGCGGGACGCGGGACTCGGATTCCATACGGGCTGCTGCTGCCGTCTCTTTTACCGGCCGCCACCGGCCGCGCGTGTCGGGGGCTGAAATGGCAGTCACCGTGGCGAATTCAGTGGCGTGGGCATCCGTTGCTGAGGCACACCACGCCATCAGGACCACCCACAACCACCGGAAACGAATAGAAGAACAACTCATGATGCTCTCATTAAAGGGTGTCGGTCGCGGTAAGTTTCAGGGTGCGTTCGGGTTGCGATCCAGATCCCGAGGACCGATGAGACGAGCATGGGAACCGCTGCGACCAAGATCCCGGCGGTGATCAGGGCGACGCAGATCGCGAGCGCGCTTGCAGGGACGACCCAAGCTAAACGCCTCCGGCTCGGAGGGAGGGCAAGCCCCAGCAATGCAGTGCAAAGACCAACAAACAAGGCCCAAGCGCTGTTGACCTCTGGACTTGCAATTCGAGGGGCGCGTTGCTGCAGGAGAGTCTCGATCAGTGCGGCTTCGATTTCCACGCCGTACACAGCTCCCGAGTCGATTCGGTGAACATCATCTGCACCGCCCATTTCCCCAACCAAGACGGATCGGCCCCGTACCATGTTGAAAGACCCGGGGTCTTCGTATGAAACCACTGGCGTCGGTTCGCTGGGGTGAAGATAGGTGACGTCGGCCCAAACTGGATTTCGGGACGGTCCAATCACCAGCTGTCCATCGGCGATCATTGGAGGGTCATCGACTCCGAGGTGGGCTCGTACAGTCTGCGCGGCGGCGTGCCAAACCTCGTCTCCCGCAAGCGAATACAGGCGCATTGGAGCGCGCCTCACTTGCCAGAATGTTGTGTCGGTTTGTGCGAGCACCGCACCAAACCATGCCGCATCTCGCAGTTCATCGGATTCCGGATAGAGAACGGCTTCGTTCTCGGTCATCAGCGGGAGGATGACGGGCACACCTGCATCGAATGCCCGACGGATTGCAGCAGCGATCGATGGGTCGTGCTCTGTCTCTGCAAGGAGGATGACATCGAAGAAAATCGCCTTCGCACCCCCAGCGACGAGAGCGTCGATGGTCGCAGCGTGGCGACTTCGTAGGGCTCGGGCATCGCGCTGGGGTTCAAACGCAACAATCGCCGTGTTGTCAGCCTTCAGTGGCCCATGCGTGGCTCGAAGGATGGGGTCTACCATCAGGGGTTCGATGCGCGATGATAGTCCAGTCAAGGCCATCACGAATGGAATCAGCAACACCGCAAATTCCCATCGCCATGGACGGCGGACGGTGGTGTTGTGGGAACCGAAAATGGATGCAATCACGGCTTCAAAGCTTCGAACCGGTTGCACATCAAGTCCAGCCGGGCGGTCCAGTTGCCCCAAGCCCTCTGCAGGCACATAAGCGGCGGTCATCCCAGCTCCAACTGCCGCTCGGAGTTTAGCGGGGATACCAGACACGGGGGCCACGCTTCCGTCCATGTCCACACCACCGGAGAAGGCGAGGTTGGCTGGCAACGATTTTCCATTGGCTGCGCACCAAATGGCGACCGCAAGAGGAAGCCCCAACGAGGTGCCTCGCACGTCGCCAATGAAATCACGAAATCCCCAACGGATCTCGCAGTGGCTGGCTGCGTTTCCCAACGCGACGGACGCGGCCACTTGTGCGGCCATTGCGGCATCGCGACTCACATTGGGCGGGGGCACAATGCCTTCGGCATTGGGGTTGATTTGGACGGTGAGGTGAACCAAGTGACCTTTTCCGCTGTTGTCGACAATAAGGGCCGCGGTGTCTTCTCCCGACGGAGTGGGCTGAGGGTAAACGGTGGCCGCATCGTGAATGCGGCTGGATGCTTGCTGGCTGAGGGGAGGGGTGTCGTCTAAGGCCCAATTGAGCGTTGCATTGGGGTCGTTGGGTGTGGGGAGCAACGTGATGGCTTCAAGCAACTCTCCGGCGTTTTTGTATCGGCGGTCCGGGTTGACCTGCAGGCATCGTTCGACGATGGTGTCGAACTGTTCATCAAACTGCATCCCGAGCCGGTCGCGAAGTCGGATGTAGCGACCTTCTGCGGTGGCATTCATGACTTCAAGCTGGTCCTTGCTGGCGAACGGAGGCTCCCCCGTCGCCATGCAATAGAGCAATGCACCCAGCGAGAAGACATCGGTACGTTCGTCAGCGGTGTGCGAATCTCGGAGTTGTTCGGGCGCCATGTAGCCGAATGTGCCCATCATTACGCCGACTGCGGTGCGTCGGGTCTCGCCCTTGGGCGGGTTTAAAAAGCGCACCAATCCGAAATCGGTAACGAGGGGGACGACCGGTTTCGTGGAGAGGTCAATCAGAACGTTTGCCGGTTTAAGATCGCGATGAATTAGTCCTCGGGAGTGGGCATAGGCGACCCCTGCCACAATGTGCGAAAACAGCCGCAGGGCTTCCCTCGGGTGAGGCAGTGAGGATGCCAGATGAGTCGATAAGCTTACGCCGGGAACAAAGTCCATGAGCAGTGCAGGGGCACCGTTAACGCTCAGCACATCTCGCACAGGTACAAGGTTGGGGTGATTGAGCGTTGCCTGAGCCTTGCCTTCTGCAATGAGGCGATCGCGAATTTTGGGGTGGTCTATCGTCAACACCTTGAGTGCATGCACGGTGTCGAGTGTTGTGTGCCGCACACGATACACACGCGCAGTACCGCCTTCTCCAAGAGTGGACTCTACGCGGTAGCGCTCAACGATATCGCCGGATTGCAGGCTGGGGGGCACAGGGGGAGTATAGCGGATCTGGGCCATCCGTCCGCGGCCGCAAGACCGCAGGCTAAAGGGTTGAGAACAACCAGATGGATCCGCTGCCGCTGGCGAGGGTATCGGTGGCCGGAGTTGGAGCAGCGACACCAATGGCGACATTGTCGTAGGTCGATACGGTTTGAGTGCCGTGGACGATCGACGCAAAGCCCGCGTGGGGCTCGCTCGCCAAAATGCGACTTTCGGGGGTCAACACACCGTCGGTCACGCCTCCCCAATACAGAAATGCAGCACCCGATTCGTCATCGAAGGCCGTGTGGTTTGGCGCACCGATTGCGACTTCGCCAGAACCATCACCATCGATGTCACCAACCGCGGAGATTGAACTGCCAAGGCGTCCGTCCCCATCCACAAATCTTGCGATCGAAACCAGTTCAAGGTCCATGCCGTCAGAGGCTGTGGGCCATTGAAGCGCATGCGCTTGCCCCGAGTCTGAAGCGTGTCCCGGGCTGCCGACGAAGAAATCATCGCTGCCGTCGCCGTTCCAATCTTGACCGTTTGCGAGACTACTCCCGAATTGGTCACCAGCAAATGCGCCCGTTGTCATCCGATCGAATTCCCCCACGGATATGGTGCTCGGGAAGGGGGCTGTAAAGCCGTACACTGCGCCGCATGCCTCGGTGGAGTCTGTCTCCGACACACATGGCGCACCCGGGTCACCCACCAGCAGGTCTTGGAGCCCATCGCCATTGATGTCGACACGCCCCAAGATGGCGCTTCCGAATGCACCGCCTGTGGTTGCGCCACCCACCTCCGTCGTGATCGACGCGCTGATGCGACTGGCTGTGTTTTGGGCGGTGATCACAACGACCGCCGCGGTCCCAAAGATCTTGCTGGTCCCCGCTGCCGCGATTTGGACGCCCAACTCGGGATGACTGCCGACCTGTGCCACCACAGAACCCAGTTGTTCTCCCGGCACTGCGCTGACGGCGAGCACGGATGAGTCGCCAAAGGGATCCTCACCCATGGCGTCGAGCAGAAGGAAGACATGCCCAGCACCACCTGCCGCACTGCCATGGGAAGGGGCGCCAATTGCGATATCGACGACTCCATCGCCATCAATATCGTCACTGAAGCTCACTGCGTGCCCGAATCGTCCACCCATCTCGGTGCTCGAAAAGAAGGCGAGCGCCTCGGTCAGTTCCAGCGACACGTCATCCACATCGCCGGAGAAGATTGCGACCGCATCCGATCCCGGTATTCCCACCAGAAGATCGGTGATGCCGTCCCCGTTCAGGTCATTGTCCGCGGCCAGACTGTGTCCAAACTCTGACGATTCTTCCAGACCGCTGACGCGGATGGTGGCGTCTGTTTCCAGTAGGTCATCCCTCACACCATTGCAGTCAGTGTCATCCCGGGTCAATCGCTCATCTGCGTCCGGATGCCGCAGGCGGTCGGCATCGTCGCAGTCACCTCCGACCACGGTCCAAGAACCGACCGGTGCATCGCAGGCGACAACGCCGCCGGAATCGTCGCCGTATCCATCGCCATCCTCGTCGGGGTACCACATCGCAAACTCGAGGTCCTCGTCCACCGACCCATCGCAATCATCGTCGGTTTGATTGCACTGCTCGAGGGCATCCGGAAAGATGGATGCATTCATGTCGTTGCAGTCCCCGCCAACAGCCGAGTGACCCGGTGGAAGGTCGCACGCGCGGGTCGTCATGGCGTCGTCGCCAAACCCGTCTTGGTCTGCATCAAAGTATGCGGTGACCGGATCATCGCAATCGACCCACGAGCCCGTGTCGTCGCTGGATACGTGTTGGTCGATGGCGTCGCGTACCGGCGGTACGCAACCGATGATGCCGTACGAGGCGATGATGATGAGACGAGTCATGTGGCCTTCCAATCCGACTCAAGGGCTTCGCTTTCGAAAAGTTTCATCGGTGACCCCGTGGTCGGCGGACCGACCTAAAAGCTCTCGTACGTAAGGCCGAGATGCAGGCCGATCTCGGTATCGGAGACCTTGAGTGGTACACCGTCGATCGACATGCTGATGTGCTTGATATCGGCTTCGATACCAGCCGTGGCGGACAAACTTTCCGTGATGGGCTTGAATGCACGTGCGCCCACGTGTGTTGCGATGGGATACGGAGCCATCAGTTCCGAGAGGGAGACATTCATGTCGATCCCGGGCGCTGCCTCAAGAACGAGACCACCACCGACGCGCGCGCCATACAGCGACTGCGCTGCAGGGGCGAGGGGTGTCGTCTGCGTGGACTGGAAAACGGTTGTCTGGGTTCGTTCGAGGGCCGCGATTAGATACGGTTCGCCGGCGTTGATGCTGTTTAGTCGGTACGATCCACCCGCATTGAATGACCAGTTGTTGAATCCGTGGATCTTATCGCCAACGATGACAACGTCGTTGATCAGGCGAACGTTTACGCTCACCGTCCACGGGGTGTCGTCAATGGCGTAGTTGCCGTTTACGCGGACACCCGGCGCTAGCGTTCGGGTGTAGGACGCGGTGGGCGGAAGCGTCTCGGATTCGCCCTCGGCCGTCTGTTTGAATGAATGAAAGGTTCCCAGAAGCGCTGCAGTGACGTCGTACCCTGCACTGTTTGAGGGGCGCTTGGCTGCAGCGGCTCGAGACTTCGCTGGACGCGAAGCGGCCGATGCGCTGCGCTTCATTGGGCGCCTTGTGACTGAAGGCGGGGTCGCACTCTCAGCGGGTGGAGTTAGCGCAGCCGCCTCAGCGTTTGGCTGTTCAGCGGGTGAGACAGGTTGAGCAGGAGCCGGCGGCAACGGCCGAGCCATTGGTGGAGGGGCGGGTGCTGCAACGGTGGGTTTAGCGGCGACGACCGGTGGCGGAGGCGCCGCGACCTCTCGGTTGACACGAATCGTCCCCACTGTGGGAACCAACTTGCTCCTCCGGGCGATTGTAAAGGAATCGCCGCTCTGAACCGGTCCCGGTCCCGCCACGGCATCCCCCTGAAAAATTCCAGTGTTGGCGATGAATCCAGATGCCGTGGCCCGGATTGTGAACAGTCCGGGATTGGCACTGGCGGTGTAGGTGGCCACCGCAATGCCGTTCGACGCACTCTTTGACGACTCCTCAAAGGTGCCGCCGCCGGGTGCGGTGAGCGTGATGGTTTGATTGGCGACCGGGTGCCCAAAAGCATCCACTACAGCGGCGAGGACTTGCACTTTTCCTTCGGTGTCCACCGCGGCATGGGCAGGCCAAACAACGAGGCCAGCTGCCGGAAGAGGGGAGCCTTCGAATCGTGGTACGGCAATCGCAGTGGCGGTGTCACCCTCTGGGCGGATCTTCATGTCGTAGTGCCCATTCCCGCGGTTTGCGGTTCGATTCAGCAGTCGGCCTGGGAGCGCTGAAATGCCGGGCATCGTCCGCCGCATGGGCGCTCCGGTATAATCCTCGACCTTCGCCTTAAACGTAAGCTGCTTGCCGTTTGTCGGGAGCGGGCTGGGGCTCGCAGACAAGGAAACAGAGGGGAGGTTCGGAATGATCCGAATTGTCGCTGTGGCGTTTTGAAGCTTGTTGACGAGCGCAGCGGGGTCTTTCATGGTTGCCGTCAGCGCCAAGTCGCCCGGTGTATCGTTGAGCTGGGTCGCAAGCGCAAACACACCCGGGACGGTTGTTGGAACCGCTGTGCCCAAGGTGGCCGTCGCCGTCTGAACAGTGATGGTTGGGTTGCGCAGCGGCGCTCCAGACGGCGTGGTGGCGGCAAGCAAAATGGTGTGCGTGGCACCGCTCGGCAGCGCGGACGGTTGCGGGAAGAAACTCACCCGCGGGTACTCTGCCAATGGGAGGGGTGCTGGAACGTCGAGGCTGCGGCCATCTGGCAGCGTGCTGCGTAGCGTCCCGGCTTCCACCGAAGGATGCATGAGCGCGCTGAATGCGACGGTCCCCGCAGGCGACGACCGATTGGGTCCATACTCGCGGTCACCGATAATCAGCACGTTTTGACTGTCGGGGGTCGCGCCGAAGGTCAGGCTTTGTTCCGCCAGCAGCGGAAAGCTGGTCCATCCTGTGATGGTGCTCGGTGCACTCGCATCGGCCGCTGTGATGATTACGGTTCGAGCCTGCGGTACCGACGCCGGCGGAGTCCAGCGGGCTGAGAAGGTTCCGTCCCCCAACGGCACGGCCTCCGTGATTGTTCCAGTTGAGGCATTCACCAGCAACCGTCGATCGGAAACATGTTGATCCGAGGTTCCGCTCAGCACGAATCTCAGTTGCACCGCCTCTTGATTGGGCTCCCATTCGCCTGCCGCCGTGACGGCAATCGAACCTTCCCGCGGCGGAACCAGCGGCGCCTTGAGTGTGACCACCTCGGGACTCTGGCCGCGGCGTCGAATGGAAACCGTCAACGGGATTTCGGTAGCGGACCCTTCTCGTGCGGGAACCCATTGGGCAGCAACGATGCCGCCGGGGAAACGCTTCACCGAGGCGATCTTGCCGTGGCCGGGCTTGATCTTCACCTTGTCTGCATCGTCAAGCTGCGCAATCCAGACGTGAATGGTTACGGGCGAACTGCCGTCGGCGACCATGGGGCCAGCGGGCAGCAAGTGCACCGGTCCAGCAATGGCCGAAGTGGCAGTCAACTGAAACAGAACAAAAAGGCGAAACAGGGTCGGCAGCATGGAGTCTCCTCAGGCACGTGATGGTACCTCTGTCGAGCCGGTCTTTGCGACCAAAAACAAGGACTCCACGGATTCATGACACTTGAAACGACGAACGCCCCTGGGTTCAGGGGCGTTCAGTTCAGCCGGCATCATCCGCTTAGCGGGCCAATGCCTCATCGATCACATCGGTGCTGATGTGGTACTGGTTGGTCGAGAGAATCACGCCGCCCCGCCCAATCAAGTGCTGCGCAGGGATGGCGCTGACACCCCAAGACCCTGCGAGATTGGCGGGCGCATCGGCAACCACCGGTGCGGTCAGCCCGTAGGTGTCTGCCCACGCCAGCGTGTCGACGGCCGCGCCACCGGTCATTGCGGTGATGACGATGAGTCCTTGGTCCTTGTAGTCACGGTACAGAGCTTCCAGCTCTGGTGCACTCGCGGTGCACCCGCCTCAACCAAAGCCAGCGTGCTCGATCAGCAACACATGGTCGCAGAAGTCGTGGATACGAATCTCCTCGCCATATTGGTCGACCAGCTTCACATCGTCGATGACATCTCCCTCGGCCATGCCGGTCGGAGTAAGGTCGTTGCGGCAAGCATCGATCGGCCATCCGCCTTCGTAGGGGTGGTCCGATGGGTTCGTTGGGTCGGTGTACCAGTCCGCTTCGACGCCGTCTTCAAATCCGTCACCGTCGGAATCGACGTTGTCAGGATCTGACCCCAACTCTTCTTCTTCACTGTCGGTGAGTCCATCGCCATCCGTATCAGGGTCGAGAAACGAATCTTCCGTGACCTTGAGTTCGGCTGCGCCGCAGCCGACCATCAGGGCCATCAATATTCCAGGTAGTAGCACCGTGCGCATTGCTGCCTCCTATGAATATTTATCTTAGCGCGAAAAATGCACCGGTAGGGTTTCGATTGTCAGAAAGCGGTCAGTGGAGCATTAATCGAGTCCGAAGGCTTCTTCGGCGCTGGCCAATTCGATGCTTGGTTGCTCCTCTTTGAGCATGACAAATGGACCGCAGACCAGAGCATCCATGTGGGTTCGCATGAAACACTGGTAGGCATCCGCCGGTGAGTTGACGATTGGTTCGCCGCGCACATTCATGCTGGTATTGATCACGACACTGCACCCCGTCCGGTCACGAAACGCGCTGATCAGGTCGTAATACAAAGCATCTTGGGCGCGGTTGATGGTCTGAATGCGAGCGGAACCGTCAACATGAGTGATGGCCGGTAGCGCGGTCCCGTCCTCGCGAACGGGTGCCACAAGCAGCATGTAGGGGCTGGCTCTGTCGATCTCGAAATATTGCCCCACGCTCTCTTCCAACACGCTCGGTGCGAAGGGCCTAAACCCCTCTCTGAACTTGATCTTTCGATTGATGATGTCGCGCATCTCCGGGTGCCGTGCGTCGCCGAGGATGCTTCGGTGCCCCAGCGCGCGAGGCCCCCATTCGAGTCGACCTTGGTACCAACCAACCACGTTGGCTTGGTCGATGAGCTCGGCGGTTCGCTGCAGAAGCGCCGGGCGATCGAGGCGGGAGTACACCGCTCCGAACGAATCGAGAGCAGATTCGATCGCCTCGTCACTGTACCCGGGGCCGAGGTATGCATTGGTCATGCGCCAGTCTCGCGGCTTGCCCAGCAACTGGTGCCACGCCCAGAGTGCCGCCCCCATGGCACCGCCTGCATCCCCGGCGGCTGGCTGGACGAACACATCTTCGATGGGGTCGCTTCTGAGCACATGACCGTTGGCAACACAATTGAGCGCCACACCGCCGGCCATGCAGATGCGCGGAACGCCTGTGGCTTCGACTGCCGTGGCGGCGAGGTTGACCATGGTTTCGTTAACCACCTCTTGGATCGACCGGGCGACATCCTTATGAAACTGCTCCAAGGGACCCGATTCCATCGCCCGCGTAGGGCGTCCCATCACCTCTTCAAATCGCGAGTTGTACATCCTCAAGCCATGATCGAAATCGAAGCAGCGCATGTCGAGGCGAAAGGTCCCATCGGGCTTCATGTGGAACATCGACTTGATGTTCTCGACGTATCGGGGTTCGCCATACGGAGCGAGCCCCATCACCTTGTACTCGGCAGAGTTTACCTTGAACCCAAGGTAGGCGGTGAACGCCGAGTACAGCAGCCCGAGCGAGTGCGGGAAACGAATCTCCCCAAGAAGGTCAATGCTATTGCCTCGCCCGATCCCCCATGTGGCGGTTGACCACTCGCCGACACCGTCGACGGTGAGGATGGTCGCCTCGTCCCACCCGCTCGCATAAAATGCGCTGGCGGCGTGGGATAGGTGGTGGTGTCCGTAAACGATGGCGCCGCTGTAGTTGAACTCTCTCGCGAGAAGCTTATCGAGGCGGAGTTTGGTGGCGAACCAACTTGGGATGCCGCGTACAAACTGCGGAAACGACTTTGGAAACGAGGCCAAGTGACTCTTTAGGATCCGTTCGAACTTGACCAATGGCTTGTCGTAGAACGCAACCAGTTCGACATCCTCGATGCCAATTCCCGCTTCATCGAGAGCCCACCGTATGGCATGCGCCGGAAAGGTGTCGTCGTGCTTCTTGCGGGTGAACGCTTGCTCCGATGCCGCCGCAACAGGCACGCCATCGCGAAGCAGGCACGCGGCTGCATCATGATAAAAACAACTGAGTCCCAAAATGTACATTGCTGAAAGTGTAGCGTGCCGAGTGGGCGGGACCAACCCTCAGTTTTTCATGCCGCCGGCCTGCGGCGACATCGGCTGCCCAACTGCTGTTGGCGCTGCGACTCAGTCAGTCTCATTTGACGGCTTGGGTTTACGGTTCTTCCGTGCGCGCTTCGGTCGGTTGAGCTTGGCCATGACAACTTCAGCGTTCTCGTTTGGCACACCGGGTCTCTCGTAGGGTTGCTGCTCTTCCGGGGCGTCCTCTGCGTATTCGCCACTAAATTCGGCAGCGACTTTCTTCACTTTGCGAATCAACCGGTCACGAATTCCCATCGGGATGCTCTCCTCTGGCGATGCCAGATGTAACGCGACCGGCATGGGGAGACACCCCAGAGGCAACCAATGTCCCGCGCTATCGACAATGTGTGGTAGAACTGGTGCCGAAGCGAGGACACTATGGAGCAGAGTCTCACCTTAGAGCAGGTCATTGATTTCCTTTTGGAGACAAGCTTGTTTTGCGATTTGGAGCCCGATGAGTTGGGCGACATCGTACAAATCATGCAACTGCAGCGGTTTCGGACTGACCAACCGATTTTCCGTGAGGGCGATGAAGGCAGCGCTTGGTATGTTCTCTTTGACGGCGTGGCGCGTGTTGAAAAACGAGACCCGTTTGCGCCTGCGCGCGAGGTTGCTCGGATTGGGCCCCACGCCTGTTTCGGCGAGATGGCGATTTTGGACAACTCACCGCGCAGCGCCAGTGTGATCGCTGAAGGGGACGTCACTGCATTTCGATTCCCTTCGGATCTGTTCACGATGTTGATTGAAGAGGAGAGTGTCGCCGCGTACAAGCTCATCCATGCAATGGCCAAGTCATTGTGTGTTCGTCAACGCAAGATGAATCAGCAGCTGTCGGACTTGATGGAGGCCCAGGATACGGATGTGTCTGGATTCCGTCGGCGAGTGCGTCCAATGGTTGATGAGTCGGCCGTCTCTGAGTGACGGGGATCTGGCTCGTCGGAGCTGCTGCTCTCGCGGCGCCGAAGGTCGGTGCGGTGGTAGAGCCCTCGGATGTGGTGGAACAGTACCGTCTTCACGCCGTCGAGCGTGCCATTTCTGGTCCCGCTGCGGAGTTGCTCTGTAAATCCGCAGCGGAAGACCTCCAAGTGTGTGCGACTGTGCTCACTGAACGAGGATGGCGGTATGCCACGCACGCCGATGCCACGGTGGTGGCGCCAACGGTGAAACTATC
Source organism: Deltaproteobacteria bacterium UBA2957 (assembly GCA_002348535.1). Taxonomy (GTDB): domain Bacteria; phylum Myxococcota_A; class UBA796; order UBA796; family UBA796; genus UBA796. The sequence continues at coordinate 11,873 of DEBL01000311.1, read as the reverse complement.
GCATCAAAGCCGCGCCGGGTTTCAGCAGAAAACGGTTGCGGAGATTGGAACCTACTGGACCCGAGAGTTGGATGATGGACTTGAAGGACTGATTGTCATCGAGCCCAGTGTCTTGACGGCCCTCGCGAAAGTTCCAGTTGTGGTGGCTTGGCCCGTACCCGGTGTTGTCATTGCCTGGGTTCCGGGCAACCCATCCCTTGACCGCATCCTCTCGATAGGAATCGCCAAGATGGTCGCGGAGTCCAACCATCCGATCAGTGCGAAGGGTTACCGGTATGCAAACGACGAGTGGCGAGTCTGGGGCGAGGCCAAGGCGTCAATCCCCGACTGATGCTCCGGAGTCGCCGGCAGCGCCCGAGTCGTGTGTTTTGTCGCCCGAGTCGGTGCCCGTGGACTCTTCCTCTTCATCCATGCACCCACCGGGAGCCATTGAGGCAACATCTTCGGGCGCTTTCGCGAAATAAGCGTCGTAGAACCTCGAGAGCTTGTCGATGTCGAGGCAGTTCATCAGGATCCGGCGCTCCCATGCTGAGGCGGCGAATCTCCAACGCATGTTGGAGTACGGCGTGATGATGACTCGTTCTTTGGACCCGAAGGCGCTGACCAGCACCGCAACTTCGGCATCACAGCCACCGGGGCAGTTGTACATGAATACAACGCCCCCATGTTCCTGATTGTGAACCCAGCGCTCCGGGGGCACCTCAGATTCGTAGACGCCCCAGTCGTACCAGCAAGGGTGGTGCGGTCCGCCAGCAGGAGGCCGGATTTCGTAATCAATGGGATCGGATAAATGCCGCCGGTCCTCGGTCGGAAGGTGGTCTTCTTGGCAGATTGGATCGCAGTCGGTGCACGGGCTCGCGCCGTCGGCTGCGAGGCACTCAAGGTCGTCTGAACATTCCTCGGTTGTGGCATCAAGTTTGCGGTCGCAACCCATCAGCAACAGCAGTGCGAAGATCTTTGTCATGGGGCCATGGTAGTCGGAAATCGGGCGGGTGTCGCGCTGTTGTCACCGGCATGCACCGGATCGACGGGCTAAGCGGAAGAATCAGGAGGGGAGACCGTGCTCCGAAAGTTTGGCCAACAGGTTGTGCAACGCATCTCGTCGCTGGTTGCGCGTCACGAATTGTTCGAGCGACAGGGCGAGCGGCCCGTCCAACCCCCACTTTCTCCGGGAGCGTGGTCCTCCGGCGATGGCAATGAGTCTGACGCTGACGCGGCTGAAGATGACACAGACGATGATCGAGTAGAGACGGCGGACGCCGACGCGCTGGCCGGCATCCTTTCGGGGGGCGCCATGATCGTCAACCACTGGGCCACTTGGTGCGAGAGCTGCATGGCAGAGAAAGCGGCTGTTCGTCGCCTCGCTGAGCGGTCGGATTGGCCAATGGTTGGCATCAGCTGGGATGCGTTCGAGGACGGTGACGTGGTCCGCTCGTTGGGCGAAGTCTACAACTTTGTGAAAACGGAAAACATCGACTGGCCCCAGTATGTCGTGGACGGCCACCCCGACGACTTCTTCAATGCCTTCGAGATCACAGAGCAGCAAATACCCCAAACGTGGCTTGTGGGCCCGGATGGAGCAATTCTACATCGCCTTCATGGGATGGTCGACGACGGACAAATCGAGAACCTGCTGGAGCGCATGAAATGATGCGGATCGCGGGGTTCGTCGTTCTGGTCGCTTGCGGGCCGCACCCAGTCGACCCGCCAGTACCGGTAAACGCTGCCTCAGACCGGTTGGTGATCGCGCACACCAACGACCTGCATGCACACTTCGCCCCGAATGCGGCCCCATGGATTGCGGGGGAACCCGAGGTGGGCGGGTTTGCAGAGATTGCCGGTCACGTTGAACAACTGCACAGACGGTGGGGGGGTGACAACGTCCTCGTTCTTGACGGTGGCGACATCATGACGGGAACACCGCTCATGGAGTTCGAGGTCCGTGGCGTCCGGGGCGGCGCCATGCTCGACTTCATGGAAGAGGCGGGCATGGACGCATGGGTGCTTGGGAACCATGAGTTTGACATCGGGTATGACCACGTCTCGGCGCTGGTCACGGCAAGTCGTATTCCTGTGTTGTCCGCGAACCTTGATGCCGTGGATGGGTCGGGAGTACCGGGCATCGCTGGTGTCCAAGACCACTCAATTTTTGAGCGGGCTGGATTGCGAATTGGTGTGTTTGGACTGACAACCGACTCCCTCGCCCGACTCACCGGTACAGACGCAACCAATCTCATGCAGGTTCGTTCCGTCGAGGAGGTTGCCAAGGAGCAGGTCGCCATTTTAGAGCCGCAGGTCGATCTCGTCGTGGCCCTGACTCACATGGGCTTGTCTGTTGATCAGCGAGTGGCAGAGGCCGTCGACGGCATTGACCTTATCGTTGGCGGTCACTCGCACACTTCGTTGACCGAGCCCGTGCGCGTGAACGACACGTGGATTGTACAGGCGGGCAGCTACGGTCGTCAGTTGGGGGTCGCCGACATGAGAGTGGTCGATGGCCAGATTGTCGACTTCAAGGCTCAACTGATCGACCTCATCCCGGGAACGGTCGAGCCCCCAGAGGCGTCGGCAACGCTAATGAAGACATGGTCCGAGCGGTTGGACGCCCTGTTTGCGGAATCCATAAGTGTTGTGCCTCAGGCGTTCTCAGAGCGATCCAAACAGGCAGAGACTTCCCTCGGGCGGTGGGCTGCCGACATGGTTCGGGGTGCTGCCGCTTGCGATATTGGAATTTACAACCCAGGCGGGATCCGGTCGGGGTTGGCAGAGGGGCCGGTAAACCGAGAAGACCTGTATCGGGTGTTCCCATTCGCGAACGATGTGGTGCAGTTTGAGGCATCAGGCGACGACTTGCTTGGACTGGCCATTAAGAATGCCGGAGCCGACCTGAATGGCGGTCATCCAGTGATGCAGTTGAGCGGCATGGTGGTTGAGTGGACCGTTGTTTCTGGGGCTCCATCGATCGTCTCGGTGACCGTCGGCGGCCAACCGTTGGAGCCACAACAAGTGTACACCGTTGCTACAAATAGCTACGTCGCAGACCGTTGGCGATACAACCTCGGCTTTGAGCCAGCGCAACTGAAAACCGCCGGGATCACAGTTTTTGAGGCAGCAGTAGACCGTGCGAAGGCCGGACCAATTAAGGCCCCAAGCGATCGACGAATGAAGCGAATCGATCGGTAAGGAGGCCGGTATGCCGGTTTGGATGGATAAGTTTGCGCCCATCGCCATTTTGTTGGTGGTTGTGGGCATCGTTATTTCTCGTCTGCCTCGGGTTGAGGGCGTCGAACACTCCGATGCTTTTCGGCGCCGTCGGGTCATGAACTGGCTTCCGCTGGGTTTGACGTACGCCTTCTTGTACATGGGCCGCTACAACATCAAGGTCAGTCAGCACGCATTCGGCGACATTGAATTCAATGGCGCCCCAATGATGACCAACTCCGACTTCGCAACCATTTTCTTTTGGGGAACCGCGATTTACGGCTCCTCATTCTTGATAAACGGGCCGCTCACGGACCGACTGGGCGGTAAGTTTGCCATCCTCGTCGGCGCGGGAGGCGCCGCCGTCATGAACTTGCTGATGGGGCTCGTGACCCAAGCGATTGTCAATGACACGCCGCTGTTGGGCATGGACAAAACCCTGCTGGCAACAAACCTAACAACCATTTTTAGCGCGCTGTACGCCATCAATATGTACTTTCAGAGCTTTGGCGCCGTCGCCATTGTGAAGTGCAATGCACCGTGGTTCCATGTGCGCGAGCGTGGAGTCTTCGGGGCCATCTTCGGCATCTTGATCTCGCTTGGGATCTACTTCGCGTTCGATGTCGGGTACATGATCATCGAGAGCATGAGCCTCGAGAACCTGTTCTTCATCCCAACCGTCCTGCTGGTTGCGTTCTGGTTGATCGACGTCTTCGTGGTTCGGAACACGCCCGGGGGGGCTGGGTTCGATGATTTCGATACAGCCGATGCATCGAGTGGTGATGAGGGTCCGCAACTCGGTGCCATCGCCGTGTTTAAGTTGATGCTCGGAAACCCGGTCATCATCATTATCGCGAGCATCGAGTTCTGTTCTGGTTTCCTCCGCCAAGCGATCATGCAGTGGTTTCGGTCGTACGCCAAGCAGACCGATGCCGTCTTGGGTCTGAAGGATTCCTTTGTGTATGATAACTGGGGCATGCTTCTCTGCTGCGCTGGGATCATGGGCGGTGTGGTTGCCGGTGTGATTTCAGACCGGGTCTTCCAGTCGCGACGCGGACCTGTTGCAGCGATCTTGTACGGTGGAATGTTGATCGGCTCCATCATCATGACGTTCACCTACCAGACGGACTTCTTGCCATGGTTGGTGATTCTGATGAGCGTGTGCGTAATCGGCGTACACGGCATGCTGAGCGGCACCGCGAGCATGGACTTCGGTGGCAAGAAGAATGTGGGTGTCGCCGTGGGCATCATCGACGGATTCGTGTACGCAGGAACGGCTGTGATGTCGATAACGTACGGCATCATTCTTCCAGACGATACCATCCAAGAGGTCGCAGCCAACCCAGACAACTGGTTCAGTTGGCCGGTCTCAATGATACCCATATCGTTGCTCGGGCTGGTCCTTGCCACGCGGATATGGAACGCGACGCCAAAAGGAAAGCAATCCAAGAAGGCGTCTTGAACCGAGTTGGCCGAATGACGGCGCACCGCAAAACGCCGCGCGTGCGGTGAAGGTGAGAGGAGGGGAGTGATGCCCGACCAAGACTCCAGTAGCAGTGCTGAACCAAACATGCCCCAGACCGCATCCTTTGCGGAGGTTGTCCGGGAGTTCTTCGGCTTTGTATCCGTCCGCGGCAAGCACGAGGTCGGTCGCATCCAAGAGATGAGTCGCCACCAACTGGAGATGCGGCAGTTGCGTAGAGACCGAGACAAGAGGCTTGAAAAGCTTGGTCGCGAAGCGATTGCATTGGTGAATGCCGGCGAGATCGAACATCCCGGTTTGGCGGTTCACATTGAGCACATTCAGCAACTCCAAGGCCGAATCGACACGCTCGCTGAAGAAGGACCGACCGCGCATGGCGTCGCGGATATCGGTGAGGAAGAATAGTCGAATTCTTGCGAGGTGTTCGGGCGTGCAATAGAAGGCGGGAGCGCCGCTGGAGCGGCCTGTCACATTGGGGGTATAGCTCAGTTGGGAGAGCATCTGACTGGCAGTCAGAAGGTCAGGGGTTCAAGTCCCCTTACCTCCACCATCTTCACCCTTGCTTCGGCAAGGGTTTTTTTTGCTGCATCCTTGAAGTGTCGAGTGCCTGTAAAGCCGCCCGCTCGGGGATTGCCGCAGGCGATGGTTTCCCATAGGAGGGGAATGCGGCGTGGGGTCTACAATCAGTTGATTCCAGCCATTGATTTTCGTCCGAGGATGTCATGAACGTGTCTAAAGCCCTTATTTTTATGTCTGCCCTCTTGTTTGGAGCGCCCGCAGAGGCGTCGAAGGTACCCACCGCAGACTACCGACTTAAGCTCGACAACTATGAAATCAAGCTCGTATCTTACCCGTTCCCATCGGGCCTCCACGTGGTCTTCCAAGAGGAACACAGCCAGCCGGTGGTTGCAGTCACATCCGTAATCGACTCTGGGTCTGAGAACGACCAGCCCGGTCGCGAGGGCATTGCGCACGTCATCGAGCACCTTGCGTTCCGAGCCCAGCACGGTGACCTGCCGAAAAACATGGACTTGATCAAGCAACTCGGCGGCTCATTCAACGCCTCGACGTGGACCGATTGGACCAACTACATGACGATTGCGCCCCGGGACGCACTGGAAGCCTTGCTGGCCATCGAAGCGCGACGGCTCAAGGACGGTCTCGCCAATGTCACCGAAGAGGACGTAAAGCTCGAGGTGGAGATCGCCCGGAACGAGAAACGCAGCCGCGATGAGAACGGAGCGCTCGGCGATGCGTTCCGGGTAGCGGGGCAACTCCTGTACCCCGAAGGCCACCCGTACACGCGGAGCGTGATCGGTTCCCACGACTCGCTGAGTGCCATCACACTGAAAGACGCGCAGGAGTATGTCGCCGAACACTACGTGCCCGAGAAAACGACCATCGTTGTGGTCGGTGATTTCGAACTTTCAGAGGGTTTCGGTCTCCTGATGAAGGCATGGGAGCAAGACTTAGACCTGCTGATGGCCCCTGAGGATGCGGAGACGTACCGTGGGCTCAAGGATCAGCGCGCTCGGAACCAGTTTCTGGACACATGGATCGTCGAGCTGGGTGAGTACATCCAAGCAAACGGTGGCAAGGGCGCCAAGCAGCGCGTTGATTGCTCCAAGCGCCAAGACCCGCCCATGCCGACCAGCCAAGAACCCATGCGCGTTAAGGGGCAGGTCAAAAAGACAACCACGGTGGTCGCTTGGTCCACCCCAGGCGGGTACTGCGGTGACGACATGATTGGCAGCATCGCGGCCAACCAACTGACCAACTACATCTATCGAACCATCGTCCCAAGCTGGGAGTACTCCAACGACGAGCAGAGCATCAATGGTCTGGGGTGTTTTTACAATGCCTCGGAATATGCCAGCGAAGTGTACTGCTACATCGAACCTGCGGAGGGTTACCGCGGAGAGAAGCTGGCCGACAAGGCCGCAGATGCGCTCTACCTGCAGTGGGACCGGGAAGTGTACAAGAGCGAGATCTACCGTGGGTTTATGGACTTCTCGTTCAACCAAGCCAAGATGAACGGCATGACCTCAATCCTGAACTCTGTGGACGAGGTCGCAACGCTGTATGGACGAGCAACCGCGACTGCGATGGACGCTCACTTTACGGGTGACGTCCGCTACTTCAGCCGTTCGATGAATGACATCAACAACGTGAGCGGCATGTTCCCTGTGCAAGAATTTGCTCGGAGGTGGCTCACACGGGACCGCATGGTCACCATCATTGTCGAACCCATGGACAAGGAGGAGCGGGAGCGTATGGAGGCGGCTGCGCAGAGCGGCGACGGCGGTCAGGATTACCATGCCACGTCTCGCGACGACAAGATGAAGACGTTGTTCGCCATGGGCGACATGACGGGAGAAAAGTTGTCTTCGCAAGTCGTTCAGCCGGACCGCTCAAAGGTGCGTGAAATCACGCTCGACAACGGTCTTGAAGTCATCATGATGCCACACGGTGAGGCTCCGATGGTTCGGGCAGCGCTGATTGTGAACGGCGACTCGAACTCTGGCGATGTCGAGGGCATAGACATGTTTGCCGAGGCAATGCACGTGCGCGGCACCAAGCTGCCCGCCACCGAGCGCATGCTGTCCATCGCCGGGTACTACCGCGAAGGACGTGCCGGGCACGGTCGAGTGCTCCAAGCCGGCGGCGCCAGTGGGAACCTTGATGCGGTCCTCAGCCGGATCCGACGAGAGACGGGTGAGGTGGATTTCCGAATGGCAAACAAGCGCGAGTGGGTGAAGCGACGGATTCGCGGTTCGAAGGGAGGCAACTACAAGTCTGCGCCCGATGGATGGGCGAGCCGCATGGCCACCGAGCGTCTCTGGGGCTCGGACCACCCGTATGGCCACTGGGGTGACCGGGCCTATTACGAGCGAATGCGCGATTGGGACGGTTCGATGGTCTCGGATTGGATCAATAGAAAGTACCAGCCCGCCAACTCTACACTTGTAGTCGTTGGAAAGCTGCCCGACCTTGACGCCAGCGAGGCGATTGTGCGCGATTACTTTGGGAACTGGACAGCGGCACCCGGAACAAAGGTGGGTTCCATCGATGCGCCGCCTCCGCCGACCCATCGCGCCGAGCGAATGGTGCTTCTGTTTGATAAGCCGACAGCGACCCAGACAGACGTCACGTTGGCCTGTCCCATCGAGCCCTGGGACGCCGATAACTACCTTGCGGGCAAGATTCTCGGATCGTCGCTGTCTGAAATCTCGTGGCGTCGTCTTCGGGAGAAGGCGGGTGTCACCTATGGTGCCTATGCCTACAACCGCAACCTCCCCGGCGGTGCCAATGCCCTGTACATATCGGGTCTGTTCCAGAACGATGCCGCTGAGTTCGCCATCAGCACGTTCCTCGACTTGATTGACCTTGGCATCAAGGGAGAAATCGACGAGTCGGTGGTTGCAACGGCGAAGTGGAGCCGCGCTCGCGAGACGGTTTTGGCTCAGCAGTCATCCAGCCAGATGCTGAACTACTTGGTTGGAACCGTCTCATCGGGACGGGGCCTCGACTACCTCGAGAAGCAGCCCAACATCCTCGCGTCGATCGACAACGATGACCTGTCAGCCATGCTGTCCCCCTGTGTGGGACACGAGACCATCACAGTCCTTGGTCCGCTGGAGTACACCGAACAAGCCGCCAAGGACCTTGGTCTTCCCTACACGGTCGTGGATTGGGACGAGTTGCACCAAGCCCAACTGACTGAAAAGGAGTTGGCCAAGCACCTCAAGAAAAAGGCCAAGTACCTCGCGAAGAAGGCTGAGGAAGAGGCCAAAAAGGCAGCAGAGGAGGCTGAGAAAGGGGAGTCCGGTGAAGAGGCGGAGCCCACGGACGCCGCCCCGACGGTGCGTCCACTGTCCGAGTCGAGGTAACGAACGACGGTTGAGCTAAAAAAACCCGGCATGTGCCGGGTTTTTTTGGCCGCAAATGGCTTCGGCCTAGGCCGGAAATAGGTTCGCGTGGTTCTCGAGCGTGCCGATTGCCGCCTCAAGTTCGCGCGGTTCTTTGCTCTCCAGTGCAGCGCGAGCATCAGCCAAGGCATTGTTGATTCGCTGGACATCATTGACGTCCATTTGGTCACCCTTGGTGATGAGCTTCGCTTCCAGACTCGAAATGTGCAGATTGACATCATCACGAAGGGCTTCAAGTTCTTCGTTGTTGGAGCCGTCAAGCCCTTCTTGGAGCGTGGCAATCTCTTGCTCCGAGAGTCCCATCGGGGACGCGATCTCAATCTCGTCGGATACGCCAGAGCGACTGTCCTCAGCGCTGACCCGTACGATTCCGGATGTATCGATGTTGAAGTGGACTTCGATTCTCGGCTCTCCACGGGCACCCGGTTGGATGTTGTGCAACTCAAACTGACCCATCGACACGTTGTCGTTCGCGTTGTCGCTTTCGCCTTGCAAAACGTGAATCTTAACGGTGCTCTGATTCTCTTGCACCGTCGAGACAAGGCGTGTGGCTTCGGTGGGTATTGTGGTGTTCTTCGGGATTAGGATGGCCATTCGGCTGCCTTGAACCTCAATACCCAGCGAGAAGTTGGTGACATCCAACAGCGTGACGGCCTTTGTGTCCCCACCCAATATCGAGGCTTGAACAGCAGCCCCAATGGCGACGACTTCATCGGGATGAAAGGATTTGTTCAGCGCCCTGCCGAAGAGTTCTTCCACCATGGTCTGGATTTTCGGAATCCGACTGGAACCGCCCACCATGATGACCTCGTCGATGTCTCCGGCGCTGATTCCCGCATCGTGCATCGCCGCTTGGCACTCTTCAATTGTCGAATCAAAAAGGTCGGCTGCCATTGCCTCGAACTGTTCACGCGTGAGTGTGGCCTGAAGGTGTTTTGGCCCGGTCTCGTCGGACAACAAGAATGGCAGGTGAATCTGCGAAGTCGTGGTGCTCGACAATTCGATCTTTGACCGTTCTGCTGCATCACGAAGCCGCTGCATCACCACCGTATCGCCGCGTACGTTTACGCCGGTCTCGTCCTCGAAGACCGAGACCAGCCATTCGACAATCTTATGGTCTACATCCGACCCGCCGAGTACGTTGTTGCCGCGGGTGGCGAGGACTTCTGCGATGTCAGAGTCGACCTGCAAGATCGAGATATCGAAGGTACCTCCACCCCAGTCGTACACCGCGATTCGAGCCTTTCCTTGACGCTGATGCACATAGGCGAGGGCTGCAGCGGTCGGCTCGTTGATGATGCGCAGGACATCGAGTCCAGCGATGGTGCCCGCATCTTTTGTGGCTTGGCGCTGGCTATCGGTGAAGTATGCAGGAACTGTGATCACCGCTTCGGTGACAGGCTCACCGAGGTACGCCTCTGCTGCGGTCTTGATTTTCTTCAAAATTAGCGCTGACAATTCTTGGGGCGTATACACATCATCGTTGACCCGAACCGATGCCATGCCTTTTTCGTTCGCCTGAACGATGTAGGTCACCAAGCCCACAAGGCCGTCCACTTCATCCATTCGCTTCCCGATAAACCGCTTAAGCGAATGAACTGTGGCCTGCGGGTTGATCAAGAGCTGCCGCTTTGCGATCTCACCAACAAACCGGGTGCCGTCTTTGGCGAATCCCACCACCGAGGGTGTGACGCGGCCGCCCTCCTCACTAATGATAACCCGGGTCTCTCCTCCTTCGAGGAGCGCGCCAACTGAGTTGGTGGTGCCGAGATCGATTCCTATGACTTTACCCATACTTCATCCATGTGCTGCAAAACCATGCCCGGAGCTGGAGTCGAACCAGCACTCCCCGAAAGGAAGAGGCTTTTAAGGCCCCTGTGTCTACCATTTCACCATCCGGGCGTACGAGGAAAGTCTCACAAGAATCTGTTGCCGCGTCAAGCTCAATAAATCATTGCATTTGTTGATTGTTTTCCGGTTCCGGTATGGTGTCGAAATGAAGCCTCTTTCCTCACCCCGTCTGAGATGGTCCGTCCTTGTCTTGGGCACCGTATTTTTTGCGGCCTGTGTGACGGGACCGCGTGAGCGGTCGAACCAGGCAGCACGACTCATTCGAAGCGGTGATCAAGTATTTTCCAACCGTACGGACAGTGCCCAGTTGGGCCAAGCCATTGAGTTTTATAAACAAGGCACGCAGCGGTATCCAGCTGAGCCCAAGCCGCTCGGACGTTTGGCACGGGCGTTTACGGTACTTGAGTACGGTCATGGAGGCCCGTCCGCCGATGGCTACGAAATGGCCCGAAGCTATGGGTTTCAGTGCCTGATGCTCGAGGCATCCTTTGGTGGCTTGGTTTCCGCGGCTGGAGGCAAAGTGACCCGGCGAGCGGTTGAGACGCTCGAGCGCGACCGGATCGGCTGCATGACGTGGACAAGCATTGCGTGGTCACGTTGGTTGGTGGAACGCGAGGTAATCGGGGCGTCCATCGATATTGAGGCTGTCCAGATGTTGGCAACTCGGGCCGTCGAGGTGTTCCCTACATACGACGGTGGCCGGCCCTATGCAGCACTGGGGCTCGCGCTTGCTGTGCCGCCGGCCCCCTTGAAGCCCGATCTCAAAGGCGCACGCATCGCTTTCGGTCACGCATCTCGAATTTCGCCAGAGCGGTTGACTCCGATTGTTGACCTCGCCGAGTTCGTGAGTGCTCCGCAAGAGAGAGAGTCGGAATGGAGAGCACTCCTCAACCGCGTGGTCACGTCGGAACCCGGTGAGGTCGATGCACTCGAGAATAATGCTGCGATCCAACGCGCAGAAGCCCTGCTTCGAGCAGGGCTCAATACACGATGGAACGAATGACTATCGGCGTTTGAAGGCGCGGTGCATCGACTTGCGCCGACGCTTTTCAGCAAGGCGCTGCTTCAAGCGTCGCTTCTCACCCGGCTTCAAGTAGAAGCTGTTCTTCTTGATGTCCTTGCGGATGCCTTCGCGCTCGACCTTGCGGCGGAAGCGCCGAAGGGCCTTTTCGAACGGTTCATTCTCTCGAACGGTGACCAGAATCAAGGTGTACTCCATGGGGGCCCAACTTGGGGCCAAAAATAGTGACCACGGCAGTTAGCACATTACGCGAAGAGTGCAACCTGAAAACGATGGATGCAGTCGGTTGTGGTTAAAAAACCGCGCCGAATGCGGTGCCAACATAGAGCATGTTGTGCAGCCCGGCATCGAGACGGAGAGTGGCTTGGTCGCCAAAATGAAACCGTGA
>DEBL01000283.1 GCA_002348535.1 Deltaproteobacteria bacterium UBA2957 | reverse complement strand
GCCGGAGCCGCCCGTCGCCGCGCCACCGAACGAACCCGTCCAAAACGCGAAGTCCCCGCCAGTGGCATCGCCGAAGAAACCCCAGCCGAAAGCGGAAGAGCTTGCAGATTCGGTTCCCACGGTTGCGGATTCAAATCCTGCACAGCTTCCGCCCCAACAAACAACGCTTGTGCTTCGCGCAATTCCGCCAATCTCGGTTGTGTTCATGGATGGTCAGCGGCTCAATCTCATCAACAATACCGTCACCACAGCGGTGAAACCGGGCAGTCGCGAACTGAAGTTTGGCACACAGGATGGGTTGTACGGCAGCACTCAAGTCGTGGTGCCCGCTGGCGAGTCGCTAAAGGCCTGCTTTCGCTTCATCGACAGCCAATTGAAGAAGTGCTGACGGGCGTGCTACGGTAGGGCCATCAAAGAGGCGCCGGGACCGTGTTGTTTGCTATGTCGTTTGTGATCCAGAGCGCGCTTGCAGAGCCCGTGGTGCTTCACGATTCAGCAGACCCGGATGCAGTGCAGTCCGAGGTGATTCGCCACTCTGAACTTCAACTGGGTGAATTTCGGATGACTCATTTCGATGAGTTTTTGAGCGCTCAGCAGGCCGCATGGAAAGGTCCGGGTGCGATGGAAGTCTGCACCGGCGACCCCACTACGGTGGAAAATGTAGCCATTCAGGTGAGCGCTGCGGAGAGCCGTCTGCTCTACCAAGAGATGGAGCAGGCGTCGGCGTTTTTAGAGCAGTCTCAGGCGATGCTGGGGTGCTTGCCATCGGTCGCACCGGTTGACTTGGGGGCTCGAATTGGATTGCTCCGCGGTGTGCTGGCAGAGGAGACTCGAGATCCCTCGGCATTCGACCATTTTTCCTTCGCCGCCCGGTTCAATTCTGAGCTCGAATGGGACCCTCAGTTCACGCTCGGTAAGCGCCTGTTTGATGCCGCAAAACTGGAACTGAAGAACGCGAAACTGGTGGCCCTCGATGTTGTACCGCGCCCGACACCTGACCAATCGCTGTTCTTGAACGGGTCGCTGGCGAACGCTTCATCCGGATCGATATCCGTTCCCGTGGGGTCCAATCTGTTGCAGGTTCAGACCGACGGCAGTGTCGTGGGCTACTCAGTCACGATTGCCCAAGAATCGAATCCGAGTCTCTTGGTGCCGCAGTCCTTGTCGACCAAGACGCTTTCGGCAGTGAATACGGAAACCGGCCAGCAAGAGCTGTCACGTGTGATTGCGATGACCTTTGATAGCGGGACACCGGTCTACATTGCTACCGGTGAGACGCTTTGGCAGACTGCATCTGGATTTCCCGCATGGGTAAACCTAAAGTCGAGTGGAGATCCGGTGGTGGAGACCGATGCTGCCCTGCTCGAACCGGTTCGCATCCGGCCGTCGGCCTGGGTGTCAGCCACGCTCACTGCAGCCGTCGCAGCGGGAACCGGGTTTGCATTCATGGTCGGTGAGGCATCCTGGAATGCAGTGGAAGAACAGGAACAGCGCCTCCAATCCGCCGCACAGAGCGGAAACTTTGACCGGGTGAATAAGGCGTATGAAAATGCAATGCTCTCGCGTTCTCGATCCACACTCGGCTACGCGATCGCGGGTGTGGGGGCTGCGGCGACGGTTGCTGGCGTTGTGGTGACAGTCCCGCTGTTTAAGGTGAATCGATGATGGTTTTTTGGGCGCTCACGGCATGGTTGGGGTGTACGCATACACTGTACCCACCCGACATCGAGGCTCCCCTCGAGGTTCTTCCGACCGGTCCCGTGGAGATAACAGTGTCTTCGAGGCACAACGGCGACTTGGTCTCATGGTGGTCCATTGATGGCGAATACCAAGACATTGAAGCGGTCGTTACGGAACAAGAAAAGCCCGCTGAAGGATCGATGTGGACGGTAACCGTCGATCAAGAAGAGCCAACGGATGGCGAACAGTGGACGGTGATCGTACAGCAGGAAGTCGATGGAATGCTGGCTCCACCGGCAAGAGCGCACATCGATATTGTTCAGGAAGCCGATGACCCAATTGACGACACGGGCTCGGCTGAGGGCTCTTTAGTTGGAAGCTCACCCGAGTATCCCGCGGAGTCCTGTGACGATGTGTCCGACACCGGCAGCGGGGTGTATTGGTTTGCCCCTGCGGGTCCGATAGCTGATCCCTACAAGGCTCGCTGCGAGGTGGTCGACAGTGTTGCATGGATGCAGGTGCTGACCGTGAACGGGGACGACGGCGAGCGGGAATGGAGCATGACCGCCGATCAGTGGGGTCAACGGTGTGAATCGCTTGAAACCGGCACCGATACCAAGGGCGTGGGCGCGTGGTCAAATGGGTACGAAGCGTCTGGATACAACCCAGGGGTGTGTGCCCTAAGGGTCAATCGAGTGAGGATATGTCCAGAAGATGGATCTCAGAGGTCCTGCTACATCACGCCGGAGTTTGAAGAACCGGTTGAGTCCCTTCATTGGGCCTTGAACGGTGGGGAAGCCAAGTTTTCAGAGGGTGTGTCTGTGGGGCCTAATTTTGGGGATCCCAACGACTTTATGAGTCGCTGTGAGGATGCAGGCGTGCCCAACGAGCCCGATAGCGGCCTCGGGGAGCCCGTCCCTTCCGTGAGTTTAGAATGGTTTGTGGGCGATGGCGGTGCGGCCCGCATTGGGTTCGCATTTAATATTGATTTTGGTGCCGCAATGGCATCGATCATCTTCGGCGTGGGCGTCCCTGATTCGTTGGGTATGGGTGCCGGTTCCTATGTGGATGATGCTCTTACCGAAGGATGCGGCACCGACGCTTCGGTCTGGATTCGCTGATCTTTTTTGCGTTTTCTACTTGCGGGTTTTTTTCCCCGTTATAGACGCCAGTTCCGGTCTGATGGGGTCCGTGGCGGCACGTTGGGTGTCCCCCATTTGACGACAGTAAAATCCGCGGGTTCTTCCACTCGCTGACCCCATCCCCAAGGTCGGCGCAACAGGAGTTCCTGATGTTCGCACGTGCGTCCACAATGACGACTTTTCTTTCTCTCCTTGCCCTCGGTACTGGCTGCGCCAACGAGGATGAAGACACCGGTGCCGAAGAGATTCGTTCCACCATCGATGATGACCTCAATGAAGTGGACGCTGCGCGTTCAAATTGGGAAGGCACCGCAGAAGGCGTTGGCCTGATCGCTTTCCTCAACGACAAGGGCACCACCTTCGACTTGCTCGACAAGACGGTGCGTCTCGATCGTCGAGCCGCTGGAAACTTGGTCGCTCACCGCGACGGTGGCGATCGCTTGTGGGGCACCTCCGATGATGACATCTACAACACGGTCGACGAAATCGATGCCGTTCGGTTTGTAGGGCCCCGAACCATTGATCGTATGATTGAGTTCGCAGCCCGCAATGGTTGGGTCCCCGGTGCCCAAGACATCCTCGGAATCTACGACGGTGTGGCATTCACCGTTGAGGAAGCCGACGCTACAGTTGCCTTGGCCAATGAGTTGAACGAGTATGAACTTGATCAAGGACTGCGCCTTCACAGCCGCGCGGCGGAGAGCATTGTCCTTGCGCAGCCCATCGCAACCATCGATGAGCTGGCGCGGCTGTACTACGTGGGAGGTTCTGCCCTCTCCAAGTTGAAGTACTACGCTGCGCTCAACGACAAGACCGTTCAAGAGTAACGTGCAGCAGCCGAGAGGCTGCTCGCGAAAACGCCTCGTTGGTGTGTCACTTATCGATGCACCGACGGGGCGTTGCTGTTTCCAGAGGCCGGCGCGGTCGCGATGCCGCTAAAGGTCCCACTGGTCGTTGACCGGTCCAAATCCGATGGCGTGCCGGCCCATGTCGGGGACATCAAAAAAGAGCGTGCCATCCATGGTGTACGGAATCTGCAAGGCAACTGCATCGCCCGCAATGAGGTCTTCCGCCAGATCAATCAAGAGGTGTTCGGTTAGGGAGAGCATGGTATCGACGTTGAATTCGAAAATGATGTGGGACTCGATGCTCTCATTGGCTGGAATCACACGAAAGTCTCCGTTTTCATAGTCCCCAGTTGCCACATCGGTTGCAATGGACGTCAGTTCCTCAACGGTTGGGATGATGTCGGCGGGCGTGGTTACATCTTCTGCATTTTCTGCGTCACATCCGCCCTCGGCATTGGCCTCAGGACTGCAATCTTCAGCGTCAGGGTCGCAGAAGCTGACGCATACCGATCCGAGGTTTGCATCCTCGTACACACTCGTGGCCAAAAGAATTTCTACGAGCGGAATCGGGACTCGGTCGTTGTTGTTGGAAAGGTCGAAGCCCACGTCAAAGCTAAATCCAAGCTTGTTTTTATTGATGGGGTTTAGGTTCGCGGCCTCACACACTGTGTCACTGAGCAGGGAATAGCATCCGTACCTTGCCAGCTCGCGCGGCGACGGATGTTCGACAAGGTCGACCCCGAGAAACTCGGCGCCCGGGGGTGCGATTCGACCCACGGTCTCCTTGATGGCATCGCAACCGACGAGCGAAAGGCCGGCGAGCCCCGATAGGGCAAGCCCGGATAGAACCAAGTTCGAAAAGGCGTTGTTGTTCATGTCGATCTCCATCTCGATACTCGCGTAAACATCCACAGTTCGCAAGTAGACGGACGACTCATGCAGCCATTCGAGGCTCTATTGTTCGACCTCGTCGAGCAAGTCATCGAGGTCACTGACCACCACTCGCTTGCCATGAAACGATGCGACCTTTGCGGTTTCAAGCGCTTTGATGGCCCGGCTTAGGCTTTCGGGCCGGGTACCGATCGCGGAAGCCATGTCTCGACGAGTCAGGGGAAGCGTTATCACCAGATCGCCGGAGTCGTTCACCATTCCATGGCGATCACGCAGCGCCAGCAACAGAGCTGCGAGTCGGGCGCGGACCTGCAAATGAACCACATTCACTCGAGCCTCATCGGAGGCCTGAAGGTCGGCAGCGAGTCGACCAAGAAGGGCACGAAGCAGTTCGGGACTCTTGGTCATCAGGCTGCATAGCGCTTCGGGCTCAATGTACCTCACCGAGCAATCGGTCAGGGCGATGGCTGAGTTTGAGTACACACCGGATCCGAATGCACTATCGAGTCCAATGGTGCTCCCTGCATCGAGCAGTCTCAACAGGGTGGACTGCTCTCGACCGTGCGTTCGATGGAGGGCCACTGTACCCTTAAGTAGGCAAACAATGTGTGTGGCGGCTTTGCCCTGAGTGAACAGCGTCTGACCGGATGCGATCGATACATCTGATGAAGCGTCGCGAAGGGTATTCAGGGCCTCATCACTCAATCCACCAATTGCTGTTTGCTCGAGTCCAAAGCCATCCGATGAAAATGCTTTAG